>NZ_JAWJUW020000015.1:0-89993 GCF_033052795.2 Halovibrio sp. HP20-59
TCAGGAAGCCCTGCGTGAAGAAGCGACTTATCAAGCGTTACATGATGAATAGCATCAACTTCGTGGGGATCCGTCAGTATTGAATCACCATTTTCAGCTTGACACTCTTCATCTGTTTTTTCAGGTAAAAGGTTAGGATTAGTTGCCAAAGCATCGCAATAAGAAGAACCATCACAATCATTAGCTTTAATAGTATAAACAACATTAGCTTTAGAAGCGCAAGTATTACCATTAATAGGATTTATATAACAAGTCCTGCGAAGACAAGAATAATCACCATCGCTTTTTTTATGAGCGCCTTCATTTCTATAGTAATAAGCAGGGTCAGTATTTGTATGAGAAGCAGTAAGATCAGAACAAGCCTCGGCAGGGGAATCCCACGAAGAAACCTTATAATTCCAATGACGAGTAAAAGAGGGGTCAGCTAAAACAGAATTGGAAAACACCATTAAAAAAGATGATAAAAGAAATAATAAAACAAGTTTTTTAATCATGTTCCCCTCGCGATATAAAAAGGGGCGTTTCCGCCCCTTGTTGATCCCTGTTAAAGCGGTATTAAGAAGCGCGGTTAGCAAACTTCTTAAACAACTTGATGCCGATTAAGGCGGCGGTGATAGAAGCCACAACCGGCCATGCATAACCGGCCATTTCAGCGCCAGAGGCCGAGACTTCATCGAACGCCGCAGCGGCACCGGTGGCTTCCTGAGCGTGAGCAGCTACCGAACCCATGAGCAGTGCAGCACCGCCAGCGACTTTGCCGCGTGTGGAGGTAGCGGCTTGTTTTACGTGTTGTGCGATGGTGTTAAGGGTCATGTGACAGACTCCATAAAGCGTTTAAGGGTCAAGATGATGTGTCCAAACGCCCAACCAATGGCGTAGGACGTGAAAAGGGTGCCAACCACAAACGTGATGCTTGGGTCGTTCATCGTTGGCCCCCATTTATCGCGCCGATCCCGAACGAGAGAACGAGGCCGACGCAATAAACCAGGAGCCACAGACCGCTAATTTCTGTTGTGTCCATGGCTCAAAATCCTATTTTTTGTCGCTGTTGGTAGCGGGTTGCGGCTGGCTACCGGTGGCGTTGGGTTTGCGGGCGGCGATCACGTGAATGGTGGTTTTGCCACCCGCTGAGGCGGCCGAGGTGCGCAGTTCGATATCCAGCTCCATGGCGCAGGGCATGTGCGGGGCCGAGGCGTGGAGCTGGTCGAAGATTTCATAAGGCGCAGACATGACGCTGACTTGGTTGCCTAGCACGTTGTCGTTGTCAGCAGAGGCGGCCTGCATAACGGTGATTTTTGCGCCTTTAACGCCGTTGTCCATGCTGTAGCGTGATGCGCCGATAACGTGGGCTTGAATGGTGTTGATCATGGTGATGGTTCCTTTCGTTAGCGTTGGGTTCTGGCGGCTTGTGTTAGGCAGTAGTCCGCGAGAATGGCTAGCTCAGTGGTTTCAGGTGTGACGCCGTTTTGTACCAGCGCCAGGTATTCAGCCTGGGCGTAGTAGGTGGCGGCGCGTGCATAGTCCCTGCCATGGAGGCACCGCTGGCCCCGCTCCCTCAGAGCTCGGGAATCGAGGCAGGGGGGTGTCCCAACCCGCCCTCCGTGGCCCTTCTGTCGCGTCGCACGGCAGCCCACCTCGGGGCGGCTGTCAACCGCTCGTGCCTCGGGTATGACAGCCGCCCCGAGGCGGGCTAAGGGCACCGTGCGACCGAAGGGCGACGGATGACGGGCAGGGGACACAGAATCAGGCCCTGTTGCCGTGGGGAGCGGGGGAGGCATCACCCACTGGGGCTTTCAGCGGTGCTTTTTCGCCGCGTTCCAGCTGGGTAAGGCCGTACTGAATCAGGTGTTCCCCCAGGGCGGAGGGGGTCAAGCCGTTGGTGCCTGCTTGGATCAAATAGCGGCTGTGAATCTCTTGTTCGAGAAACACGCGAATGGGCTGTTTTTTGCTCATGTGCATAACTCCGAAAGGGCTAAAGGCCGTTGTGGATAAAGGACGGCGCGTTAGCCGTAGGGGTGTGGATAGGTGCGCCGGTACCACAATCACCGATGAGCAAGGGGAGGCGTCGGTAGGTGTAGAGGCGCGGTCGGTGGCCAGGGCAAGGCCGTAGTGCTTGGCGAGGTAGGCCAGGGCGTGCTGGTAGTGCTTGAAAACGATGCTGTAACGAAGGCAATCGTCAATGGCGACCATGCGGGTGATGGTGGTGTCGTCCAGGTCGAGAGCGAGCATGTGCGCCGCTGGGACGTTGATGAAGCTGAAACCACCATTGTCAAAATCTTTAACAACATGCTGGTGAAGCAACACCATGCCAGGAGCGCGCTGGTCGTCCATCAAGAGCTCTTGAACCTTGATAGCGAAGGTATCGGTGTCCAAGAGCTTGTTAGGCGCTGTGAGGCTGACAACGGGAGCTTGGGGGGCTATAGCGGTCATCACTGCCAGTCCTCCGATTGCAGGCATTCAACGGTAAAAAGCGCGACATTAACGAGGCGACGACGACCCACCTTTATAAGCGGGAGATTCCCCTGGTTAAGCTGGCCCCGGATGGTGTCGGGGGTGAGGCCAGTTAGCTCGGAGAAACGCTCTATCGTCATAACGGGCACCTGAGGTGCGGGAACGTGGGGCGTGTTGCTCGTTTCCATGCTGTACCTGCTCGCTGTGGCATGTTGTGGTAGGCTGCAATCAGCACCAAAAAAACAAGAGGTTGGTGCAACCAGCCATGTACTCAAAATAGAGTACACTCATATCTAAGGTTACTCAGAGTTGAGTATATGTCAAGCGAACTTGCCCATAAAATCCGTCAAATTCGTGAGGTGGAAACTTCAGGAAGGGGGGAGTTTTCGCAACTTATTGGAATTGCTAAGAAAACATTAGAAGGTATTGAGCAGACAGGAAGGGTGCCGAAAGGCGATCTTTTAGAAGCTATATGTAAGCAGTGGCCTAAGTACACACTTTGGTTAATGACAGGTCAGGTAGATGAAGTGTGCGGACAAGTAAGCCCCGACATAGAGAGGGCGCGCCGTACGTTGAAGCAAACAGGGACGGATACCAACTAGCACAACGGGTTGTGGATAGATGGTATCCAGGGGGTAGGCATTGTGGATAAAGGGGAAAGGGATAAATGGCAGATGTGAATATCTTGGGTGCTATAGTAGATGGTAAGATCCCTTTTATAATATTTTTATTAGGAGCTTTAGCAGTTTTTTTTACTGTTAAGGTTCTTTTTTTTTCTTATAAAAAGAAATCAAGAAAAACAAATAAAGCTAGAATGAATAAAAAGGAAGACTCCCTGTCAATTCAGCTAATTGAAAAAGGTGGAGCATATGTAAGTAAAGGTTTTATGATGACTCCAATCGAGCAAAAGGTTTATAAGGTGTTAGAGCGAAAGTATGGTGAACAATATTATATATTTGCCCAGGTGCGAGTAGTGGACGTTTTACAGCCTAATGTAAAAAAGTATCTCACCTGGACAAAAGAATATAAGGCTCTATTTTGGCAGGTGTCGCAATGGCACTTTGACTACGTTATGTGTCATAAAGATGATTTTCGTATTTATTGCGCATTAGAACTTGACGACTCCAGCCACGAGAAGCCTGATAGAAAAAGAAGAGATATTATTTTGAACAATGTATGTAGAGATGCAGGGGTTATGCTTAATAGAATGAGTTTAAATTATGAAAACAAGAAAGTGGAGGTTTTAAATGTCGTTGATTGAACCTGGAGATTTAGCATTTATAGCGGCTGCATTGATTGCGGGCATTTATACTAGGCTGTCATCTTTAAACAGTAGAGATTCTGAGTTTGTAAAAATAAAGTCTGAATGGATGGAGAGTTTTAGAGTAGATATATCAGATTTTTGTGAAATTTGTATAACAGCCGCGTATTTGAAGGTAGTTATTAGCGAAAAAATTGATCTTCTAGGAGAAAGTTTAGCAGAAGATGAGGGACTTCTTAATGATATAGATACCCTTGAGGCTAAGTTATTTGAAAAATCTGTTGAATATCATAAAAAAAGGACTGTTTTACGAACAAAACTGAAAAGTAGCAAAGATTTACAGTTTAGAATACTTCATCGTGTTGAGTGCATTAAAGATAATTTGAAAATAAGTAACGAGAAATACAGTAGTGATGACCGTAAAAAAGCAAAAGATATAATTGAAGATATCATAAGGCTTGCTAGTAATTTTAGTGAATCAGAGTGGGATTCTTTTAAAAAGGGTGATAGCTATCTTGGTGGTGAAATAAATAAACAAAGAAAGAATATAAAAAGAGTAATTGGTTTTTATGTTCTATATATTGTTGCTTTTTACATCTTTAATGAAGATGCTAAACAAGTGCGCGTTCCTTGTGATAATGAGGTGATTGATGTGTCAGAATGCATAGATATTAATTAAAACTAATGTTTAACTTTAGGTTTGAGTAATATCTTTTTGGTTATTTAACGTTTCGCTTGTATAATATTCGCTAATAAGCATGGATTTATCTGCCATTTTAATTAAGATATGGCGAATACAAACGTAAATATTTAGGTAAAAACCTTATTGATAGGTTGATTGATAAGGGAGCAAAAGTGTCCACATTGCGACAACATAACTTAGCTTTAGCGAGCTATAATGAGCATTTTTCGTGGTAAAAATCCTTTAAAATCAATACAGTGTGCCGTAGTGAGTAGGTGGCCCAAGGCTTCAAAATCCGCCGCCTTTACGGGTGTGCCAGTTCGAGTCTGGCTACCGGCACCATCTTTAAAATCAGGCGCTTAGGCGCCTTTTTTGTGTCTGTGATTTGTATTCTCCCTCCTGAATATCTGAATCTGTCCACTTTTTGTCCACCTCGATTTTCAAGGCATACTTTATAGCGTTAACTAGCTATGCTTAGCTTAAAAAGATGATGGCTGTTTAAGATACCTCAAGCTGAACATGCCCAGGTTTAGAGCGTGGGCGAGCTGGCCCCACCACAATGCGAACATCACGACCCAGGCGAGCGAGAGATTCAAGCATCTTGGATTCGCTGATGCCCCGAAACTGGCCTTTAAGAAGGGCAGACACTTTAGGCTGAGGCAAGCCGGTCAACTCGGAAACTTTGACCTGAGTTAAACGGCGTTGCTTGATGACCTCACCGATCTTGGCGGCAAGCTGTGCTTTGATGAGCATTTCATCGGCATCATTGCTGTGGATATCGTCGTAGACGTTGCCGATGCTTTCTTCAATGATCATTAGGTTTCTCCTTTGGCGTGTTTTTCTGCCGCTTTCAATCGGTCACGAATTTTATCTAAATCGGGTTTAGGTGTGGAGATACCCGTGGATGACTTCTTTTGAAAGCAGTGGAGTACATATACCGCTTCCTGGATGCGAACCGTGTAAACAGCGCGGTAGGTATCACCTTGGTAGTCTTCCACTACTTCAAGAACACCAGCCGAGCCAAAGCCTTTGAGTGGCTTAGTTTGAGAGTGTTTTGAACCGGACTGAGCCAGGTGAAGCGCGAAGCCGAAAACATCTTTCACATCCTCGGGCATGGCCTGGAGATCTTTTTTTGAGCTAGCTACCCATCGCAAAGGTTTTGGTGATTTGCTATTCATAGGAAAAAAAATATATACCTATTTGGTAATAATGGCAAATGAACGTGAAGTGTCCGCATTGCAACAACATTTTTGAGCTGAAACGAGCAATTTTTAAGGCGTAAAAGCTTTAAAATCAATGTGTCACGTTAGTATGAGTTGATGCGCTAAGGTTTCAAAATGTGCCGCTGTAACAGGCGTGCCAGTTCGAGTCTGGCTACCGGCACCATCTTTAAAATCAGGCACTTAGGTGCCTTTTTTTGTGTCTGCAATTTGTGTTTTTCCCTTCCTGAATCTCTGAATGTGTCCACAATGTGTCCACAATGTGTCCACAAAGTGTCCGCGGAGATATCGGCACTTACTTTCCCGCATTGGTTGAACGCTCAGCCGCAAGTTTCTGATAAAGAGCAACCAGCTCGGCACTTTTGGCATCTTCGTGCCAGCTGGCGGCGTAGGTTTGGGCGTGCTTGGCGAGCTGCTGGCGCAGGGTTTCATCGCTTAGCAGGTGGTTAATCTGGGTGGCGAAGTCGTCATGGTTATCTTTGGCGATCAGGCAGCCTTCTCCTTCTTTTAGTACATCAAGCGTGCCCATCATGGCGGTAGACACCACTGGGGTGCCGAGTGCCATCGCTTCCAGCAGAACCAATCCCTGGGTTTCCGTGCGTGAGGCAAATACAAACACGTCGGCGGCGCGGTAGGCCGCTTGCAGCGGGCCGTTGCGGTCGAGATAGCCGAGAAATAGCACTGACTTTGCCACACCCACTTCCTGGGCACGCCGAACCAGCGAGTCATGCGCTGGGCCTTCGCCGGTAATGATTAGTCGGGTAGTGGGGTGTTCGACTAGTACCTTGGGCAGCATGTCGATCAGAAAATCGATGTTCTTCTCAAACGCGGCGCGGCCTACATAGAGCAGCAAGCGTGCTTCCTGAGGCAGACCGTAAAGGGCGCGAAAGTCGCTATCATCCTGGGGTCCTTGGGAGTGGCAGAACGACTCCAACGCCAGGCCGGTGGGAATAACCTCTGTGGGCGTGGTTACGCCGTAACGGCTAAGTGCTTCCTGCATTGCTCGGGAGGGGGCTACGATGGCGTCAACCTGTTGGCACTGGTGCACCGAAAGCCGACGTGCGGCAAAGCGAAGCCAGCGCCGTGGTAACCAGCGAATATAGTGATGCAGATACTCTTCAAAGAGCGTGTGGTAGGTGGCCACCACTGGAAGGCCGAGCCGACGGCCAAGGGCGACACCGGCATAGTGCGCCGTGAAGGGTGTGTGGACATGAATAAGATCGAAGGCCTTGGCAGAAAGTTGCGGTGCCATGGCGAGAAGCTCTCGATAGTGCATCATGCGATCTTCAGGGTCGCCGGGCACTTGGCGCGAACGGGTACGCACGACGCCCGGTTCATCCACTTGGCCCACGGGGTAGCCAGGGCAAATCAGGGTAACCGAGTGCCCCAAGCGCTCCAGGGCGCCGCGAAAGCTGGCAATGGACGTCGATACGCCGTTGACGCGGGGAAAGTAAACATCCGAAATCATCAGTATTTTCATACCACTCAACGGCGTCTCGGTCGTTGACGCCGCTGAGTGAAACAGCGTCAAAGCTGACACTAGCCGTGACTCGCGGTCAGCTTTACGCTGCAGGTGTAGAGCATTGCCATTGGCTAATTGAGTGAGGGCCGAGACTTCCTGGTCACTGAGATGGGTGCTGAGAGAGGGGCGTCGGCGCTGTGGCATGTTGTTTAGACTCTATTGGCAGCTTACTGACAAGCTATCTTGCGTCCATGACTGGCGGATGACAGTCAGCGGCCAAATGGCAGCCATCAAGTAGATTGTTAGGCTACAGTTAGCTGCTCCCTCGCTTTTTGTTGCCTGGGCGTTTTATAGTGAATTAATCGCATTCGACGAAAGACGGTAACCCACCATGGCCTTTTTTGAGCTGCACAGCCGCAACTTAGCCCAAGAGCAGGTGGCCCATGCCCATGATTTCCACCAGCTTATTCTGGCTACCTGTGGTGTAACGGAGCTTTCGATGGAGGGGCAGGGGGAGAGGGTGACGGCCCGGCGTGGCTGTCTGATTCCTTCCTCGCGCCACCACGAGTACCAGGGCGATGGTAGCAACCGAACGTTGGTGTTGGATATTCCCGTTGCTCAACTGGCCACGCTTGAAAAAGGCAGCGAGATTGAGCGCTTATTCGATAAACCGCGCTTTTTCAGCGTGCCTCCCGCGTTAAACCAGCTGACCCACGCACTGGCCAATCAGCTTGAGCAGTGCCCAGCGCTGCAGAATGAAATCGCTATCCTGCTGTTACGTGCGCTGACCATGTATCTGCACGACGCCACGCCTGAAGCGGCCGGGCAGTTGGGCCAGCACTGTATCAGTGAGCGCCTCGACCTTGCCCGTCTGGATGCCTGGTTGGATCAGCACCTGGCCGATGAAATCCGCGTGGAGCAGCTAGCCGCGCTTTGTGCCTTAAGCTCAGGGCATTTCCACAGCTGTTTTCGTGAGCTGACCGGTGTAACGCCGCTGGCCTATGTCCAGCGCAGGCGTTTAGAGCACGCGCGCACGTTAGTTCGCCACAGCACGCTTAGCCTGGGGCATGTTGCCATGCTGGTCGGCTTTCGCGACCAAGGCAGCTTCTCTCGGGCTTACCGGCGCTATTTTGAAATCTCTCCCTCGTCTGACAGATAGGCAATGCCTGTAGCTGGCCTCACCGTGATAACAGTCTGCATGACTTACGGGCAAACTTACCGCAGTGTCGGGCAAGTAATTTGCCCAATAGCGTTCTAGTCTCTGAAGGAGCCCTTTTGATGGAGAGACCCAGTGAGCGTTACCTACCAAGACAGCAATCCGCGTATGAGCCAAATAGCGGTTCACAACGGCACCGTTTACCTTGCAGGCCAAGTACCCACGGATGCCACGGTGGACATGCGTGGCCAAACCGAGCAGGTGCTGGCGCGCATTGACCAACTGCTAGCCCAAGCGGGGACGACCAAAGAGTATCTGCTTTCAGCGCAAATCTGGGTCACCAGCATGGCGGAATTTGACCAGATGAACGGCGCTTGGGATGCCTGGGTTGTGCCGGGTCGCCCACCGGTGCGCGCTGCCGTTGAGGCCAAGCTCGCAAAACCCGAGTGGAAGGTTGAAATCATGGTGATTGCCGCGCTACCGGAGGCCTGATATGCGGGTTGTTTCTGCACAAGAGGTTGCTCAAACGCTGCGCTGGGATGGTTTGATCAAGCGGTTACACACCACTTTCGTTAACGGTGTTGAGTCTCCACCCCGCCATCACCACGCCATGCACCGACCCGATGGCGAAGCCACCATGCTGCTGATGCCCGCCTGGGAAGCCGCGGGTTATATCGGCGTCAAGATGGTCAACGTGTTTCCGCAAAACGCCGACCACGGTATTCCGGCAATCTCTGGGCTCTACCTGCTTAGCGAAGGCAAGCACGGTCAGCCGCTGGCATGTATTGATGGCAGCGAGCTCACCCGGCGTCGCACAGCAGCTTCTTCCGCGCTGGCCGCCCAAGCCCTGGCCAATGAAAACGCAGAAACGCTACTGGTGGTGGGTACCGGCAAGCTGGCGCCCATGGTGATCGAGGCCCACGCCAGCGTCCGCCCCATCAAGCGAGTGCTGATCTGGGGCCGCAACCCAAACAAAGCGGCGGCGATTGCCGACGAGTACGCCGAGCGCTTCGAGACCCAGGTGGTGGAGGAATTAGCGGATGCTGTCGCTGAGGCGGACATCGTCAGCTGCGTAACACTCTCCACCCAGCCGCTGATCAAGGGCGAATGGCTGAAACCCGGCGCGCATGTTGATCTGATCGGCGCGTTTCGACCGCAAATGCGCGAGACCGATGCGCTGTGCATGTGGCGCTCAGAGGTGTTTGTAGATACCTATGCCGGTGCTAAAGGCGAGGCAGGCGATATTCTTCAGGCGATTGATGAAGGTGAGTTTCAGTTCGACCAGATTCAGGCGGAACTTGCTGAGGTGTTAACCGGGACCAAGCCGGGGCGCTCTGCACCCGGCGCCATCACGTTGTTCAAATCGGTAGGCGCTTCGCTTGAGGATTTAGCCGCTGCCATTGAGGTGTGGGAGTCGCTACCCGAATAACCATAATTTTTTCAACAGACATGGATTTTATAATAACAATAGCAACAACGACATCGTCACCGATCAGGTGGCAACGCCAGTCATAACGAAGACCGATTAATAACCAAAAAGAGGCATGTTATGAAAGCTAATCAGTCCTTCTTCATCGTCGCCTTGGCGGCACTTCCACTGGCTATTGCCAGCGCCAATGCCCAGGCACAATCTTTCGAGATGGTGATCGCCACGCAGCTACCCGAGGATATGAGTAATAACGCCATTTATCCGGCGCTGGTGCACTTCAAAAATCTTGTCGAGGCGCGTACCGATGGGGATCTTGCGGTCAACATTTTCGGTGGCGGCCAGTTAGGCTCCGAGGTCGAAAACGGCTCGGAAGTGCAGGGCGGGCGTACGCTGCAGTCGACGATCATGTCAGCCGGGGCGATGTCGTCATTTTACGAAGACTACCAAGTAGTCACGGCGCCATTCCTGTTCACTAACTGGCGCCAGGCGTGGACCTTCTTCGACAGCGAATGGTTTGCTGACTTTATGTCCGGCACCATTGAAGACGCCGATATGCGTTACTTGGGCACCTTCGATGATGGTGGCGGCTTTGTGGCGTTTACCAACAACGTGCGCTTGATTGAGACCGTCGAAGACTTGGAAGGGCTCAATATTCGCACCGAAGAGAACCCCGCTCACGTGGCGATCATGCAATCGCTAGGTGCTTCCGCCACGCCGCTGCCTTGGGGCGAGTTGATCACTGCGCTGGAAACCGGCCTGGCCGATGGTCAGTTCAATGCGCCGGTACTCAACACCACCTTCAACTTCGATGCGGTAACCGACTACACCACGCTCACCGGCCATGTGTACAACAGCGCCCCCTGGGTGGTCAGCGAGTCGTGGTACCAATCGCTACCCGAAGAACATCAGCAAGTGCTGATCCATTCAGCACGGGAAGCGATCCAGCTGAGCCACGGCATGTCCGGCGCCTTGGCCACCGCCAGTTGGGTGGAATCCTGCGAGCGCTTTGAAGAGTGCTACCTGATGCCCGATGCCGAGCGCGAACGCATGGCGGAGATTGCCCGCCCGGCGTGGGAGGAGTGGATTGTCGATGACTTTGGCATGGACGAAGCCCGCGTTCAGGGGCTGCTGGATGAAGCCGAACGCGTGGGTCAAGAAGTTGCAGACGAAGACTACAGTGTTTATGGCCAATAAACGCATGTCCAGAGCGACGCGCTGTTAACCGACGCCGGGGCGAGACTTTCCGCCCCGGCGTTAAACGTGGTTAACGGGCGTTGCCATGAGGGGGCTTTATGGGCGTATTACAACCGTTGCGCCGCTTGAGCGATAGCGTCAATCAGGTGGCCATCGTGGTATGTGTGGGCTGTATTCTGGCGATGCTGGGCATCTCCTTCACCGCGTTTATCTACAAGCTGGTGACCGGCAGCACGTTAAGCTGGACCTACTCACTGGCGCGACTGTTTTTGCCGTGGATAGGCTTTCTTTCCATGACCATCTCGCTGCGCTACGGCGAACACGTGGCCATGACGCTGCTGGTTCGCAGCCTGCCAAAAATCATGGTTCAAATCGCCGCTGGGCTCTGTTTGGCGGTGATTGCGCTGTTTGCGCTGATGCTGACCTGGTACGGCTGGGATTACTTCACTAGCGCCACCCAGGTCTACATGGTGTCCGCGCAAATTCAAATTCCCAGCAAATTTACCGCCGTTGTGCTGCCCATTAGCGGCGTTATTATGCTACTCCACCTAGTGCATGGTTTCGCCCTGCTGGAGCATTTTATCGATGACAGCCATGTGATTGATGAACTGATTGAAACCGCCGATGGGGAACATCGCTCATGATGCCTGCGATTGTGGTATTCGTACTGTTGCTGTTGATCGGTACGCCGGTGGCAGTGGTGATGGCGATGTCAGGCCTAGCGGGTGGCTTTGCCATGGGCGGCGAACGCATGCTGGGTATCATTGCCGACCGCATGTTCTCCGGTGTCTCGGGCTTTCTGCTGATCGCCGTGCCCTACTTTATTTTCACCGCCGAGCTGATGAACCAGGGCGGGCTGACCCACAAGCTGATCGCCTTCAACAATGCGCTGTTTGGCCGGGTCCGCGGCTCGCTTTCCCACGTGAATATCTCGGTGTCGGTGTTTTTTGCGGGGCTTACGGGTGCTGCGGTCACCGATACC
Organism: Halovibrio sp. HP20-59; assembly: GCF_033052795.2. Classification (NCBI taxonomy): domain Bacteria; kingdom Pseudomonadati; phylum Pseudomonadota; class Gammaproteobacteria; order Oceanospirillales; family Halomonadaceae; genus Halovibrio; species Halovibrio sp. HP20-59. Next base: position 11,838 of record NZ_JAWJUW020000015.1, read on the forward strand.
GTGGCGATCGGCAAGATCATGATCCCCGAGATGAAAAAGCAGGGTTACGATGCCGAGTACGCCGCGGCGGTTACTGCATGCTCTTCGATCATTGGGCCGATTATTCCCCCCAGCGTGGTGATGGTGGTCTACGCCACGCTGCTTCGGGATATCTCGGTGATTGACCTGTTTGCCGGTGGCATTATTCCCGGCTTGATCATGGCATTGGCGCTACTGGGAGTGAGCTTTTTTCTCGCCTGGAAGCGCAACTATCCCAAGCAAGCGCCCACGCCCTTTAAAGCGGCGATCATCGCCTTGCTCGTCGCACTGCCAGCGATGGTGGTGCCGCTGATTATTCTCGGCGGTATTCTTTCGGGCTTAACCACGATTACCGAGGCCTCCGGCTTTGCCGCGGTCTACGCCATCGTGATTGGCGTGGTGTTCTACCGTAACCTGACCTGGCGCAAAATATGGGACTCCCTGGTCACCACGGTGCGCTTCTCCGGCGTGGTGTTTTTCCTGCTGGCAACGTCGGCGGTATTGGGCTGGTTCGTCACCCGCTCGGGCATCGCTAGGGATGCGGCCAGCATGATCACCACCGTTAGCGATGTGGCCTTTGTGCAATTGATGTTGGTGTGCCTACTACTCCTGATGATCGGCACGGTGATGGATGTACTGCCCGCGCTGGTGGTCATTGCCCCGGTGCTGGTGCCCGCGATGATCCAGCTGGGCTTTGACCCGCTGCACTTCGCCATCCTGATGATCGTGGTGCTCAATATCTCCAACGTGACACCGCCGGTGGGGATGACGCTGATGACCGCCGCGCGAATAGCCGAGGTGCCTTATGAACGGGCAATCGTGGCATCGCTGCCGTTTTACGTGTCGTTTCTGGTAGTGATTGTGTTGCTGGCGGCGTTTCCGGCGCTCTCTACCTGGATTCCGTCACTGCTGTAATTTAGCTAAGGACTGCGACCCATGAAGTGTTTTTATCACCCTGACCAGGCGTTGCATGCGCCGCCGACCTTCCTGCTGCGCGGCCAGCCCGTGCCGTCACCGGAAGGACCGGTGCGCGCTGAGCTGCTTACCCAGGGGCTGGTAACGGCAGGGCTGACCCTGTTCACACCTGCCGAGGCCGATTCCCCTAAGCTGCGCAAGCGCCTGGAGAAGATTCATACGCCGCGTTACCTGACGTTTCTGGACACCATTTACGCTCGTTGGCAGGCGCTGCCCAATGCGGCGGAAGTGGTGGCACCCAATATTCACCCTTGCGGCGGTGGTTACCACTACCCGCGTCACCCCATTGGCCAAGCAGGATGGCACCTGCACGATATGGCCTGCCCGCTAAGCGCGACGAGCTTTCAAGGTGCGTTGGCCTCAGCCGCTAGCGCTGAAGCGGCGGCAGAGGAGGTGCTTAATGGCGCGTCTACAGCCTACGCACTGTGCCGCCCGCCGGGTCACCATGCCGGGCCGGAGCGCGCTGGAGGCTTTTGCTTGCTGAACAATTCAGCGCTGGCCGCCACGGTGCTGCGCGAACGCTTCGCCAAAGTAGCCATCATCGATGTGGATCTGCACCACGGCAACGGCACCCAGGATATTTTCTATCACCGCAGCGATGTCTGGACGGGCTCGCTGCACGCCGACCCCAGTGATTTCTACCCGTTTTTTTGGGGCGGTGCTGATGAAGAGGGCTTTGATGAGGGCGTAGGTGCTAACGTTAATCTGCCCTTGCCGGTGGGCAGCGACGGGGATGTCTATCTCGACGCTCTGGCGATTCTGATTGATCACCTACAGCGCTACGAGCCCGATGTTGTGGTGGTGGCGCTCGGGTTAGACGCCCATAAAGATGACCCGCTCGCGGGGCTTACGGTGGAAACCGAGGCATTTATCGAGGTGGGTAAACGTCTGGCAGCGCTCGCGCTACCCATAGTGATTATTCAGGAAGGCGGCTATCCCACCGAGCATCTAAGCGCCAACCTGACCGCTTTTATGCAGGGTTTTACGGCATGAGCAGAACCGGTTTCTATTGGCACGAACGATGCTTTTGGCATGATCTGGGCGCGATTGGGGTATTTTCCGCGCCCGGGGAGTTCTTACAGCCCCAGGCTGCCTCGGAAAGCCCGGAGAGCAAACGGCGGCTGAAGAACATCCTTGAAGTCAGCGGGCTGATTGATGAGCTTCACGTGGTGAAACCTCCTGCCGCGCCGCTTACTGACCTGCTGCGTTTTCACACCCCGCGCTATCTGGAACAACTGCAGGCGGGGGATAAAGCGCGAGGCGGCAACGGCGGCGACTGCGCGCCCTATATGCCCGGCAGTTGGGCGGCGGCCACCCAGTCCGCTGGGTTAGCCATCGCTGCCGTTGAAGCCGTGTCACTTGGCGAGGCGCGCAACGCCTACGCCCTATGCCGCCCGCCGGGGCACCATGCCGAAGCCGACCAGGGCCGAGGGTTCTGCCTGCTGGGCAATATTCCCGTGGCGGTGATGCGTGCCCGCGCCTTAGGCCAAGCGAACCGCGTTGCGATACTCGATTGGGATGTTCACCACGGCAACGGCCAGCAGGCGGCGTTTTATGGCGAGCCCGAGGTGCTGACCGTTTCAATCCATCAGGCGGCGAACTACCCGCTGGAAACCGGCGGCTTTGACGAGAAGGGCGAAGGCGCAGGCCTGGGCGCCAACCTCAACCTGCCGCTGCCACCGGGCTGTGGGTTAGGCGCCTATGCCTACGCCATGGAAAAACTGGTGCTGCCCGCACTGGAAGCCTTCAACCCCGAGCTCATCGTGGTGGCCTGCGGTTTTGATGCCTGCGCCAAGGATCCCTTAGGCAAGATGCTGCTCAATAGCCAAGCGTTCGCTACCATGACCGCCCAGCTTAAAGCGTTGGCCGAGCGCTGCTGTGAAGGCAAGCTGGTATTTATTCACGAAGGTGGTTATTCAGAAGGCTATGTACCGCTCTGCGGCCACGCGGTGATCCAGACCCTGGCAGGCAGCGCCATTGCCGTGCCCGACCCGCAAAACGATGAAATTGCCGCCTGGGGCTATCAGGCCTTGCAACCGCACCAGCAGACGTTGATCGATGACTGGTGCCAACAGTGGGAGCAACGCAAACAATGACACCGCTTTATGACCGCGATGGCTGGATTTGGCAGGACGGCGAATGGCGTGAGTGGCGCGAGGCCAAGGTGCATGTCTTCACACACACGCTGCACTATGGCATGGGCTGCTTTGAAGGCGTGCGCGCCTACGCCGGCCCCAGCGGTACACACCTGTTTCGGGCCGCCGAGCACACACGCCGCCTGGTGGAAAGCGCCCATTCGCTGGATATGCCGCTGCCGTTCAGCGAAGCGGCGCTGATCGACGCCCAGCGCGAGTGCCTGGCCAAAAACGGCCTGAGCAATGCGTATTTAAAGCCCACGGTGTTTTTCGGGGCGGAAGGCCTGGGGCTACGCGCCCAGGGCTTGACCACCCACGTGATGATCGCCGCCTGGGACCTGGGCCCTTACATTTCACCCCAGGCCGCGACCCACGGTCTGCGCGCGCTGACGTCATCCTGGGCGCGCCATCACGTCAATATCAGCCTCTGCCGGGCGAAAACCAACGGCCACTACGTCAACTCCATGCTGGCGCTGAATACGGCGCTCAAAGCTGGGTTTGACGAAACTATCATGCTCGACCCGGAGGGCTACGTGGCCGAGGCCTCGGCGGCGAATATCTTCCTGCTGCGCGACGGCGTACTGCACACCCCAGAAGTGACCTCCTGCCTGCAGGGCATCACCCGGGATAGCGTGATTCAGCTGGCGCAAAAAATGCTGGGTATTGAAGTGCGTGAGCGGCGGATGACCCGCGACGAGTTATACACCGCCGATGAGGCGTTTTTAACCGGGACCGCCGCCGAGATACTGCCGCTGCGCGAACTGGATGGTCGGCGCATTGGCGGGCGCGCGGGTGCGCCGCCTGTTAACGAACCCATCAGCCCCGACAGCGTCACTGCCCAACTGCAGGGTCTATATCGCCAGGCGGTGCGCGGCGAGCTGGATAAGTTCAGGCACTGGCTAACGCCGTCTTAATTTTTAATCGCATTCTCTAAAGCAGCAAGCCTGCCCGGCTCCAACGCGGCCTGCACGGCGGTAATACGTATCACGTTGGCAAGCTCAGGGTGCGTCAAGCGAGCGACCAAAACGCCTTCGGAGAGCAGCTGTTGGTGCACCTCGGCGGCGAGTTCGGCGCTGGGTAGGCGAACGCCGACAAAGTTGGTGGCGCTGGGCAGCACGTCGGCACCCAGCGCGCGAAAGTGTTCTGCCAACTGCTCACGGCGGGCTTTCACGTCAGCGACGTGCTGGTTCACCTCGTCAGGATGGTCGAGCACCACTTCGGCAGCAGCCTGGGTGAAGGTGGAGACCGCATAGTGAATACGCACCTTCATCATCATCGCCAGAACGTCGGGATCAGCGATAGCGTAGCCAATGCGCAGGCCCGCCAAGCCATGAGCTTTAGAGAGTGTGCGCAGGCGAATCACCCCCGGCAACGCTTTGGCAGCGAACTCGCTACCGGCGTCATCGCGGAAATCCCCATAGGCTTCATCCAGCAGCAGCCAGCAGGTGTCGGGCAGCGCCTCGCGCAGCTTGAGGATGTCGCTGTCGTTATGTAGGTGGCCGCTGGGGTTATCTGGGTTGGCCAGATAGACCAAACGGGCATTTTCCTGATGAGCGGCCGCTGCCAGGGCTTCCAAGTCGGGGGCTAACACGCCCGGCGCCTCAAAATAGCTGGGCTCAATCAAGCGGCAGCCCTGGCCTTTGGCAAAATAGCCTAAAGTGGGATAGGTGCCTGCAGTGCTCACCACGGTTTCTCCCGGTTCGCAGGTGGTGCGCAGGGCCAGGGCAATCAAGCTGTCAGCACCGGCATCTACCAGCATCGTTTCCAGTGCAATCCCGTGCTGTGCGCTCAAGCGTTGGCGTACGCCCAAGGCTTCTGAATCGCCATAGCAGTAAACGTGTTCGGCCAGCGCATCGCCAAAGTGCTCGCGCAGGGCGCGGTGGGGCATGTCCAGCCCCTCGTTGGAGCCCAACTGGTAGGGAATCGCGTGGCCAAGCTTGCGCTCCAGTACCTTGATGCCAGGAAACGGATTAACAGGGCCTTCACTCAGTAAGTGCTCGGGGTAACGGGGCGTGCTTTGGCAGGGCATAGCAATTCCTAAAAACGATTTTTAACAACAGTATTAATGATTAACGTAGTGCGTTTATTTAAAGCACTTTACCGGGATTTAAAAGATTAAGCGGGTCTAGCGCTTGCTTGAGGGTACGCATCAGCTCGACCTCGGCGCTGGAGCGGCAGGTGCTTAGCCAGGGGCGCTTTTCAAGGCCAATGCCGTGCTCGGCGGACACCGAACCACCCAGTGTTGCCAGTGGCTGGTAGACCATGGCTTCCACCTCGCGGCGCACCGCTGCGTCAGCGCTTCCGGCGCTAACGGAAATATGCAGGTTACCATCGCCTAAGTGGCCAAATACCACCAGTCGCGCCTCGGGCCAGCGCTGTGTTAGCTGGGCTTCCAGCGCATCGATGTAGCGCTGCATATCGGCAATCGGCAGGCTGACATCGAAGGTGAACAGGGGTGCCAGCCCTTTGATCAACCCCTCAATATCCTCACGAATCGCCCATAACCCATCGCGCTGGTTGCTCGATTGCGCGATGACCGCATCGACAATCAACTCGCTCTCTAGAGCGTTTTCTAACGCTTCGCGAAACTGAGTGGCGTTGCGTTCGGCATCGCTTCCCAGGCAATCGATAATTACATAGAAAGGGTGCTTGGTGGCAATTGGTGGAGTATGACGGCCCAGGGTTTCAGTGAGCAGGCGATAGTGGTTTTGCCACATGACCTCAAAGGCGGCTAGGCTTCCGCCAAGTGCTTTGCCCATCTGGCTGAGCAGCCCGGTGAGCGCTTCAAACGAGGGGCAGGCCACCAACGCCGTTTGCTCACTGGGCGTGGGAGGCTGCAAACGCAGCACTGCGCGCGTCACAACGCCCAGGGTGCCTTCGCTGCCGATGAATAGCTGCTTTAAATCGAAACCGGCATTGTTTTTCAGCATGCGGTTCATGGAGCTGACCACGCGGCCATCGGCCATCACCGCCTCTAGGCCGAGCACCTGTTGGCGCATCATGCCGTAGCGGATCACCCGCACGCCACCGGCGTTGGTGGCGATATTGCCGCCAATGGTGCAACTGCCCCGTGCGCCAAGGTCCAGCGGGAACTGCAAGCCGACCTCTTTCGCAGCTTCCTGAACCCGTTGTAGCGGCGCTCCTGCCTGCACAGTGAGGGTACCACCTACTTGATCGATCTCTTCGATGGCGCTCATACGCTCCAGGGAAATCACCAGCTCATCGGGGCTCGCTTCTGCGCCGTGAACCAGACCGGTGAGGCCGCCGTGAGTCACCACCGGCTGCTGCACGGCGTGGCAAGCCTGCATGACGGCGGCGACTTCTTCGGTATCCGCCGGGCGAACAATCGCCCCCGCCTGGCAGGGCGCGCCGGTCATCCAATCCACGCGGCGGCTGAGCACATCGTCGCCGGTCAATACATGAGCAGGGCCCACAATAGTGCGCAGTGCCTCCAGGTTTATCTGCATTGGGTATCCTTTTTTACCATTAGACAATTACGCAGTAGTCGCCACGGGCGCTTCGCGGCCTGGAATCGCCTTGAGCAGGTCTTGGGTATACGCCTCACGCGGGGCGAGGAAAATTTGCTCGGCGCTGCCTTGCTCAACAATGCGGCCATGCTGCATCACCACTATGCGGTCGCAAATATGCGCAGCGACGCGTAGGTCGTGGGTGATAAACAGCAGCGATAGGGAGAGCCGCTGTTTTAGCTCCTCCAGCAGTTCCAATACCTGGGCCTGAATCGAAACATCCAGGGCTGAAACGGCTTCGTCTGCGACGATCAATTCAGGGTTTAGCGCCAACGCCCTGGCAATGCCGATACGCTGACGCTGGCCGCCGGAAAATTCATGGGGGAAGCGCTCCACGGCGCTGGCGCCTAAACCCACCATGTCTAATAGCTCGCCCGCCTGCTTAAGCGCCGCGGCTTTGGGCGTGCCATTGGCAATTGGCCCCTGAGCAATCGCCATACCCACTTTGGTGCGTGGGTTGAGCGAAGCGTAAGGGTCTTGGAATATCATCTGCACCCGGTGGCGTTCCCGGCGCAGCGCATCGCCTTTTAGTTGGGAAAGGTTGACCCCATCCAGCAGCAGCTCGCCGCTATCGGGGTGCTCAAGGCGCACCACGCAGCGCCCAAGGGTGGACTTGCCCGAACCGGATTCACCCACAATGCCCACGGTTTCTCCCCGAGCCAGGGTGAGCGATACATCGTCAAGGGCGCGTACCTCACGGGCAGACTTGAACCAGCCGCCCCGTGAGCGAAACACTTTGCTCAGATGGTTGATTTCCAGCAACGGCGCTACCTGGCTGGTCTCCCGGTGAGGAGGCACCGCATTGCTGGGAATCGCTGCAATCAGCACTTGGGTATAGGCGTCTTGAGGGTTCTCAAGCACCGGTTTGGCATCACCCAGCTCGACGATCTTGCCGTGACGCATCACGCAAACGCGATTGGCAATTTCCGCCACCACGCCAAAGTCGTGGGTGATAAACATCACCGACATGCCGCGCCGCTGCTGTAGGTCGCGAATCAGTTCCAGAATCTGTGCTTGCGTGGTGACATCCAGCGCTGTGGTGGGCTCATCGGCAATCAGCAGGATAGGCTCCAGCGCTAGCGCCATGGCGATCATGACCCGCTGGCGCTGGCCGCCGGAAAGCTCGAAGGGGTAGGCGCGAATGGCCTTCTCCGGCTGCGGAATGCCCACTTCGATCAACAGCTCCAGGGCGCGAGCCTGGCGCTCTTTTGCATTGTATTGGCCGTGAGCCTCGAACACCTCGGCAATTTGCGCACCTACCCGCATCAGCGGATTAAGGGCGGTCATCGGCTCCTGGAAGATCATGCCGATTTTTAGTCCACGCAGGGCGCGGTGCTGCTTTTCCGACAGGGCAAGTAGATCCTGCCCTTCAAAGAGTATCTCGCCCTGGGTGGCGTTCACGCCCTTAGGCAGCAGGCCCATCACGGCGTTAGCGGCCATCGATTTACCGGAGCCGGACTCGCCCACCACGCACATGATTTCGCCGCGCTTCACCTCGTAGCTAACGTCCTCCACCGCCAGCGCGCGATCCGCCCCTTTAGGGAGCGCAATGCTTAGTTCGCGAATGCTGAGGACGGTGTCAGCCGATTGATTCTCTGTAATAGGCATATAAAGTCCTTAGCGCTCGCGGGATAGTTTGGGATTCAGTGCGTCGTCTAAACCTTCACCTACCAGGTTTAACGCCAGCACGGTGAGCAGAATCGCCACCCCCGGGAAGAAACTCAGCCACCACGCCTGGCGAATCACCGTGCGCGCAGCACCAATCATATAGCCCCAGGACATGACGTTCGGATCGCCCAAGCCGAGAAACGAAAGCGCCGACTCCAGCAAAATCGCGGTGGCCACCATTAGTGAGGCCAGCACGATAATCGGCGACAGCGTATTGGGCAGAATCTGACGCAGAATAATCGTGCTGTTGGACTGGCCGACCAAGCGTGCGGCTTCGACATACTCGCGGTTGCGCAGCGACATAAACTCTGCGCGCACCAAACGGGCCACCGGCGGCCAGCTAACAATCGCAATCGCCAGCACAATCGAGGTGATGCTGGGCTGCATAATCGCCACCAACACAATCGCCAGCGCGAAGTTGGGAATGGTCTGGAAGAACTCGGTAAAGCGCATCAGTACATCGTCAATGATGCCTCCGTAGTAGCCCGCAATGGCCCCCAAGGGAACGCCAATCAGCAGCGCCACGCTCGTCGATACCAGCCCAATCAACAGCGATACCCAGGCGCCGTGCATCAGGCCAGAGGCCACGTTTCGGCCCATGGTGTCGGTACCCAGCGGAAAGCCTTCCTGGGAGAGCGGGGGCAGGAACGGCCGCTGCACCATGCGCCAGGGCGATTCGGGGAATAGCAGTGGGGCGAGTATGGCCATGGCGATAATCACCATCAGGATGATAAACCCCACCAGCGCGCCACGATTTTGCGCAAAGCGTGCGAAAAAGCTCATGAGGCCCCCTTCTTGATGCGCGGATCCGCCAGGCTGTACACCAAATCGGTGATGATATTGAAGACGATGACCAGCGCCGCCGAGAAGAAGAAAATGCCCAGCAGCAAGTTGTAGTCGCGCTGCTGCAACGCTTCAAACATCAGCCGCCCGATGCCCGGCCAGGCAAACACGGTTTCGGTTAGGATCGCCCCACCGACCATTTGCCCCGCCTGCAAACCCGCCAGTGTAATGATCGGCAGCAGGGCGTTACGCAACACATGGCGGCGCTGAATAATGCTGGGCTTCAAGCCTTTGGCGCGGGCGGTTTTGACGTAATCCTGCTGGGCGGCATCGAGCATTGAGGTGCGCGTCATGCGGGTGTATATCGCCATGAAGAACAGCGCCAGCGTGGTTGCCGGTAACACCAGATGTTTGACGATATCGAGTGCCAGCGCAAACCCCGTGTGGCCGCCCCCCACGGTGTAGAGGCCGTAGGCGGGCAGCCAGCCCAGGTAGACGGAAAAGACCACCACCGACATTAGTGCGACCCAGAACAGCGGCGTGGCGTAGAACACCAGCGCGAGCGCCATAATCAGTGAGCCGGAGGGTTTCTTGACCCGTGCCGCGGCCATGGAGCCCGCCACGATGCCCAGCACCAGTGAGAGCACAAAGGCTGTGCCGGTGAGCAGCAGGGTGGCCGGCAGGCGATCCATGATCAGATCAAACACCGGGACGCCCAAGCGGTAGGAGTAGCCAAAATCGAGCATGGCGATACCGGAAACGTAGCGCCATAGCTGCACGTACATTGGCTGATCAAGGCCGAATCGCTCGCGCAACTGGTTGAGGAATTCCTGATCGGCAGCGCCCGCTTGGCCAGCCAGAATGGCGGCCGGGTCACCGGGGGCCAGCTGAATCAGCAGGAAGTTAAAAATAACGATTAAAAACAGCACAATCACGGCTTTTAACAGCCGCATGATAATGAGGCGAGCGTAAACCATAAATACCTTCCTGACGTAGCAAACATCCAGGCGGTTCTTACCGCCTGGATGGGCTTAGGCTGGGGTTAACAATTAACGATCTAACCAAGCATCCTTAAAGCCGTCGTTAACCCCCACGCCGGAGGTAACCAGGTTTTTCACATCGCAGCGGTAGAGTGTCGGGAAGCCCAGCTCCATCAGCCAGCCAACGGGCACATCTTCGTGCAGGATTTCCTGGACTTCATGATAAAGCGCTTCGCGCTCTTCGTCGGGAAAAGCCGTGGCGGCCTCGTTGAACAGCTCGTCAACGCGCTCGTTTTCGTAGCCTTCGACGTTATTCCAGGGTGAGCCCTTGGCAATGTTGTCGGAAAGGTAGGTGCGCGAAATACCCAGCGCCGGGTCGCCATATTGGTAGAGGTAGGTAAAGGCGAGGTCGTAATCCCAATCGCCCAGGCGCTGGTTCCAGCCACCCACGTCGGTGGCCTGGGTTTCTACGTTAATCCCCACTTCGCGCAGGTTTTGCTGCACGGCTTCGGCCCAGCGCGTCCAGGTTTCCCCATAAGGCAGCGGCAGAATGGTGATCTCTTCACCGTCGTAGCCCATTTCATCCAGTAGTTCCCGGGCACGGTCTGGATCGTGGTCGTAGGGTTCCAGGTCATCATTCTGGAAGCGCGCATTAGAGCCGAAAGCAGAGAGCGGTACATTGCCTAGGCCATTCCACAGCACGTCTTTGGCGAACTCGCGATCCATGGCGTACATCACCGCCTGGCGGAAACGTTTATCCGCCGTGGGGCCTTCGCGGTTGTTCATCCACAGCATGGCAAATGGACTGAAATACTCATGGCCCTCTTCGGTCATGCAGACGTTATCCATTGCCGCTAAGCGGGGAATGTCAAAGTTCTCGACGGTACCGCTGGGTAGCACGTCAATGGTGCCATTTTCAAACGCGACCGCCCGGGAAGCGCCATCGGGAATAATGTGCCAGTTAACGCCGTCCAGGTAGGGAAGGTTCTCTTCGTAGTACTCCTCGTTTTTAACCAGCTTGATGACCGTGCCGCGTTCCCAGTTGGAAAACTTAAAAGGGCCTGTGCCGATGGGGTGGTCATTGTGCTCGTTGTCACGGAACTCAGTGCCCGCGTACAGGTGCTCCGGAACCATAGTAAAGGTGCCCGCCTCGAAGGAGAGCAAGAAAGGGCCGAAGGGTTGGGTCAGGGTAAACACCACGGTGTGGTCGTCGGTGGCTTCGATGCTCTCGACATGCTGCAGCACGGCGCGGGCACTGGGGTTCAACTCGCGGTGAAAAACATCGGCGGAGAACACCACATCTTCGGCGGTAAAGGCTTCGCCGTCATGCCAGGTAACGTCGTCGCGTAAATGGAAGGTGTAGGTACGACCGTCGTCACTGACCTCCCACGACTCCGCCAGCTGTGGCATAGGCTCTAGGTCGGTGGTGTAGCGCAGTAGACCTTCGTAGATATTGCCTGATACGGTACGCGTGGGGGCGTTTTGAATCATGCCTAGTACCAGACCGGGCGGCTCAGGTTGAACAATGGTATCAACGACGCCCCCAGGAGTAGGATCGTCGGCCATGCTGAGAGACGTGAACGTTAGTGCTGCAGCGGAAATAGCCAAAGCCAGTGGTGTCTTCATCGTTTCCTGCTCCTCGTTTATCGGGCCAAAGCAAGGTACGCAATGGGCTTACGTTATCGTTAGGTGAGCGAGGCGTGACGCGTTAAGCCCTGTTGTGTTGTTTGTTAGGGACTTAAATTGAAAGTAGCAGTAAGAGTTAAAACTGTCGACAGTCGGCAATCGTTCGTCGACAAGGGGGTATTTTTCGTCATACTGGAAAGTACGCACCAAGCCCTATGAGTGAATTTTATGGCCTTACCAACGACGGCTCCCAAGGCTTTTATTCAGCAGCAGAACTTGGTCGAGCAAGTCGCTGACTATTTGACCCAAGCGATTATTCAGCAACACTTTTTGCCCGGTGAGCGGCTTTCTGAAGTGCAGCTTTCCCGCGACTTGGGCGTTAGCCGCGCGCCGGTGCGTGAGGCTGCCAGGTTGCTGGAAAGCCGTGGCTTGCTGATCTCAAAACCCCGCCGGGGCTTCTTTGTTCGCGCGTTGAATGCCGTTGAACTCGAAGACGTGTTTGATTTGCGGCTATGCCTTGAGCGCCACGCGATTCAACGACTGGCCGAGTGTTATACACCTGAGGCCAAGCGCGCGCTGGAGCAGCAGGTCGAGGTGCTGTGCGAGGCGGCAGCGACTAACGATGGTACACGCCGCATTGAGGAAGATTTGCAATTTCACCGCCTGATGCTTCACTACGCGGGTAACGAACGGTTACTGCGAGCGTTTGACGACCTGACTCATGAGCTGCGTCTATGCATCACCTTAATCACCAAAACCCATGAGGCCCCCGACACCATCGCGACCAGCCACTTCATGCTGCTCGACGCGCTGAATAGCGGCAGCCCTGCCACCTGCCGTGAGGCGATTGATTACCATATTGGCGTTGCTCGCGACTTCGTGGTTAAAGGGGTAGGTGAAACTGGAGATAATACTGATGAAGACCTTTTTCCATCCTGACCAATTGCTTCATCAACCACAAACCTACTTCTCCCGGGGCAAAATGCGCACCCCCCAGGAAGTGCCCGAGCGCGCCACGCCCTTGCTGGCGGCTGCCAAGCGGTTAGGTTTTGATATTCAAACACCCGTGGATTATGGCGTGGCACCGCTGAGGGCAGTGCATTCGCTGGCCTATTTGCGCTTTCTCGAAAGTGCCCATCAGCGTTGGCATGCCCTGGAGGAAGATTGGGGTGAAGAGGTTATCTCCAATATTTTTGTGCGTTCGCCTAACGCCCTGCGCGGTATATTGGCGGAAGCCGGGCGCTACTTGGCGGACGGCAGTGCGCCTGTGGGTCAGCGTACGTGGCAGTCGGCTTATTGGTCAGCGCAAAGCGCGGCAGCCGGTGCCGAGGCCTTGCTGGCGGGCGACCGGTTTGCCTATGCGTTAACGCGCCCGCCGGGCCACCACGCGGGCATCGACTCCGCCGGTGGCTTTTGTTTTCTAAACAATACGGCCATCGCGGCGCAGCATCTTACCTCGCGCTATCCGCGTGTCGTCGTGCTGGACCCCGATATGCACCACGGGCAGGGCGTTCAGGAGATTTTCTACCAGCGCGACGATGTGCTGTATATCTCGATCCACGGCGACACCACCAACTTCTATCCGGCGGTGTCTGGCTTTGAAGATGAGCGCGGGCAGGGCACTGGGTTGGGTTATAACATCAACCTGCCGATGCCTCACGGATCACCGGAGTCGGTGTTTTTTGACCGCCTGGAACAAGCCTGCCAGGCCATTCGCCTGTTCGAGCCTGACGCCATCGTGCTGGCGCTGGGGTTCGATATCTACGAGCGCGACCCCCAAGCCAAGGTCGCCGTTTCTACCGCGGGGTTTGGTGAGCTTGGCCGCAGGGTAGCGAGCCTCAACGTACCCACGCTGGTGGTACAGGAGGGCGGTTATTACCTGGAAGGGCTGGAAGCCAATGCGGTGAGTTTTTTTGAAGGGTTGCTGGGCAAGATGTAATGAGTAGGACAAGCCATCAAAGTGTCTGGCAAAATGGCTCCTTTCAGCGATCAGCAAAACGATCCGGTTAGCAAACGAAAGGACACGGCATGGCCCACCTGCTACGCATCGTGATGATTCACGGCCACCTGGAAGGCGTGGTCGAACTGAGTGTGGACGGCCACACCAATATTTGCGGCACCAACGCCTCCGGTAAAACCACGCTACAGCGCCTGGTGCCGGTGTTTTACGGCGAGTTACCCAATAAGGTCGTGCCCAAAACGCGCATGAAGTTTGATGCGTTTTACCTGCCCAATCGCAACAGCTACCTGGTGTACGAGTACCGCCGCGAAGCGGGCAATATCTGCCAGGCGGTGCTCACGCGGAAACAAGAAGGCGGGGTAGAGTACCGCTTTGTTGGCGCGCCCTACCAGCCGGAAGATTATCTGGTCGAGAGCGATGCGGGCGTGGCGGCGCTGGACTACACCGAATGGGCCAGCGGCCTGCGCCGCAGCGGCACGCCGGTGTCGCCCAAGCTGGGCGCGACTTCTGAATTTCGCTCGGTGATCCAGAACGACTTTACCCAACTGCACGGTAACAGCCGCGACGGCCTCAAGCTGCGCCAGATCGCCGCGCAGTTCAGCCTGGTGAAGCCCGAGCGCCGCATTCGCCATATCGAAAAGCTGGTCTCGGCGGTGCATGCCAAAGAGGGCAAGATGGACACCCTTAAAACCATGCTGGCGGCGATTTTCGAAGAGGATGGCGTTGAACTCCCGGTGACCCGGATTCGCAACACCAAGGCCCGGGAGTGGATTGCCCAGATGCGACAATCCATGCGCCTGGAACCGCTGCAGGCCTCCCTCGCCCGACTCGCCGGTATCGACCGTGAACTCGCCGACCTGGATGCCACGCTGTGGCAACTGAAGCCCCAACTGGAAGACGACCGCCAGCAGGCAGAGCGCCGCATGGCCGATGTGGATGCTGAGCTTGCCCGCCACCAGCGCGAGTTCCAGCAGCGGGAGAGCGACTATAGTGAGGCGCGGGATAAGCTGAACGATCGCCACAGCGAAGTGGTCAGCGATTTACAGCAGACCCAGCGCCGCCTCAACGACCTGCAAACCCAGTACGAGCACTACGCTGATGCGGACATGCCCGCCCTGGAGCGTGACATCAATGCGCTGCCCCAGTGGCGGGAGCAGCGCGACCAGCTGCAAAAGCACCTGAACGTGATGCAGGACGCGGTCAAAGAGAGCCAGGCGCGCCTGGACGGGCGGCTGCGCGAGCTTTCCGAAGCATTGGCCCGCCAGACCCGTGAATCCCAGGAACTGATCGACGCCCTGGTCGAAGAGAAAGCCTTGCGCCGGGAGCAGCAGTGGGAATCCGAACAGCAGCTCAACGAGCGCTACCAGCAGGAGCGCCAACGCCTGGAGGGCGAGTACCAGGCGCAGTTGGAACTCGGCGTCGAACAGCTAGCCGAACTAAAAGCGCAGCTCTCGCTTTCGACCCAGACCGCCGAAGAGGCTTCCGAGGCGGAGCTTGCCCAGGCGCGCCTGGATCAGGCCCAGCAGGAGCGCAACGCATCGGCCGCTACCCTGGATGGCCTGCGCCGGGAGTTTGAAAGCCGCAAACGCGAGCGCGACAGTGCCGAACAACAGCTGGTGCAACTTCGCCAACAGCTGGAGCGTGCCGAGCAGCGCTGCTTCGCGCTCTATCAGCAGCGCGACCCGGAGCAGGGCAGCCTGCGCCATTTCCTGCGCTATCACCGCCCCGGTTGGGAGCAGCAGTTAGGCAAGGTGATTGCGCCAGAGCTGCTGGAGCGGCGTGACCTCGCCCCGCAGTTGGCCGAAGGCGCAAGCGATGACCTGTTCGGGCTGGCGCTAGATCTTTCCGCCATTGCTTTGCCCGATTACGCCCAGGATGAAGCCAGCCTGCTGGCCGCCATCGAAGAGGCGGATGGCGCCAAACGCCGGGTGCAAACGGAAAGTCAGGCCGCCGAGAAATCCCTCAAACAGCATAACGAGCGGGTGCAGCAGGCCGATGAAGCCCAGGATCAG
This sequence comes from Halovibrio sp. HP20-59, assembly GCF_033052795.2. Lineage (NCBI taxonomy): Bacteria > Pseudomonadati > Pseudomonadota > Gammaproteobacteria > Oceanospirillales > Halomonadaceae > Halovibrio > Halovibrio sp. HP20-59. Next base: position 27,522 of record NZ_JAWJUW020000015.1, read on the forward strand.
GGCCGCATGGCCCACAAGCGCGCCGAGCAGGAAGTCGAGTTTGCGATAGAGGCCCGCCGCCAGCAGCAGGAGCGCCACACCAAGCGCCAGCAGGAGCGTCGCGCAGCGCATCAGACTGCGTTAGCCAGCCAGGAGCAGGCGCAAAAGGAGCTGCGCGAAGAGAAACAGCAGGCGCTTGCCGCTCTCAGCGAGACCCACCAAAGCCAACTGCTAGAGCTCAAGGCCGACGGCCAGAGCCAGGTGGATAGCCTGGATGCCCAACTGCGCCAGTATAAGCAGCAGTTGAGCGACGCCAATGCCGAACACAAGCGCCAGCGTGCGGAACTGGAAGAGGCCTTTAGCCAGGAACTGGCCGAGCAGGGCGTCGACCCCGCCAAGCTAAAAGATACCAAGGAGCGGCTGGCAAGCCAGGATGAACGCATTCGCGTCACCGCCGCCCGTCAGGATGAACTCACCGAATACACCCGCTTTATGCGCGTCGAGTGGGGCCAGCACAAGCCGCAGCTAGTCGCGCAAGAAGCCGAGCTGGAGCAGGCGGAGCAAAAGCTGCAGCGCGATAAAGAACACCTGAAAAACGACTTTCAGGCCGCGCGCAAAACCCACCAGAGCACGGTCAGTACACTGAAAACCCATCGGGAGAGCGAATACGCCTGCCTGGAAGCCTTGAAGCCGCTACTCACCCAGCTGGAAAGCTTGGCCATCGAGCCCGACGGCCAGGCGCCCGGCACGCCACTGGGCGATGTGGAAGAGCGTATTGAGCGCGCCCGCCAGGCCCTGGGCAATCGCCACCAGCTCATCGAGCAGCTACGCCGTGGCTGCCTGGAGGTCGAAAGCCAACTGATCAAGGACGCCAGCAGCGGCTTCGCCGAAGCGCTGGAGAGCGAACGCAGCAAGCTGCAGAGCGATAACCCGCGCTTACAGCTGCCGCTATTGCGTGACATGCTCAAACTGCTCGAAGATCAACAGCAGCAGCTGATTCAGGAAGGGCGCAATCTGAGCGACGACCTGGATAAGTTTTTCACCGTGTTCCGCGATTTGAACCGGCGCATCAGCGCTCAAAGCCGCCGGCTTTCTGAAGAGGTCGCCGATGACCTGCGCCTGGAAGGCATCACCAAGGCCGAAGTGCGCATCCAGTCCACCATCGATGAACTGGGCTTCTGGGAGCCGCTGAAACTGTTCGCCCAGCGCTACAAAGAGTGGCGGGAATCCGGCCAGACGCTGCCCAGCGACGATTACCTCAACGCCCTGGCGGACGTGGTCGATTTGCTGCGCAGCGACCAGCAGTACAGCTTCGAAAGCCTGCTGCGTCTGGAGCTGCACCTGAATGAAGGCGGCACCGATCTGGTGATCAAAAACGACCGCCAACTGCTGGAGTCCTCCAGCCACGGCATGGCGTATCTGATTCTGTGCAAGTTCCTACTCGCCTTTACCCGCTTGCTGCGCGGCGATGCGGAAATCGCCATCCACTGGCCCATCGATGAGATCGGCACTCTGGCGTACCACAACGTCGAAAAACTGTTCGACGCCTGCGACAGCAACCGCATTCATATTGTCGGCGCGTTTCCCAACCCCGAATCCGATGTGTTGCTACTGTTCGCCAACCGCTACCTGATCGATCGCGATGAGGCCAACCCCAACAAGCGGGTGTTAAAACGCATTGAGCCACGGCTAAGCCGCCTGGCCGAACGGCTCCAGGAACGTCAGCAGGAGGTGACGGTATGATCGAACATGGCCCACTGCTAGAGCGCCTGCTGGCCGGGGAGTTTGTCTGCCCGATCAGCGATGAGAGCGGCTATCGCCATCTCACCAATGAAGAGACCCGGGAGGAGATTGATACCTACCTGCGGCCGCTTAACCGCCGCCTGGCCAGCAACGAAGAGGGCAGCGTCTACTTTCTAGCTTGGCGTCAGCTCAATGACAACGCCCGGGATCAGCTCTCCCGCCAGCTCGGTGACACGCTCAACAGCCTGCTGCCGCTGCTGGAATGGCTGCAACTGGTTCAAGAGGCGCTGGGCCGCGATACCCTGGCTGCCCCCGGCGACGTACTCAAACCCGCCGAATTCAGCGCCAAGTGCGAAGACAACCAGAGCCTGCGCGAACGCCTGGAGCGCCTGGCCACCGACAGCTTTTTCGGCTCCCAAAGCGACCAGCTCGATGCCCAGGTAAAGCAGGTCTTCAAGCGCCTGAAAGAGCACGGCTACCTGCTTCAGCCCCATTCAGAGCGGCAGGTATTCGTGGTCACCGGCAAGATCGACTACCTGGTGGATCTGGTGCGCTTTATTCGCGATGAAGAGAACCTGCCTATCGAAGAGGGCAGCGAGGAGGGCTCCGGTTCCCAGGAGGCCCTGTTGTGAGTTCGAACGGAGAACATGCCCTGGAAAGCCGCCTGCTCAAAACCGGCAGCGAACGGCTGGCGCTGCTCGGCAAGCACGCCGATGTACTGATGCAAGCCTACACCCGCGATGAAGTGCCGCTGGAATCACTTAGCGATAGCGCGCTGCGTAAGCTGCTGGCAGCGCGCATTCTATGGCGACCGGATGAGCAGAGCGGCGTGAAGCTGGCGCCCAAGGTGCGTGAGCTGATCGCCGAGATGCTCGCCGACGAGACCCGCCGCCATGTGAACGCCGATGTAGCGGAAACCCTTGAGCTGATTCGTGCCCTGGTACACAGCTACCGGGAGGCGCGCAGCCGCGGCGAACACTGGCGGCTGGAGCAGCAGTTGATGCGCCTGCGCCAGGAGGTCGATGACCTGAACGGGCGCTTCGCCGATGCCATCGACAGCTTATGGCAGCGGCTGAATAGCGACTTTGGTTTTGTCAGCCAGCTCAACGACAAGATCCGCGAAAACGACCGCGCCCAGAAGCAGATCGCGAGGCTGCTAGATGGCCTAGCGCTGATCGACTTCGACGAGCTGATTGAGCTGGTGGGCAGCGACGGCAGCCTGCGCAAGCTATTGATCAGCCTGCTTCAGCAGCAGTTAAGCCAGCACTACACCGGTTTGCGCGAAGTTCAGCGGCGCTTGATCGAACTAATGGCGCGCTTTCGCAAGCAGCAGGCGCGCAGCCGCCTGATCAGTGGCATGGCCGCCTTTATGCGCGAACACCCAGGCTTTGTGCCCGGCAACTATGCCCGGCGAAGCGAGGTGCCAGGGCTGGTCAATCAAGCCGCACCGCTAAGCGCCGCCGCCGCCCCGGCGCTGGATCGCAACCTGGATAGCCGGTTGCTCGCCGAGCTGCTGCACCAGCTACCCCAACCACGCCACACCACCCAAACCGTTGAAGCCGCGGCCCCTGCCCAAGCCCAAGAGAGCAGCTTAGCCGCCGCCCGCCAGCAGGCGCTCAAGCAGGATGTGGAGCACTTCTATTTGAGCGTGATCGACCAGCCCCAGGCGGAGCCGGTCAGCGCCCTTGAGTACCTACACGAAAGCCCGCTGGAATGGCCGGAGGAAATCTGGCTGTTCCAGGTGATTTCCGAATACCAAGGCCTGCCGCGCAGCGACCAGAAGGCGTTTCGACTCAAACAGCAGGAGAGCCAGGCCAGCCAATTCAATCACCTGCGCCTAATCCACGATGTAGAACTGCAGCTGGCCGTATGAACCTACCCGGTCGGGCCCGCAATGGGCTAAACGGCGTCGCCCGCGAACTGCTCCGCAAGCCCATAGTAGAAAAGCCCCGTGGCCAATGGGTAAACGACGTGGTGGCCTGGTGCCACCAGCACGACATCGACCTGGCCACGCGAATCAACGGTAAAGCGCTGCGCTTTGACGCCGCCTTGTTGGCCCAGATCAATGACGTGTTAGAGAGCGCCCGCATAGCGCCTCTAGGCCGCTCGCTCAGCGGCCTGAGCAGCATCGACCAGGCGAAAGAGGGCATAGGTGAAGATAAAGCCAGCCGCGAAAGCCCCCGTGCGCGACGGATACTCGTCAGCTTTCCGCCGCAGCCAATAGCGGGGCTTGCCAGTGAGCCCCGCGCTATTCGCGATGTGGATATACTGGGATTAAAACTGAGCGCGTTTAGCGCCCTGGTTCAGGTCGAAAACCTGGACAGCTTCTATGTGTTGTCGCCGGAACAACCAGCGCTAAGCGGCTACACAAATCCGCTGGTTGTCTACCTTGGTGATAGCTATTACGGCGGCGGTTTCTCCTTGCTGGCCGAGGCTTGGTACAAAACCCATCGACCACATATCTACGTCGGTGATTTCGATCCCAAAGGCGTAAGCCAAGCAATGGATAGTAACGCCACTCACTTGCTCCTGCCCAACATCGAATGGCTCACCCAAAACGCCACGTCGCTGCACGTGCCTGCTGAACAGTTTCCTTATCAGCGTAGGTTGCGTAAGCATCTTGCCGCGTTGCCTTCCGCTCATCCATTGCGTGAGTACCTGACGCTGTTGCTGGAAAAGCAGCGGGGGTTGAAGCAGCAATGGTTGGGTGGGGAAATGGTGTGTGTGGGGCTGGTGTAAGTGCCTATCTATGTGTCGCGAAGCCCACACAGTTGTGCTCTTCATCCACAGGCGCATTGCCGAGTGATACGCATGCGTCAGTATGATGGAAACCGGCAAAACTCGCGGGCACGCGAATTTTGGATATGTCACCAAATTTTGCTTTGCTCACAACAGAAACAATGGGATAGAGTCAATTATTGCGGCAGCATAACCTCAATCAATGTGCCTTCGTGTTTATTGAGATTATGCAGCTGGCTATATAACCACTGTTACAACGTCATTATCGCCGTTTGAGGTCGCGGTAGAAATTTTCGTGTGAGCCCAGAGCCATCAGTTCAAGTACAAGGGCGCCCCCATCAAAGCTGTAACCTAGCAGAGTCAGCTGCTTGTTCATTTTGAATTTATGGACTCGTAGAAAGGCCAGATCCCCTTTCTTTTGTTCTCCGATGTTGGGGTTGGCCATAAGCGCCTTAACGGCCGAATCAAGGTCCTTTTTCTGATTGGGTTTGAGCTTCTTCACTGCTTTCTTGAATGTAGGGGTTTGTAATACACTTGTAGCCTTAACCAAAATCGTAGGTCTCCAGCTTTCCGGCGTCTCGCTCTGCCTGCGCGATAATGGCTTGCCTCACAAACTCGTAGGGTAAATCGGGGTTATCTTCCATCATTTCACCGATTTTCGCCCAATGTTCTATTTGCTTGGGCGGAGTCCGGTTAAGCGCTTTGGCTATAATAGTGGCTTTTTCAATTAGGTTTTGATCTAAGCGAATGCTGTTCGTAGCCATCTGTACCTCCGACGTTGACTTGCCTCAATTGTAGCAATGCGCCACACTTGAGACAAGTTGTAACAAAGCGCTGTTGTCGGGCTGCTTTTCCGCTGGCGCTACAAAGCAGCCGCAAAGCGCGGCGTTAGATTGACAAGGAATTATCGTGGAACCTGAAAATAAATATAGAGTGTTGATGGATGAGCGCTGGGAACTGGACGACCTGTACAGCTTTCCATATGCGTACTCTCAAACGTATTCCTTTATTTATTGCTTTGATTCTATTCAAGACCCTAAAAATGCCAAGCGCATTGACGTGGCACTCGAAAACTATCCATGGCAAGGCGGATACAGCTACACAAACATCTATGTTGTTCTACAGCATCAAATACCGCCTACAGACCGTCCGAAGATTGCAGAAATTAGATATGCATCTCCAGGCTGGATGGACATCTTTTTAAACCCTGATGTTGCGATGAAAATTGCAGCATCTGTCGGTGCTCTCATCGGATTGGGTGTTACTGCTGTAGAGGCATATAAACGAATAGACAAGGCTCGGTTGGAAATTGCTAAGAATCGTAAAATGCAGCAAATGGAATTTGCCGACTTTTCGGCGAATGAGGCTAAGTTTCTGAATTCCATGTCAGAAGAGATCTGCAAAAATCTTGGGTTTGAAAGTCTTCAGCAGCTTCAGGCTCGCACTAAAAACCCGGAAGTTACTCTTAAAATTTTAATGGCGCATCACAGAAGGATCAGTAAGCTTGCTGAATTCGTACGGGAAGGAAAGATTAAGCTACCGATTGACCGTGCGAACTAAATCTAACAAATTTATGCAGATTGTTCCGGACCAGAGGCCCTCCACCGGACGCACTTTAGTGCGCCACTTATCAAAACGTTATACAGTTCGCGTAGTGAACATTGGCGCGCCTTCAATTTCGTTGAGCTAATCGCAGATAAATAATTTCTAATATATACCTCCCTGCAAAGGATACGATTGTGATATGACGGTAACAGGGACAAAAAATAGATTGCCCCTGTTACCTGAAATTACGCGTCAGCGCCGCCTAGTACATTGTCTAGTTGCATTTCTTTCAACACTCGGTCTTGGATGGGTTGTTTGGCAGCGTTAATTTCAGCAACCCCCCAAACCAAACCGACCGCCGTGCGTGTAGGGCGTTTACCAGCAGGCATATCTGCAAGCGCCAAATAAGTATCCACGACCATCTGTGGATTAGGTGCTTGATCGCTCTGCATAAATTTACCGAACTCCTCAAACATAGCGGTAGGAATATTTGCCAACTCACCATAGCTGTCCAATACGTCTGTGCGTGATGGTTGCTGTCCTGATGCACTCAGACCTGTCGGGAACGGCCCCGGCTGCACTATGGCAATGTCAATACCGAAGGGCGCCACTTCGTAGCGTAAGCCTTGAAGGTAGCCTTCCAAAGCATGTTTGGTGGCGGCGTAGGTAGAGAAATACGGCGCTGAAATCTGGCCAACCATGGATGAAGTGTTAATGATCAGTCCGGACTTGGCCTCACGCATAGCGGGTAAAACAGCCTGTATAGTGCGCATAGCACCATAGTAGTTGGTTTCCATCTGCTCTCTGGCTTGGGCAATGCTAAATGCCTCCGTAATGCCGAGATACATCACGCCTGCATTGTTAAGCAAAATATCAATTTTGCCCGCTTTTGCCAGCACACTTGCAATGGCCGTTTTGACAGATTCGTCATTGGTGACATCCATATCAACAACATGAATGAAATCGCTATACGCTTCCAGCTCGGCCTTCATTGCGGCATTTTTGCCTTCTGTACCACGCATAGTGGCGAACACTTGATAGCCTTTATCTGCAAAGTCTTTTACTGATTTTTGCCCAAACCCACTACTGCTTCCGGTGATAACTATGTTTGCTTTTGCGTCAGTCATTTTTCTTTCCTACCAGGTTGCTAATTAAATACCGATTGGTACAATAATGAGTAAGTGATTGCGTGTCAAATTAAAATACCAGGCGGTATAAAAATGAGTTCAAATCCAACCAAACCTTCGAGGGGGCGACCCAAGACCCTGGATCGAGACCACGTTCTGGATGTGGCAATGGAGGCCTATTGGAAAGAGGACATCGGCAACTTGTCCCTGAATGAAGTTTGCAGGAGATCAGGTGTATCAAAGCCAGGGCTTTATCGTGAATTTTCGAACGAAGATGGCCTTATGAAAGCAGTCATTATTAGGTATCAGGAACAAATACTAAACCCTGTACAGCAGATGTTGCACAGTGAAAATTCGTTTCGAGAGACGCTTGATAGCCTCGTATCATTTGCCACTTCAGCTAGCTGTCATCATGAGTCTCCAATGGGATGCCTTTTTATTAAAATGCGTGAATCACGTTCGCACTTGGGTGAAGCAACACGATCTCAGGTTGATTTCCTTGAGGAGCAAGCGTTAACTGCTTTCAAGAAATGGGTGGAGCGTTCAAAGGCCAAAGGTGAGTTTTCTGCAGATATGTCATCAGAGTTTGCAGCAACCTATATCGATGCACAGATAAGCTCTGCTTCGTCACAGCTTGCTCGTGGTGAGGATCCGAAAATTGTGAAGAAGATACTGTCAGTCGCTTTTTCTATGTTGGGATGAGCATGCCGGTCAGTTAGATATTTGTGCAAGAAGCACGCATTCGCTGATTTGAGGTAAAAGAGAGCTTATTTCAATTCTGTTTGGTGGGCGCAGGGCAATGCATAGCAAACCACTACAAATTGAAATTTTACTCTCTTCCCTCCCAAAATTCTGGGAGGGGGGCGTTAGCTACAAGGAAACAACATGACTCAATTTTTGAATGAGTTCGGTCAGCATGTCGGGAAAACACTTGCGAACTGGGAGGAGCCCACTCGCCCTTCGCGAGAGCCAATGGATGGCCGCTTCTGCCGCTTGGAGCCGCTTGATCCAGAGCGCCATGCTGAAGAGCTATATGCTGCGAACGCGCAGGATCACGATGGGGGGAGTTGGACCTATCTTCCCTATGGCCCTTTTGGCTCCTTTGAACGCTATCAAACATGGCTTCAGACAATGAACCAGAGCGATGACCCATTGTTTTTCACGATCATTCAGAATTCGGATGGCCGAGCCGTGGGCGTTGCGAGCTATCTGCGAATCATGCCAGCGAGTGGCTCCATCGAAGTTGGTCATATCCGTTTTTCGGAACAGCTCAAACGAACCCCTATCGCTACGGAGGCCATGTTCTTGATGATGAAAAGAGCTTTCGAGCTGCGCTATCGGCGCTATGAGTGGAAATGCGATGCTTTGAATGCACCTTCGTGCGCTGCCGCCAAACGCTTCGGGTTTAGGTATGAAGGCACTTTTCGTCAAGCCACAGTGTACAAAGGGCGTAACCGGGATACCGCGTGGTTCTCCGTTATCGATACTGAATGGCCGGTTTTGTTTCGGGCATTTTCACAATGGCTAGCGCCAGATAATTTTGATGAGTTCGGTGAGCAGCGAGCCCGGCTGAGCGAGTTAACCCAAGAAGCCCTTCGACAATAGCCGTGAAGAGCGGCAGCCACTCACCGCAAGTGCAGGTTGCAGGTTTAGGACTACGCTAGGCTTCGTCCTCGCCGCAACTGCAAGCATTATGGTTTTAATATTAAATGCTATAATAACAAACTGCACCCACCAAGCTTGTAGTATGTATATAGACCTCAATTGCATTAATGTACGTCTGATAATCATTATAAAAGCACTACTGTTTAAATTTAGATAGCTGACAATTCACCACCTTGTTCTTAAAGAGGGTGCATAAGCGAGATTACGAACAAGATATGAACCTACTATTCCTCGGCACCTCCGCCGGAGTACCAACAAAAAACAGAAATGTCTCCGGGGTCGCTTTACGAGAGAGCAAAGGGAAGGGCTGGTACCTGATCGATTGCGGTGAGGGCACCCAGCATCAGGTCTTGCATACGAAGCTGTCGTTCCATTCGCTGAAAGCCATTTTGATTACCCACGTGCACGGCGACCACTGCTATGGGCTGCCGGGCATACTGGCGAGTGCGGGAATGGGCGGACGGAAAACGCCGCTGACCATTGTGGCGCCAGCAGGCATCAAGGCGTGGTTGGAGGCTACCTGTGAGGCCACGCATCTATGCTTGCCCTTCACCCTGGAGTTTATCGACTCGGACGAGCTGCCAAACGTTGAGTTTGAGCATATTGAGGTTGCCACCTACACGCTTTCACACCGGGCGCCGTCCTATGCTTATGGGTTTACGGAGACAAAGGTCGATGCTGCCTTGGACGTGGATAAGCTAGCGCAAAAGGGGATTCCGAGAGGGGCGCTGTGGGGGCAGCTGCAGCAAGGGTTTGATATTGAGTTTGAGGGTGAGCGGTTAAAAAGCCATGACTACCTGATCTTCAAACATAAGCCGAGGAAAGTGGTGATTGCGGGGGACAATGACCAGCCTGACTTGTTGTTTGCGGCGTGCGCGGGCGCACAGGTGTTGGTGCATGAAGCCACCTACACCGAAGAGATGGCCCAGAAGGCCGGTGATGTGGGGCATAGCTACGCCAAGCTTGTCGCGGCGTTTGCCGAATCAGTACAGCTGCCCAACCTGGTGCTGACGCACTTTAGTCCCCGTTACCAGCTCAACCCCCATGCATCGCCTTCCATTGAGGAGATCCGTGAAGAGGCCCAGCACGTCTATTCGGGTTCGCTTTACCTGGCGCGGGATTTTGGCGAATACACTCTGGATAAATCGGGTCAGTTTTCTGAGATAGAGAGCGAGTAGTTTTTTGTATATGTCCTATGCGACGACCTAACATTGCTGCTAGAAAGCAGTTACTTCAGCATCAAAACGCCTCGCTTTCCTGTTCGTTTGACTGCTCGCGTTTACTCATAAAGTCTGCAGTGACACTTTCGCCATCAAACCAGCTGTCCCAAGCTTCACCTACGGGGGCGATCAAGCGCGCGCGACCCAAGGCAATAACTTCAACGCGTTTAACGTTTTCAGGCAGCGCGAGGGATTTCGGCATGCGCACCGTTTGACTGCGGTTGCTTTTAAACACCGTTGCCTTTTCCATGGAAGTCTCCATATCTGTACTGCCGTTAATCACTATATACACGTACCATGCTTTCTTTAGTTTGATCGAATTTTTAGATATGTCGAAGGGATATACAAATGCAGAAGGTAAGAATTGACCTAGTATCCGATGTAGCCTGCCCGTGGTGCGCGATCGGCTACCGCCGCTTGGAACAAGCGCTAGAGACCCTTGATGGTGAGATCGACGTTGAGCTCTTCTGGCAGCCCTTCGAGCTCAACCGGGATATGCCACCCGAGGGTGAGCCGATTCTGGAGCACTTATGCCGCAAGTACGGCAAGGATGCTGCCAGCATGGAGCAGGCCCAGCACGAGATTATAAAGGTGGCCGAAGAGCTTGGATTAAATTTCCGTGGCGCCCAGGAGCGTCGGGCGAACAATACCTTCGATGCCCACCGCGTGCTTGCGTGGGCCGCAACGCAGAACCTGGAGACGCCCCTGCAATTGGCACTGTTTGATGCCTACTTCGGTGAGGCGAAAAACCCTTCAGATCCCACTGTTCTGCGAGAGAAGGCCATTGAGGTTGGGCTTGACGGCGACGCCGCCGAGGCCATCGCCCGCTCCGATCAGTATGCAGACGAAGTTCGCGCGGCAGAACAGCGATTCATGGACGCAGGGGTTAGCGCCGTGCCGGGATTCATCCTTGACGGGCGCTACCTGATTTCGGGCGCCCAGCCAGCTGAAGTGCTTGTCGATGCGCTTCGTCAGGTGGCCGAAGAGAACGCCAACCGCTAACAGGGAGTAGCCGCAATAAGATGAGCGTCGTGCTGAACGGCAATGCAAGCATGAGGCAATGAGACATTAAGGGGGCAGCGACCATGTTGAAGCAGATCGAGGCGGGTGTATTGAGCATTGCCTATTTTGATAACGGCCCGCCAAACGGGACGCCAGTCTTGCTGCTTCACGGCTTTCCATATGATGTGCATGCATATGATGCGGTGAGCTCTGTTTTGATTTCGAAAGGCTGTCGTGTAATCGTGCCTTATCTGCGTGGGTATGGGGCAACGCAGTTTTTAAATTCAGATACCCCTCGCTCCGGTCAGCAGGCAGTGCTTGCGCACGACCTTCTTGCATTGATGGATTCACTTGAGATTTCGAAGGCTGTGCTCGCTGGATATGACTGGGGCGGTCGCGCTGCTTGTATATTATCTGCTCTTTGGCCTGAGCGTGTTCAAGCGCTTGTGTCGGTAGGTGGTTATAACATTCAGGACATTCCAGGATCGACCAAACCTCAGATTCCGGAAAATGAATACCGTTATTGGTATCAGTACTATTTTCACTCTGAAAGAGGGCGGGCAGGGCTATCTCAAAACCGTCGTGAGCTCTGTAAACTTCTTTGGCGGCTTTGGTCACCCACCTGGAATTTTACGGACGAAGATTTCGACCAGACCGCTGTCGCATTCGATAATCCAGACTTTGTTGACGTGGTGATTCATTCATACCGGCATCGCTTTGGACTGGTTCCTGGAGACCCTTTAGTCGAAGAAACCGAACAGCGTCTGACCAAGTTGCCCAAAATATCCGTGCCAACTATTTCGTTAGATGGACACGACGATGGCGTTGCCCCTTTAGCCGGATCTGCGGATCATCATCATTTCTTCACCGGCCAGTATGAGCACAGAGTGATGCCCGGGGTTGGTCACAATTTCCCGCAAGAAGCGCCACGAGAATTTTCCGAAGCGGTGTTATCTACCATATAAGCGGAAGGGTTAAACACAGAGAAATGAAGTTGGAAACGCCGCGCATGCAAAGAGGCTTCGGCTTATTCTTGGTCGATGGAAACAACCCCATCCAAGTGCCTCGATTGCCTTCCAAAGCGTCTAGCTTCACATCGGTGCCGTCGAGCCTCCATCAACTCGGCGGTACGGCGCACGCCTTCGGGGGCGAAGACGAGGTCGTTTTCGCTATACAGCATCAGTGTCGGTGCTTCGATAGGGGAAGTCTCACTTCAAAACTTTGCTTTTATTCCGAGCGTAAATTTTTATTGGTGCGCGATGCGCAACGCGCTACAATACCTCATGATTAAATCATTCCGTCACAAAGGACTGAAACGGTTCTACGCTAGTGGCAGCACTGCTGGTATACAGGCAGATCACGCTAAGAAGTTGCGTATGCAGCTTGCTGCTCTAGATACGGCTATTTCGGTGGAAGACATGGATATCCCCGGCTTTCGGTTGCATCCGTTGAAGGGGAAAGACAAAGAGCGATGGTCGATTTGGATCAACGGAAATTGGCGCATGACCTTCGAATTCCGGGACGGCAACGCTTATATTCTTGATTATGAGGATTATCACTAATGACAATGCATAACCCACCGCATCCTGGCGAATTTATTCGGGAGGTTTACCTAGAGCCCTTTGGTATCAGTTCACGCCAGCTTGCTTCCAGTTTGGGTGTATCGCCCTCTACGCTTTCACGGTTGCTGAAAGGAGGTAGTGGCATTAGCCCTGAAATGTCTTTGCGTTTGTCGAAGGTTCTTGGTCGTTCCCCGGAGAGCTGGCTGGCAATGCAGGATACATATGACCTGTGGATGGCTCGCAGCACAATTAATTTGGACGATCTTCACCCTTTGGATTTTGAAGCCGCCTAAATAGCGCTGGCTCCTAGAGAAGCCAGCGCTCAATCCCTTACTGCAAAAACTCACGCAACGTATCACTCGCCTGGTCAATGGATAGCACACCATCCAGGTGGCCTCGGTTACCTTCCAGAGTTTCAAGTGTCACCTCGGTGCCGTCAGCTTCAATCAACTCGGCGGTACGGCGCACGCCTTCGGGGGCGAAGACGAGGTCGTTTTCGCTATACAGCATCAGCGTGGGGGCGTCGATTGCTTCAAGCCCGGCTTCTAGAGAGTCGCCGTGGCCTGCCACAAAGGTTTGGTTGGCTTGAACCAAGTATAGGAAATGGTTGGCATCAGACGTTTTTGCACGGGCGGCAGCGATATCATCCAGCGTTTGTTCGATCGCGTAGCGGGCGTCGATATCCTGGGCAGGGTCGCGCGCTTCATCCGCCCAGTCACGGTTAAAGGTTTCGTTGGCCCACTGCCAGTGGTTGGCGTTGAGCGTCACCAGCTTAAGCGCTTCTTTTAAACCATCGGTGGGCGGCTCGCCGTCGTAGTAGTTGCCCCCGTTCCAGTTGGCATCCAGTTGAATCGGCGCTGCCCAGGCGCTCAGCGTCGCTATCAGCCAGGGGTCGGCAACGCCGGCACCAATCACGGAGATAAGGCGTTCGACCCGCTCAGGGTAGGCGCTGGCCCACTCGATGGCCTGAAGGGCGCCCATTGAGGCTCCCATCACCGCATGCAGCGATTCAATGCCTTGGCTCTCTAGCAGCTCGCGCTGGACCTCTACAAAATCACGAATGGTGACGACCGGGAAGTCCATTCCCCAGGGTTCGTCGGTTTCTGGGTTGATGGAAGCGGGCCCCGTGGTGGTGACGTTGGGGTCATTGGCGTTCAGGTTTACCAGGGTATCCGATGAAATAATGAAGTACTCATCGGTATCCAGTGGTTTGCCGGGGCCAATGATCGCATCCCAGTAGCCGGGCGGCTCGCCATCTGCCTCATAACGGCCCGCCGCATGGCTGGTGCCTGAGAAGAAATGGGTAATCAGAATGACGTTATCCCGGGCGTCGTTGAGCTCGCCATAGGCTTCCCAACCCACCGTCACGTTGGGAATCGTCTCGCCGCTTTGGGTAGTGAAACTGTCCATTTCGAAGGTTTGTTTCTCAACGACACCATCCCAGGCCCAAAGAGGGAAAGTCAGCAGAAGACCAAGACCCGAGCAGAGCGTTGCCGTTAATAGCGTTTGTCGTGTAGATGCCATTGGGTTGCCTTAAGAGAGGGATTGTTGTGATTGTTTTTGACCGCTATCGCAGCCACCCTCTCAGCGTAGTAGACCCTAGCGCATTTTAAACGGATTCAACCCGTTGGCTTGCTGCATCATCATTCGCTTGGCAAACGGGAAGCGCTCGGCGAGCTGCAAGCTTAAATCACCCAGTTGGCGCAGCGGTTTGGCGCCGGTAAACAGGTGGTGGAAGCTGTCGGTAGCAGCGATCATTGCTTGGTTGGCCGCGCGGCGTTGGCACTCGAAGCGGAGTAGGTTGACATAGTCACCTGGGTCGCGGCCTTGGATAATGATCTCGGCGAGTGTGTCGGCGTCGTGCAGGCCGATATTTAACCCCTGGCCCGCCAGCGGGTGCACCACGTGGGCGGCGTCGCCAATCAGCGCTAAGCGCTTGCCGATATAGCGCTGGGCATGCTGGCGCTTAATGGGGAAACTGGCCCGTGCGACGATACGGGTGAGCTTGCCCAGGCGAGAAGGAAAGGCCGTTTCAATGGCCGTTTTGAGCGCTTCGTCGTCCAGCTGTTCGCGGCCTTTGGTGGCGCCGTCGCTGTCGTACCACACCAAGGAGGCGCGCTGGCCGGGTAGCGGCAGCATGGCTAGCGGGCCGGTAGGGGTAAAACATTGCCAGCTGACATCCTGCTGGGGCAGTTCGGTTTCTACGTTAATGATCATCGCCCGCTGGTGGTAGTCATAGCTGCTAACGCTGATACCCGCTAGCTCACGCAGGGTCGATTGCGCGCCGTCGGCCCCCACTATTAGCCGCGCGCTTAGGGTTTTGCCGTTATCCAGCTCCAACAGGCGGGCAGAGGTGGCGGCGATAGTGCTCAACGGCGCGCAATGGGTGTAACAGGTAACGCTGGGCAGCTGTTCCAAACGCTGCCAGAGCGAGTATTGCAGGGTAAGGTTTTCGACGAAAATACCGAAGTCTTCCATGCCGCTTTCTTCAGCGGAAAACAGCGAGTGGCCTGAGCCATCCTGGTTAAAAACATCGATATGCCGAAAAGGGCAGCTGCGTTCTTCGGGCAGCGCTGTGCCGCTGGCTTTGATAAACGCGAGAGAGCGCGCATTCAGCGATGAAATCCGCAGATCGTAATCGCCACTCGGCGCGGTGGGTGGGCCATCACGCTCAACCAGGCCAATCGAGAAGCCCGCGTGGCCTAGGCGGGCAGCAAGCGCAGCGCCCACCATGCCGCCACCGACAATAATAATGTCATGGTCCTGCTGCATAAGAGTATCTCCTGGGTGCACAATAACCGTTGAAGGGCGCGTTGCATGGCCCGCCGATGTTCTACAGTATCACTGACTCATAACCACATTGCCTAGAGGTGAACTATTGACGCAGGCCGTGGAAATTGCAAAAAACGCTACCCAGGCGGGTGAGGAACTGGCTGATTTTATTCAGCGCTACCCTAAGCTGTGGGTGATTACCGGTGCGGGCGTGAGTACCGATAGTGGCATTCCCGACTACCGTGATGCCGATGGCCAGTGGAAACGCTCGCCACCGGTTCAGCACGGCGACTTCATGGGCTCGCATGCCGTGCGCCAGCGTTACTGGGCTCGCGCGCTGGTGGGCTTCAAGGCGCTGCGCGAGGCGCAGGTCAGCGGGGCGCATCAGGCGCTTGCGGCGCTCGAACGCATGGGCTTTGTGGAAATGCTGGTCACTCAGAACGTCGACCGCCTGCACCAGCGGGCGGGCTCCAAAAAGGTCATCGATCTGCACGGCCGAGCCGATACGGTTAGCTGTATGAGCTGCGGCTACCACATGATGCGCCACGCCATGCACAGTGAAATGGCGCAGCTGAATCCACGCTTTGCTGCGCTTGATGCAGGCCATGCGCCGGATGGCGACGCCGACCTGGAAACCGACTTTTCCGGCTTTACGGTGTTCGACTGCCCGCGCTGCGGCGGCATCCTCAAACCGGACGTGGTGTATTACGGTGATGTGGTCCCGCCAGCAAGGCGGCTCGCCGCCCAGGCAGGCTTGCAGAATGCGGAGGCGGTACTGGCCGTGGGGACATCATTGATGGTCTATTCCGGCTACCGCTTCTGCCGTGATGCGCATGGGATGGGCCTGCCTGTTGCATCGCTCTCTCTTGGCGTCACACGGGCTGACGCGCTATTGACCCACCAGTGGCGTGCGCCGTTAACGCCGGTACTTGAACAGGTTGTGAGCTGCTTAAAGGGTGCTTAGCTAGTTCATCAGCGCTAGCGCGCTTTCGATACCCACGGATTATCTTCCAACCAAAGCCGCCAGGGGGCATCGCGGTGCTCGGGCTGGGCGTAATCAATACCCACGCGTGGCCCGCTAGCAATAGCCCCAGCAGCAATTTCGGCGTTATGTGTCGCTTGGCTAATCCACAGCTTTCCAGCCTGAGTCATATCATGGCCATACAAGGCTTTATCAATACTGAGGGCACGCGTGAGCTTGCCGGGGCCGTTGCTGAGTTGTTTGCCCACGGCTTGACGGGTGGCGCGCATGGCGGCCTCGTTGGTCGTGGGTTCCACTGCACGAATCAATACCGCGCAGGGCGAGCCTTCCGACTCAGTCACCACGTTCAGTAGCCAGTGCATGCCGTAAACGAGATAGACATAGGCGTGGCCAGCAGGCCCGAACATCGCTTCGGTGCGCGGTGATCGACGCCGGTGGGCATGGCAAGCGGAGTCTCCAGCGCCGCAATAGGCCTCTGTCTCAACAATCTTTGCAGCCATCCGTTCGCCGTTATGTTCGCGCACCAGCCAGCAGCCGAGCATGTCTCTCGCCACTACAAGGGTGTCGCGGTTATAAAAATTCCTTGGGAGCGGCGTTAGTACGCGCTCGTTAACACTTGGCATGTTGGACAATATCGCTTCGGCGTTTAGTTGAGTAAAATGCTAGGGTATTAGCTGACGAAAGCCAATAGACGCGGAGTTAAACGTGCTGTCATTTGAACATCTCTATTCCACGTTACCTGAACCCCTTTGGGTTGCCACCCAAGTAACGCCCGTGGCCGACCCTGAGCTCATTGCCTTTAATGCCCCGCTTGCCGAAGAGCTGGGCGCAAAAGAGATACCTGACTCAGCAACGCTGGCCCAGTGGTTTAGCGGCAACCAACCCATGCCGGATGCCAAGCCGGGCGCAATGGGTTACGCAGGCCACCAGTTCGGCAACTTTGTGCCGCAGCTGGGTGATGGTCGTGCGCTGCTGCTGGGTGAAGTGATCGATCAGGATGGCGTTCGCCGTGATGTGCAGCTAAAAGGCAGCGGCCGCACGCCGTTTTCCCGCGGTGGCGATGGCCGTTCGCCGTTAGGACCGGTGCTGCGTGAATATCTGGTCAGCGAGTTTATGGCTGCTATGGGGATTCCCACTACGCGTGCCCTTGCGGCCGTTGCGAGCGGCGAGCGCGTGGTCCGGCAAATGGCCGAGCCTGGCGCCGTTTTTACCCGCGTGGCAAGCAGCCATATTCGCGTAGGCACCTTTCAGTTTGCCGCTGCACAGCGGGATGAAGCATTGCTCAAAGCGTTGGCCGATCATGTCATTGAGCGCCATTACCCCGAAGCCGCCTCGGCAGAAGACCCCTATATGGCGCTGCTGGAAGCCGTGGTTGCTCGCCAAGCCGTATTGATTGCCCGTTGGATGAGCATCGGCTTTATCCATGGCGTGATGAATACCGACAACTGCAGCATTGCTGGGGAAACCATCGATTACGGCCCCTGCGCCTTCATGGAGCAGTTCGACCCGCAAAAAGCGTACAGCTCGGTTGACCAGGGCAAGCGCTATGCGTTTGCCAACCAACCCGCGATTGCCCAGTGGAACCTGGCGCGCTTTGCCGAAACATTGCTGCCGCTGATGCGCGAAGAAGGCGATGCGCTGGTGGAACAGGCCACTGACGCCATTCGCCGCTTTGATCCGTTTTTTGCTGCTGAGCGCCGCCGATTACACGCCAATAAACTCGGCCTGGCGGAGGAGAGCGACCAGGCAATGCCACTAATGGAAGGGTTGGAAAGCCAGATGCAGCAGGGGCGGATGGATATGACCGCGACGTTTGATGCGCTGACCCACTACGCTGCCTCGCTGAGTGACGAGCATCGCGAAGCGCTGCTGTCGCTAACCACCCAGCCCGATGCGTTAGCCGCGTGGCTGGATAACTGGCGGGCCGAGCAGGTAGCCAGTCAAGATAGCCAGCGCCTAGCTGCCATGCGCCACGCCAACCCGATCATTATTCCCCGCAACCACCGCGTTCAGGAAGTCATTGATGCCGCTTACGATGGTGACTTTGCGCCGTTCCACACACTGCTGGACGTCGTTACCCAGCCGTTTGAGGATTCAACTGAGGCGCGTCGTTTAGCGGCGCCTGCCACGGAAAGTGAGCAGGTGCTGAGAACATTCTGCGGCACCTGATGCTGTGATAAACTGTGGTTTTTTACAGGTGGAAGGCTAGCCAGTGCGCAAAATCATTCACTGCGACTGTGACTGTTTTTACGCTGCGGTGGAGATGCGCGATAGCCCCGCGTTGCGGGATATCCCGATTGCCATTGGCGGCAGCGTCGAGCAGCGCGGGGTGGTGGCAACCTGCAACTACCCTGCACGGGCGTTTGGCATTCACTCGGCGATGCCCATGAGCCAAGCGCTCAAGCGCTGCCCGCATTTGACGTTGATTCGCGGTGATATGGCCAAATACAAAACGGTTGCCCGGCAAGTGTTTGCGATTTATCGCGAAGTGACCGAGCTGATTGAGCCTCTCTCCCTGGATGAGGCTTTTTTGGATGTCTCAGAGGTCACCCAGCATCACGGTAGCGCTACGCTAATGGCCGAAGCCATCCGCGGACGGGTCAGCCGTGAAGTGGGTATCACTGTTTCAGCGGGTGTCGCGCCCAACAAGTTTCTAGCCAAAATTGCCAGCGACTGGAACAAGCCCGACGGCCTGTGCGTGATTACGCCGGATAAAGTCGATAGCTTTGTCCAGCAACTGCCGGTGAAGAAAATCCACGGCGTTGGCCCCCGCACGGCAGAAAAAATGGCCGGGCTGGCTATTCACACCTGCGCTGATTTACGCACTCGCCCGCTGACCGAGTTGGTCGAGCACTTTGGTCGTTTTGGAAGACGGCTGCACGAACTAAGCTGGGGAAGGGACGAGCGCCCGGTGAAAACCCACCGCGAGCGCAAGTCAATCAGCACCGAGCAGACCTACGCTCAGGATTTGCCCACCCTTGACGCCTGCCGCCGTGAGCTACCGGCGCTGATCGATGATTTAGAGCGCCGTTACGCCCGGCTTGACCCGCCCCTGCCGGTGCGCGGCCTAATCGTCAAAGTGAAGTTTAACGACTTTACCCAAACTACTGTCGAGCACGCCGACCCGGCGCCCAACCTTGAGCAGTTTGAAACCCTGCTTAACGTTGGCTGGGCACGGGGCGAGCGACCGGTGCGCCTGTTGGGCGTGGGCTATCGGCTGGCGGAGAATAGCCAGGAGCATCAGCTGTCGCTGTTTTAATTAGCCTGTTAACCCTTTGCCCGATTGACCACGCGCCAGGAGTGCGTTAAAACAGTCGTATGATAGTTCGAACTGCTCTTTTTCTGTTTGGCCACCAACGAGCCCCGTTATGTCTGCCGATGCCGTTTCACGTCCCCGTTTAGTGTTTGCTCATGCCAACGGTTTCCCAGGGTTGAGCTATCGCAGCCTGCTTAATCCTCTGGCGGAGACGTTTGATCTGCATCCGATCAATTGCCTGGGCCATCATCCTGACTACCCGGTTAACCACAACTGGGGCAACTTGGTCGATGAACTGCTGAACTCCCTGCCAGAGAGCGACACACCGCTGCTGGGCGTTGGTCATTCGCTGGGTGGCACCTTGATGGCCATGGCCGCCGACAGGCAGCCCGAGCGTTTCTGCGGGGTGATTATGCTGGATCCACCCTTGATGCTGGGCACCGATGCCTGGGCAATGAAAGCCGCCAAGCGGTTTGGCTTTATCGATCGTATCACGCCTGCCGGTAAAACCTTGGGGCGGCGCACCGTGTGGCCGAGCCGTGAAACGATGGCCAGTTCTTTACGGCGCCGGGGGCTCTTTCGTCGCTTTACCCCGGACGCGCTCAACGACTACATTGAAGCAGGGACACGCTTGTTAGATGACGGCAGTGCTGAGCTGATCTTTGATCCGCGCATTGAGGTGGAAATTTTCCGCCATCTGCCCGATCACCTCTCGCGCCTTCCTCAGCGTTTGGGGGTGCCGCTGGCGTTGGTGGCGGGCAAAGAGTCGCATCTGCTGACCGCCTCACGTATCAAGCGGCTAAGGCGCAAGGGGCTAACAGTGAGTGAAGTCCCCGGTACGCATATGTTTCCGATGGAGCATCCTGACGAGACCCGGGCGGCTATTTTGGCTGCCTGGCAGCGTTTGCCTAATGCCAGTAAGCATTCACACACAGCGTAAGGAGGCGTTATGTATCTTTCCGTACAGCTTAGCTACTACCCACTGGCCGATGACTTTAAGCCGGTCATCAAAGAGGTAGTAAAACGCTTTGAGGCAACGGGGCTGGAAGTGCACCCGAACCGTATGAGTACTCAGGTGTTTGGTGAGTTTGACGCCGTCATGGCGGCGATAAGCGACGTGATGAAGTGGTCGTTTGAGACCCATGGTAAAGCGGTATTTACGGCGAATTTCCTGGAAGGGGACCGTCGTCCGAAAGAGTGAGTATAAGGCTATAAACAATAACGCCGCCGCCCAGAAGGGCGGCGGCGTTTTAGTACTTAGGCTAGCGCGTACTTAAATCAGCGATTCCAGGCAGGATTCGATGATATCCAGCCCTTCGTTGAGTACGTCGTCTTGAATGGTGACGGGCATCAAGAAGCGGATGGTGTTGCCGTACATGCCGCAAGAGAGCAGGATCAAGCCTTCTTCACGGGCTTTCTTGCACAGCGCTGCGGCCAGTTCAGGATTAGGCGTCCGCTCGGTTTTGTCGGATACCAGTTCAAAGGCGGCCATGGCGCCCATATTGCGGCCATTATCAACGCAGGCAAACTTGCTTTCCCAACCGCCGAAACGCTGAGCCAGCTTCTCACCCAGGGCCTGGCTCTTCTCAAGGATGTTCTCCTCTTCGAACACTTCCATCACCGCCAGTGCGGCGGCGCAGGCGGTCGGGCTGCCGGTATAGGTGCCGCCCAGCGAGTTGGGGCCAGACGCGTCCATGACCTTGTCAGTACCCACGATGGCAGAAATCGGCATGCCGTCGGCCATACTCTTGGCCATGGTCATAATGTCTGGCTCAACGCCGCTGTGCTCAATGGCAAACATTTTGCCGGTACGGCCAAAGCCCGACTGCACCTCATCAATGATCATCAAAATGCCATGTTCATCGCAAATGGCGCGGACTTTCTCAAGAAAGTTTTTTGACGCCGGGTAGAAACCACCTTCACCGAGTACCGGCTCAAGCACAATCGCGGCGGTGTCTTTGGGGTTGGCGTCGGTTTTTAGCGCCATCTTCAAGCCGCGGATGGCTTCATCTTCGCTGACACCATGGTAGGGCACCGGGTAGGGTGCACGGAAAACGGTGCCCGGCATCGGCCCGAAGTCGCTCTGATAAGGCGCCACTTTGCCGTTCATGGCCATGGTGTAGAAGGTCCGGCCGTGGTAGCCACCATCAAAACAAATGACGTTAGAACGGCCGGTGGCGGCGCGGGCAATCTTGACCGCGTTTTCCAGCGCTTCGGCGCCAGAGTTTGCCAGCATGACTTTGGCATGGCCACGAACCGGCACGATCTGGCTGAGCTTTTCCGCCACTTTGACGTAGCCTTCATAGGGCATCACGGTTTGGCAGGTGTGCATCAGCTTATCGAGCTGGGCCTTGACGGCAGCGACGACTTTGGGGTGGCGGTGCCCCACGTTGAGAACGCCGATGCCGCCCGCGAAGTCGATAAAGCGATTGCCGTCGGCATCCCATACTTCAGCATTCTCAGCGCGATCGGCAAAGGCCGTCGCGGGACTGGCGGCGCCAGCAGCGACGTATTTGTGTTTCAGCTCGTTTAATTCTGCATTGCTGCTCATGACTTAAATCCTATTAATGAATGATGAACTTTCAGCATAGCGCGCAATGGCGTTGCTCACATAGGCGACGATACAATGGCAACCCGATTGCGTCCCGCCTGCTTAGCTTGATACATAGCTTTGTCGGCACGATCAAGCAGTCGTGTGCCAGACGCTTCGACATAACTGGCGATCCCAGATGAAAGAGTAACCGTTAAGTGATGCTCGGTAAAAGAGGCTTGTGCAACCGCTTTACGAACGCGCTCCATACCCCGCAAGGCTTCGTCAGCGTCTACCCCCGGCATAATCACCAGAAATTCTTCTCCGCCCAAACGGATTTGCAGGTCGGTGTCGCGCAGCACTTGGTTCACCAAGGCGGTTGTCTGCTGTAAAACGATGTCACCGATGCTATGCCCATACTGGTCATTAATGGTTTTGAAGTCATCTAGGTCGTACATGGCGATGCTGAAGGTGCCGCCGTATCGTTCGCAGCGTTTGATCTCTTCATCCAGACGCTGTAAACCGGCACGGCGGTTGAGCAGCTCGGTTAGCTCATCGTGATGGGCGAGATGATCAAGGCGCTCATTGGCCTGTTTTAGGCGTTCTTCAAGCTGTTTACGCTGGGTAATGTCGAGAATAAAAGTGACTTTGCGTGGCTTGCCGTCTTCACCTTCAATGCGTGCTGATTCAACAATAATGGTATGAATCCGACCATGTTTGGTCAGCATCTCCCACTCTTGACGTTGCTCCTGGGATTTGCCGCCCTGCATAAAATCTTGGTGCAGGGCCGTCAACCGATCCCTGTAAGCCTCTGGGATGACCATGGTAAAATGCTGGCCCAAGAGCTCCTCTTCTGGGTAACCGCACAGTTCACAGTAAGCCGGGTTGGCCATCTCAAAGTGACCCGAAGGGGTGGTAATACAGATGCCAATAGGCGCGGCCCGAATAACGTTTTCCGTATTACGCTTTGAGCGGTTAAATAGCTGATAGATTTGCTCAGTGCTGAAGTTATTCATCTGCTTTTCCTAACGCTATGCCCGCTTCGCTTTTTAACCCCGCGAGTAGGGGAGTAATATCATCGCCCAACGAGTTGACCGCCGGTCTGGCAAAGTAGAAGCCTTGCTGGCATACGATGCCTGCCCGGGCCAGCCAAAGCGCTTCTGGCCGGGTTTCAACGCCTTCAGCAATCAGCGTCATGTCGAGGTCTTGCGCCAGTGTAATAATGGCGTTTAACAGCGCCTGACGACGTACATCGCTATCGCAGTCCATTACCAGCGCACGGTCAATCTTAAGTTTATCGGGCGTTAAGTCGGTTAATAGGTCTAAGTTGGCATAACCATTGCCAAAATCATCCAGCGCGGTTTTGAAGCCCATGGAGCGATAAGCATCGATAATATTGCACAGGTGCTGACGGTCGCGAACGCGCTCTGTTTCGGTAATTTCAAAAACCAGCCGATCCATTGGCCAGCCAACGCGTCTGGAAACGTCTAGCGTTGCCTGAATGCACGCTTCTGGTTCATATACGGCGTTGGGTAAGAAGTTGATTGAGAGATCGGTTTGCATATCCAGGGCACTGGCCATTTCGATGGCCTTCACCCGGCAAGCTTGGTCAAAACGATAGAGCAGCTCATCGGTGACTTGCGAAATGACGCTCCAAGCGGATTCCCCATTAATGCCGCGTACTAAGGCTTCATAAGTAACCACTTGCGCCAAAGCAATATCCACGATCGGCTGAAAAGCCATGGTGAATTCAAATGGCAGATTCCCTTCGCAGCGTTTGCAGCTACCATCAACACGCGCGCACTGGCTCATTACAACTCCTGTGTAAGATCTTTGTCTGCTCTGGATGAGTCAGCGTCAGTCGTATATAAATTGCCAGCTCAATGAATAAGCACTATTTTAGACGTAAATCGGGCGCGATGTACAGGAGCTGTACAGCATGTTCGGTGTACCGGGTCATTGGCATAGCGCAGATGATAGGGATGCCACTTTCAAGCAAGCTTAGATAATACCTGCTTTACGCAGGGCTTCGCACTGTTCTTGGGTGATGCCAAGCTCGGCTAATACGTTGTCAGTGTGTTGGCCTAAGTGAGGGGGGGCGGTAGTGGCGCTCATCTGTACGCCATTGAAACGGATCGGATTAGCAACCAAGTCCACCTGGCCCGCTTGGTCGTGCGGTAAGGTCTGCTTGAGCCGGCGGGCTTTAACGTGAGGGTCGTCGAATACGCGGTCCAGGGTGTTGATCGGCCCGCAGGGCACACCGACTGCCTCAAAAGTGGTCAGCCAGTGTTCGGTGCTGCGCTGGGCCAGCGCCGCTTCCAGTTGGGGAACCAGTAGCGCACGCTGGTTCACTCGGGCGCCATTGGTGGCAAAGCGTGGGTCGTCAGCCAGCCATGGCAGAGACAGCGCTGTGCAGAAACGCTTAAATTGCTCATCGTTGCCGACGGCCACAATCATATGGCCATCCTGGGTGGCAAACGCCTGGTAAGGCACGATATTAGGGTGGGCATTGCCCATCCGCTGTGGCACGTTGCCCGAGGTTAAGTAGTTCAGCGCTTGATTAGCCAGCACGCCTACCTGAACATCCATCAGCGCCATGTCGATATGGCAGCCCTCGCCGCTATCGCGGCGTTGATATAGCGCTGCCAGTATCGCGTTGGCCGCGTACAGCCCGGTGAAAATATCGGTAAAGGCGACGCCGCTTTTCACCGGTTCCCCACCGGGTTCATCGTCGGGCTTGCCGGTCAAGCTCATGATCCCGCCCATGGCTTGAATCATAAAGTCATAACCGGCGCGGTGAGCGTAAGGGCTCTCTTGGCCAAAGCCGGTAATTGAGCAATAAATCAGCTTGGGATTCAGCGCCTTTAAGCTTAAGTAATCCAAACCGTAGCGTTTAAGGCCGCCGACTTTAAAGTTCTCTATCAACACGTCGGACTGGGCGACGAGCTGCTTGATCACCGCTTGACCTTCGGGCTTGGCCATATCGACGGTCACCGAACGCTTGCCGCGGTTGGCGCATAGGTAGTAAGCCGATTCGGCCGTTCCTGCTAACCAGGGCGGCCCCCAGTGGCGAGTGTCATCGCCGCTACCGGGGCGTTCCACCTTGATGACATCGGCGCCCATGTCGGCGAGCATCTGGCCACACCATGGGCCGGCCAGCACGCGGGAGATATCCAGCACTTTGATGCCAATCAGAGGTTTGGGTGCTTCGCTCATTCAGCGCTCCTGCTCCCGGGGCGGTTAAAAGAAGGCCTGAATACCGGTCTGGGCGCGGCCCAGAATCAACGCATGCACATCGTGGGTGCCTTCGTAGGTGTTCACCGATTCCAGGTTGACCATGTGACGGATAACGCCGTATTCGTCAGAAACGCCGTTGCCGCCGTGCATATCGCGGGACTGGCGGGCAATGTCCAGCGCTTTGCCGCAGTTATTGCGCTTGATCAACGAGACCATCTCCGGCGCCCAGTTGCCGCTGTCCATCAGTCGGCCCACCTGCAGCGCCGCCTGTAGCCCGAGAGTAATCTCGGTCTGCATGTCGGCGAGCTTTTTCTGAATCAGTTGGTTCGCCGCCAGCGGGCGGCCAAACTGCTTGCGGTCCAGGGTGTATTGGCGCGCCGCGTGCCAGCAGAATTCAGAGGTGCCCATTACCCCCCAGGCGATGCCGTAGCGGGCTTTATTGAGGCAGCCAAACGGGCCTTTCAGGCCGCTTACGTTGGGTAGCAGGTTTTCCTCGGGAACGAAGGCATTCTCCAGCACGATTTCGCCGGTAATCGAGGCGCGCAGCGAGACTTTGCCCTCGATTTTGGGCGTACTAAAACCTTCCACGCCGCGCTCAACGATAAAGCCTTTGATCTGATTGTCGTGAGCCGCTGACTTCGCCCAGACCACCGCAATATCGGCAATCGGGCTGTTGGTGATCCACATCTTGGCGCCGGTCAAGCGGTAGCCGCCGTCGACTTTTTCTGCGCGCGTAATCATGTTGCCTGGGTCAGAGCCGTGGTCAGGTTCGGTCAAGCCAAAACAGCCGACCATCTCGCCGCTGGCCAATTTGGGTAGGTACTTGTGCTTTTGCTCTTCGGAGCCGTAAGCCTCGATGGGGTACATCACCAGCGATGACTGCACGCTCATGGCGGAGCGGTAACCGGAGTCGACGCGCTCAACCTCACGGGCAATTAGGCCGTAGGCCACGTGGTTAACGCCTGCGCCGCCATACTCGGGGGAAACAGTGGCGCCGAGCAGGCCCAGTTCACCCATTTCGGTCATGATTTCGCGGTCAAAGCGCTCTTCGCGAAAGGCGGTGAGTACGCGGGGCTGAAGGTTTTCCTGGCAGTAATCGTAGGCCGCATCGCGAATCTGGCGCTCTTCATCGGTGAGCTGTTGTTCCAGAAGTAGCGGGTCGTCCCAGTTGAAATGCGTCATGGCGTGGATTCCTCGATTTGTTGGCACTCAACTAGCGTAGCGCCTACAGCGATAAATGACGGGTGGTAATAAATTCGACAATAAATACAGCGTCGCTTACCGGCAATGTATCGCCGTTTTGTAAAAATATCTACATTTTTATGGAGCGCAGAATTTAGTGCATACCGCGCGCTTTGAGTACTCGGGTAATAATCGGCACCGGGGTCATCAAGTGGTCGCGCATTAAGCTGTCGGCTTTGGCGGTATCGCGAGCCAATATGACATCGACCAGCGCGGCGTGCTCCTGGCGTTTAAGCGCCAGCGCCTGGGGCGACATCACGGTTTCCTGCAGCCACAAATGGCGGTAGCGCTCTACTTGGTCAAACAGTGTATTGCGCATTTGCAGCAGGTGAGGGGAGTTGCAGCCACTGGCAATGGCGGTATGGAACGCTTTGTGGCGCTGATCCCAGATATCGAGCAGGTCGTCGGGGGAGTTGATGTCGGTGACTTTGGCTAGCCGATGCGCGGTGGCCAGGACCGTGGCTTCCCAGTCGTCGTCGCCGCGCTCAATAGCCAAGCGCAGAATCAGCCCTTCAAGCTGAGCGCGGGCGTCGTAAATGTCGTTGAGTTCGGCCAGCGACATGGGCGCCACCCGGTAGCCGCGCTGGCTAATAGCCACCACTAAACGGTCAGCTACCAGCTGTGAAAGCGCTTCCCGCAGCGGCCCGGTGCTCGCGCCGTATTTCTCTTTCAGGCGGCTCATCAGCAGCTTCTGTTCAGGCGCGAAGTGGCCACGAATAATGTCGTGCTTGAGTTGACGGTAAGCACTGATGGCGAGGTTTTGGCGCGGCGCGTCTTTGCCCCCACTATTTTCTTCTTTAAAACCGGGCTCCATAGCAGTTTGGCTCCTATCCTGAATCAATAATAAAGGCGAGGTGGGTGGAATTGACGGCCATTATCAACAAATAATAACAATTTGGCATGGAGTAAGACATTTGTGCCGGATTTCATGATTTTAGTGCGTAGCTACTAGGCCCAACTGCTTGACGGTTACGCCTATTAGCGCTGTCATTTTGGTAACGTTGAAAACGCTACTGCACTGATAAAGCCTTATTAGCATCTAACGCATAAGCCGTGCTAACTTCTGATAACCGCTTTTGCTTGGCTTTTAATGACAGGCAGAAGCGGGGGAACACCTCCTTTATCGTCAACCATACCTATAAGTCCAACAGGACGGAGGAAACGCTCATGCGAACTCTTCACTATATAGCGGCTGCTTCTATGCTAGCGGTTGCGCTCCCAGCCAGCGCCCAGCAACTGTCGATCGCCACCGGCGGTACCGGCGGCGTCTACTATCCTATCGGCGGTGGTTTTGCCGAAATGATCAATAACCATATCGAAGGCGCCCAAGCGACTGCTGAAGTCACCGGTGCCTCGGTTGAAAATATGGGCTTGATCATGCGCGGCGATGCGGACCTTGCGCTGGCACTCGCTGATACCGTCTATCAAGCGTATACCGGCACCGATGATTTCGAAGGCCGTCAAATTGAAAATACCCGCGCTTTGGCCTCGGTTTATCCTAACGCCGTTCAGCTGGTGACGTTGGCGGAGTCGGATATTGAATCAATCGCTGATTTGGAAGGCAAAATCGTGTCAGTCGGTGCGCCGGGTAGCGGCACCGAGTTGAATGCCCGCGCGCTGTTAGAGTCCAACGGCATTAGCTACAGCGATTTCTCTCCCCGGCGGCTGAATTTCAATGAAACCGCCGATGCCATTCGCGACGGTGACATCGACGCCGGTTTCTGGAGCGTCGGCCCGCCGACCAGCTCGATTCTTAACCTGGCAGCCACCCGCGATATTCGTCTGATTGGTCTGTCTGATGAAGAAATTGCCAATGCTCAGGAAGAAGAAGCGGTGTTCTCCCGGTATGAGCTAGCCGCCGGTATGTATGACGGCATGGACGAAGCGGTTCAAACTATCGGTATTCCCAATGTGCTTGTCGTCAATGCCGATATGGACGAAGAGCTGGCTTACCAACTGACCCAACTGCTGTTTGAAAACACCGATGAGCTGATAGCGGTGCATCCGGCGGCAAACGACACTACCGTTGAGTTCACCATGGCGTCTACCCCCGTGCCGCTGCACCCAGGCGCACTGCGTTACTTCGAAGAAGTGGGCGCTGAGATTCCCGATCGCATGCGTCCGTAACCGTTGAGTGACACTGTCCTAAAAGCGCTGTCACAAAACGTGGTCCTAAAAAAACATTCGTAAAAACATTGCCGTAAGGACATTGCCATGCAGTGGCAGCAACGACTGGTGGCGCTACTCATAGCATGTTGTCCGCTCGCCGAAGCGGGGGAAACCCCTGCTTCGGCGACTTCGTTTATGCGCTTGGCCGTGGTGAGCGAACAAGGCGAGCGTCTGGTAGACGCTGCGGTGCCTGATGGCGGTCGTTGGTGTATTAAATGGCAGCATTCTGTCGAGCACTTTACGGTGCTGGATTGCTATCGTAATGCGGCGGGCACCATGCAACTGGAGCGTAGCCATCAACCCGACTTCGCCGCCGGGCTTGGGCATATCTTTGGCCGTGGCGAGCAGGTCTCAGATGGCCGGGGGGGCTACTGGATTAATGCGATTAACGAGCCTGTCACCAATAACCGATATGTATTAAGGGTAGGTTCACTGGCTGTCAATCATCGCGTGGTGTGGCCAGACGCTGAACATCCGCCGGTGAGCCTCAGCAAGCATGCCGCCGGGCAACGCGTGACCATTCAATTAGTGGCACCTAGCGCTTCCCCGCGTTAATAAAAACGACATTAGTGATTAATTTCGAGGGCTTCATGAGCGAATCCAAACAACCCCCGAGCGTGATGCCGGGTGCTAATGCGGTTCAACCCCGCATGGTGCTGTGGGCGATCACCCTCGTGGCGGTGGGTCTTTCCCTGTTTCAACTCTACTCCGCCGGCATTC
Source organism: Halovibrio sp. HP20-59 (assembly GCF_033052795.2). NCBI lineage: Bacteria > Pseudomonadati > Pseudomonadota > Gammaproteobacteria > Oceanospirillales > Halomonadaceae > Halovibrio > Halovibrio sp. HP20-59. The sequence continues at coordinate 57,012 of NZ_JAWJUW020000015.1, forward strand.
AGCCTTTAGGGCTTTTTTATCAGCGCAGTATCCACCTGGCATTGATTATGATGCTGGCGTTTTTAATGTTTCCTGCCTTCGGCCCCCGCCGCCAGCGTGGGGTCTTGAGCTGGGGGTTAGACCTGCTGTTTTTGGCCGGGGCACTCCTCACCGGCGGCTATTTAGTGCTCAACTTGGATGAGATTTTCAGCCGCGCGGGCTTTTGGAACAGTACCGACATTTTGGTTGCCTGTATCGCCACTGTCACCGTGCTAGAGGCTAGCCGACGGGCGGTGGGTTTCGGTATGACATTGATAGGCGTGTTGGCAATCGTGTATGCGTTTGCCGGGCCGCGCGGTGAGCTGCCTTGGCTGGGCGAGTGGATGCCGGGCATTCTGGAGCACCGGGGCTACACGTTTGATCGGGTTGCCGGCCAACTCTACCTAGGCCAAGAAGGCATATTTGGCTTGCCGCTTGGGGTCGCGGCGACCTATATCTTTATTTTTGTGTTGTTCGGGGCCTTCTTGGAGTGCACCGGCGCAGGTAAATTCTTTATTGATATGGCCTACGCTGCGACCGGTCGCCAACGCGGCGGGCCTGCCAAAGCAGCCGTTTTAGCCTCGGCGGGAATGGGGTCTATTTCCGGTAGCGCGATTGCCAACGTGGTGACCACCGGCGCCTTTACTATCCCACTAATGAAACGGCTGGGCTATAAGCCTAAACAGGCGGGCGGTATCGAAGCCGCCGCCTCGACCGGTGGGCAAATTATGCCGCCGTTGATGGGCGCGGGCGCCTTCCTGATTGCCGAGTACACCAATACACCCTACCTAGATATCGTCAAAGTCAGTATCTTGCCGGCGATTATGTATTTCGCCACGGTCTATCTTTTTGTGCACATCATTGCGCTTAAGCAAGGTATGCAAGGGCTGCCCAAACATGAGCTGCCACAGATGCGCCAGGTCATGAAAGATGGCTGGCACTTCCTGCTGCCGCTTGCTGTGCTGATCTGGCTGCTGGCGATGAGCATGTCGCCCATGCGGGTGGGCTACTATGCAGTGGTGACCATTTTGGCGGTGGCGGTCTTGCGTTATGTGCTGTGGTTTTTCTTTGTGGCGCCTAGGCAGGGCCAGCCGGTGACGGCAAGCGCGATCAAAGACGTCACCCGCCAAGGATTTGCCAAGCTGATCGAGGGCTTGGAGTTAGGTGCCCGCAATGCGGTAGCGGTGTCCATGGCTTGCGCCGTGGCCGGCATTATTGTTGGCATCGTGGGCTTAACCGGATTAGGACTGAAGTTCTCCTCTATGATGATGGCCTTTTCCGGTGGCAACATCCTGCTGGCGCTGGTGATGGTGCTACTGGCAAGCCTGGTGCTGGGCATGGGGTTGCCGGTGACTGCCAGTTACATCGTCTTGATTGTGCTCGTTGGCCCCGCGCTTACCCAGGAGTTTGGCATTCCGTTGTTGGTCGCTCACCTGGTGGTATTCTGGTACTCCCAAGACTCCAACGTGACGCCGCCAATCGCCTTGGCAGGTTTTGCCGGGGCGGCGATTGCGGGCAGTAAGCCGATGGAAACCAGCTTCCAGGCGTGGAAGTTTGCTAAGGGACTCTACTTGATCCCGCTGTTCATGGTGTTTAACCCAGAAATCATAATGGGCGGGCCGGTAGTGGTAGTGATCTGGAATGCTGTCATTGCCATTCTGGCGTTAGGCGCCTTTGCGGCTGCTTTGGAAGGCTATCTGTTTACTCGGATGTCGTGGCTACCTCGCGTTGCCATTACCGCGGCGATTATAGGGGTGTTCTACCCGAACCTGATGACTGAAATTGCCGGTGTGGCGGTCATGATCGCCCTCATCGCTGCTAACTGGTTAGCCAGCAAGCGCGAAGCGTCAGCGGCGCCCGTTAGCCAGTAACCCCCACCTACCAGCCAGCAACAAAAAGGCCCGGAGAAGCTATCTCCGGGCCTTTTGCTGAGCGGGGCTTGTAACGCGTGAGGCTCGTTACGTTAGGGTTAGAAAATTGATTCGGCGGTACCAGACCCTTGTGAGCCACTGGCTTCTTCCAGCTCGCGGCTGATGCGGCGTTGCTGGTAATCCGGTAGGTGGTCTTCGTGGAACAGCTCGGTTATACCGCCGGACTGACCCTCGGCCAAGCGCTGGCCGGTGTCCGGGTCGACCCGCGCGGTGACCACGCTATCCGGGCGCTCGGGCACGGCACTCGGCGTTCCCTCAAGGGCATTGCCCATAAACTCTACCCAGATGGGTAGCGCGGCCTGAGACCCATACTCAGAGATAGTTTCGTTACTGTCTTTGCCTACCCACACCGTTGTCACAAGTTCATTATTAAAGCCAGCAAACCAGGCGTCACGTTGGCTATTAGTGGTACCGGTTTTGCCGACGATATCGTCGCGGCCTAGGGTTAGCGCGCCACGGCCAGTACCCGAGGTGATAACGTCGCGCAGCATATCGCGCAGAATATAAACGGCCGCCGGGTCGGCCACCCGTTTGGCGATCGGGTATTCTCGACCATCGATTTCAACCGTTTCCTGATCCTCCGCGCAGCTGCGGCAAGCCACCTGTGGCGTGGCCTCATCAATCACTTCGCTATCATCGTTGCGGGTTACCCGTTCAATAAACCACGGGGCGACCTGGAAACCACCATTGGCGAGTACCGAGTAGGCGTTGGTCATCTCCATGGGGGTTAAGCTGGCACTACCCAGCGCTAGAGACAACCCATTGGGTAAACGACCTGGTGCAAAGCCGAAACCTTCTAAGAAGTTGATTGTGTGCTCTATGCCCATTGTCTGCAGCACGCGGATAGTCACTAGGTTGCGCGAACGGGCGAGTGCTGGACGTAGGCGCATGGGGCCGTTGAAGTCACGGCTAGAATTGACCGGCCGCCACAAGGAATTGCTGCCATCGTCAAGCACGACGGGCGAGTCGTTGACCACGCTGGCCGCGTTCATTTCGCCGTCTTCGAGGGCCGCGAGGTAGATAAACGGCTTGAAAATGGAGCCTGATTGGCGCTGCGCCTGTACGGCGCGGTTGAACTTGCTGGCATTAAAGTCAAAACCGCCCTGCAGCGCAAGAATGGCGCCGGTACGTGGGTCCTGGACGACTAACGAACCTTCAACGCCCGGGCGCTGGGAAAGGCGTAACGAGCCGTCTTCTTTCTCAACCACGCGAACCATATCGCCACGCACGGCAATCTGCTCAGCTGAGCTGGGTTCAGCGCCGCGGCTACGCGGGCTAAGGTAAGGACGAGCCCAGCTCAGCCCTTCCCAGCCAATGGTTTGTAGCCCGCCGCTGCGGGTCAGTACCTGCATCTCACGGCCGCTGCTTTCGACCACGATAGCAGGCTGGAGCAGACTGTAGTTGGGCGTGCGCTCAAGCACCTGAATCCAGTTGCTGACATCACCCTCAATGCCTTCGACTTCTGTTTGACTACGCTGGGCGGCTTGGCGCGCGGTTTGGCGAATTTCCGGCGACTCCGAAAGTTCCTCTTCCAGGCCTTGGGTTTCGGTTTGTTCCTGCGCTTCGACAAGACTCGCGGCAATCTCACGCTGTTCCGGTCCGCGCCAGCCGTGACGTAGGTCGTAGTCGATTAGCCCCTTGGCTAGCGCTTGACGTGCGAAGGGCTGCAGCTCGCTGTCAATGGTGGTGTAGATGCGGTAGCCGCCGGTGTAGGCATCATCGCCAAAGCGCTCTATCGCATACTGGCGTGCCATTTCGGAGACATAGGCTGCGTCGACTTCTGCACGAGTATAGTGGCGCCGTGCGGTAACAGGCTCTTGTACAGACGCTTGGTAGGTGGCGTCGTCGATATAGCCTAGCTTGCGCATACGGAACAGAATCCAGTTGCGACGAATCAGTGAGCGCTCGGAATTAGCCAGCGGGTTAAAGGCCGAGGGGGCTTTCGGCAGGCCGGCAATCATCGCCGTTTGGGCAAGAGTGAGCTCGGCGAGCGGCTTGTCGTAGTAGGTTTCAGCAGCCGCTGCGATGCCGTAGGCACGGTTACCTAAGAATATTTTATTCACGTAAAGCTCAAAAATTTCTTCTTTACTCAGCGCCTGCTCCATTTCCAGTGCTAGCAGGATTTCGCGAATTTTGCGTGTAAAGGTTTGATCCAGCGTCAACATATAGTTACGCGCGACCTGCATAGTGATTGTCGATCCGCCTGACTGGATGGTGCCGCCACTCTGGACAAGCTCGACGGCCGCCCGGGCTAATCCGCGGGGATCAACACCAGCGTGATCGAAATAGCTGGCGTCCTCGGCAGCGATTAACGCATTGACCATATCTTGCGGCACGTCATCAAAATCGACCGCCATGCGGCGCTCTTCGCCGAATTCGCCAATCAATTTTCCGTCTTGAGTAAAGATTCGCAGCGGCGTATGCAGCTCAAAGTTCTGTAATTGACGAACGTCCGGCAGGCCTGGGGAAAAATACAACGCGGCCCCCACCACGGCGAGCGCGCCGGCACCGACCAACGACACGATAAGAAAGAACAGCGACACAATAAGGGTTCGAAGCAACGTCATGAACAGAGAGCACCCTGAGAAGAATAAAAGGATCGGCGTCTAAACGGCCGTATTAGCAATTGGCAGCCATTATAGGAAGCCGAGGCGGCGGTCACCAGTGTTGATATGCGCTAAGTGCCTGTGCGTGTGACTTAACTAGAAATCATGTAACCTCACGCTATGCAACAAACAGGCGATAGACAGGCGATAAACAGGCGGAGCCATAACGAATATGCGCTTTCTAAAATCTGCTAAAGGCCTGATCGGCGTCGATATTACCTCGGCGACCGTGAAGTTGCTTGAGCTGAAACAGTGCCACGATAATTACCAAGTAGAAAGCTATGCCGTGCGTCCACTACGTGAGGGGGCCGTTGTTGAGCGCAGGATCCGCGATATCGATGATGTGGCCAGTGTGCTTAGTCGAGCCGTGGAGCATGCCAAACCGTCGACGCGTAAAGCAGCGGTTGCCGTACCCGCGAGTGCCGCCATTACCAAAACGCTGAGCTTTCCAATCGGTTTAAGTGAAGACGAGATCGAAGAGCGCATTGTGGCCGAATCAGACCGCCATATTCCTTTTCCGTTCAACGAGGTCGCGTTTGACTTTGAGTGCCTGGGTCCCATGCCGTTCGATGAAGAGCAGCAGCAGGTCGTGCTGGTCGCCTGCCGGCAACAGGATGTAACGCAACTCACGGATACGCTGGAACGGGCTGGCTTGGAGCCCGCCGCCGTGGATGTGGAAACTTTTGCCATGGAGCGTTCACTGGCCGAACTGCGCCGCCAGCTGAAGGTGGAGAACGACCCCACCGCCTGCGTGGGTTTGGTCGATATTGGCGCCAATATGAATGCCTTTCACGTCGTGCGTGGCGGCCATATTGTCTATACCCGCGACACGGTGTTTGGTGGCCGACAGCTCACCGATGCGATTCGCGACCGCTATGCGCTTAGCATGGAAGAAGCGGGCTTCGCCAAAAAGCGCGGCGGATTGCCCGATGACTACCACGAAAGCGTCCTTAATCCATTTCTGGAAACCGTTGTACAGCAGGTCGGCCGCTCGTTACAGCTTTACTACACCGCCGGGCGTCAGCAGGAGGTAAAACACATCGTGTTAGCGGGCGGGTCGAGCGTCATTCCCGGGCTCGCCGAGCGTATTGCCGACGACAGCGGTATGTCGGTCACTATCGCTAACCCCTTCCAGCGCATGCAGGTCAATAAACGTTTAAATCTCCAGGCGTTGACCAATGATGCCCCGGCAATGCTAACCGCGGGTGGCTTAGCGATGAGAGTGAGTCAATGAGGCCCAGCCAATGAGCATCACTATTAATCTATTGCCTTGGCGAGAAGTTCAGCGGGAACGGCGGACCCGAAAGTTTTACGCTGTCGTGGCGGCGATGCTATTGCTGGGCGTCGTGCTTGGGCTGCTAGTGGCACAACTTTACCAGTTTAAGCTGGCCGCCCAGCAGCAGCGGAATGCCGCTATTAACGACCATATTGAACGTCTAAACGCCGATATCGAGGGTGTTTCGCGTTACCAGAGCGATGCCGAGCAGTTAACCGAGCAGATCGCGGTCTTCCAAGCGTTGCAGGCGGAACGAGCGCATACCGTGCAGCTCTTTAATGATGTGGCTGACAGCGTGGCCAATGGCGTGGTCTATCAGCGGTTATCGAAAAGCGGCGATAGCGTTAGCGTCACCGCGGTTGCCGGTAACGAACGGCAGGTTTCCGAGCAGCTGCGCCGAATCGCCTCGCTGCCGGGGCTAGGCGTGCCATCGCTCTCGGCGGTGGAAAACGACCCAGACAGCCTTGGCCGCGTGTTTCGCTTTGATGTTGAGCAAACCGCTCCAGCGGTGCCGCAAGGCCAAGATCAAAGCATTCAGGGGGACGCCCCATGAGGTTGAATCGCGAGCAGTGGTCCGAGCAATGGCAGCAACTGCGCGACGTCGATTGGCGAGATCTGGATATTAAAGAAGCCGGCGGTTGGCCATGGCTATTGAAAGTGTTGAGCGGTGGCTTAGCGCTGATGGTCGCGCTGGCCATGATGGCGTGGCTAGTGGTGAGTGAACAGCGTGACGCCTTAACGGCGGCTCAGCGCCAAGAAGTAAGGCTGTTGAGCGAGTACCGCAGCAAAGCCGCCGAGGCTGCTTTCTTACCGGAAATGCGCCAGCAGCTTAGCACCCTCCAAGCGCAGATAACGCGGTTGCGCACCATGCTACCCACCGACGCTGAAATTCCTGCGCTGCTCGATAGCATTAGCGACGCCGCCGTTGATAACCGCTTAACCATCGAAACGATTCGGCTACGCCCCACCCAAGCACAACGCCATTATGTCGAGCAACCGTTGGATATTCAGGTGCGTGGCGGTTACCACCAATTGGCCCGCTTTAGTGCCGATATCGCCTCGTTACCGCGCATGGTGACCCAGCACGATTTCAGTTTGCAGCCCGTTGATGATCGCGGTGACGCGCTGCGCCTTTCGCTGTTGGCGCGCACCTATCGCTACGTTGACGAAAGCGATCAGCCTGACAACGCGGAGGTTGAAGCACCATGAAACAGCTAGCTTCTCCTCTTTTGTTGGCGGTCACTGTGTCAGTGCTTGCGGGCTGTGCGGATGCGGATTTAGTGCAGCTTGAGCGTACCCTGGCGGATATTCGTCGCTCTCCCGGTGGGCAGCCGCCGGTTGTCAGCGTGTCGTTGCCTGAAAGCCAGCCTTTAACTTATTTGCATAGCGAAGAGCGTAGCCCATTTTTGCCACCAGACGCCGTTGCTAAGAGTCATCTGTCCCGCAGCGGTAGCGCCCTCGCCCCTGACCAGCAGCGCGAGCAGGAGCCGTTAGAGCGTTTTCAACTGCAGGCGCTGCGATTAGTCGGTACGCTGCGTATGGGTGGCCGACAGGTAGCCATGATTGCATCGCCTGATGGCAACGTAACGAGCGTCAAAGAGGGAAACTATATGGGCACCGACTACGGCCGTATTGTCGATATCACCGGGCAAGAAGTTCGCGTTACCGAGCGGGTGTTCACCCAGCAAGAAGGCTGGCAGAAGCGCCAGGTATCGCTGGTCATTAACGAAAACAACGAGTAAGTGGATAATAGCTCATGGCAGTGACAGCTAGGCGACGCATTTTCTTTATGGTGGTGGCCGCACTATTCTCGCTATTGCCCTCATTGGCGGCTGCCTCGGTGCTGACTGACATTGAGGTCCAGCCCGCCGAGAACGGTGGAACTTACCTTGACCTGCGCTTTACCGGCGACGTGCCCGAGCTACGCAGCTACCGCCTTGACTCCCCACCCCGAGTAACGCTGGATTTGGCAGACACCCAAAGCGGGCTAGCCGAGCGACGCCTGACGGTTAATCGCAGCGGCATCGACCAGATTACCGCCCTAGAGGGCAATAACCGTACCCGTTTGGTGGTGGCGCTGAGTGAATCGCGTGAATTTACCTCTCAGTTACTGGATGATCGATTGCGGGTGACGTTCGCGCCAACGGCGGGTAATACACCTTCTGTACCGGACGCGCTGGAAGTCGATGAAGGGCCGCAGATTGAGAATATTGATTTTCGTCGTGGCCCAGAAGGTGCTGGCCGCTTGCTGGTGACCTTTGACCGTGAAGGCATAGAGGCAAACGTGCGTGAGGGCAGCGGTGACCAAGTGCTGGTTGATCTGCGTAATGTCGCTATTCCCGATGCGCTCAATCAGGTCTACGACGTGACCGATTTTGCCACCCCAGTCACGCGCATTACCCCCCGGCCAGGGCCGCGCGACACGCAGTTAGCGATTAACACCCAAGGCGCCTACGCGATGATCTCATCGCAAAATGGCCGCACGCTGACCGTCGAAGTGCAGCCGGTTAATGACGAACCCGAGCGGTTAAGCACTGACGAGCGCTATAGTGGTGAGCGATTGAGCCTCAATTTTCAGGATATCGAAGTGCGCTCGGTGCTGGCCACACTGGCTGAATTTACCGGCTTGAATTTGGTGGCTAGCGACAGCGTCACGGGTCGGGTAACGCTTAGCTTAAATGATGTCCCTTGGGATCAGGCGTTGGAGCTGATTTTGCAAAGCCAGGGGTTGTCGAGCCGTGAGCAGGGCAATGTGATTGTGGTGGCGCCTGCCAGCGAGCTGGCCGATTTAGAGCGCCAGGAGCTAGAGGCGCGTAACCAGCTTGAGACGCTGGCGCCATTAGTGACCGAGTTTATCGAAATTAAATACGCGCGCGCTGAAGACTTAGCCGAGCTGTTGCGCGGCGGCGACGGCTTTGGGCTGCTGACCGAGCGTGGGCGCGTGAGCATTGATAAGCGTACCAATACGCTGCTGATACAGGATACCGCCGACCAAGTGAGCGATATTTTACGCACGCTGGATCGCTTGGATGTCGCCGTTCGTCAAGTTCAGATTGAAGCCCGCATCGTCATTGCCCGCGACACCGCCTCCCGCGAGCTGGGAATTAACTGGGGCATGTCGAGCACGCGGGGGTTCCAAGAGGGCGAAAGCGGCGCTTTCAGCCGCCGCGATATTAACCCCGATGGCATTAATCGCGCTCAGGGTGGCCTAGCCGTTGACTTAGGCGCAGCTTCCGGGCCGGGCACCGGCTTTAGCTTTGGCTATTTATCCGGCGATATCTTGTTGGATTTGGAGCTACGGGCGCTGGAAAGTGAAGGTAAAAGCCAAACCATCTCACAACCGCGCATTATTACCGCCAACCAACGTACCGCCAGAATCAGCCAGGGTGAAGAGCGCGCTTTCCAGAGCGTGGATGGCAACGACAACCCCGATACCGAATTCAAAGAAGCCGAGCTGTCGTTGGAAGTCACCCCACAGATTACCCCTGACAATCGCATTATTATGGATTTGGTGATTAAAAATGACAGCTTCCGCGAGTCAGAATTTGGCGGCGAACCGCCGATAGACACTAACCAAATCGAAACCCAGGTGCTGGTAGATAACGGCCAAACGGTGGTGTTGGGCGGCATTTTGACGACCGAAGAGCTGCGTCAAATGGCTAAAACGCCGCTATTGGGTGATATTCCTTGGCTGGGGAGGCTGTTTCGCTATACCGAAGAGAGCAATGAAAAGGTAGAGTTGTTAGTCTTTATTACTCCACGACTCCTTGACGATGGTTTGACGGTTCGCTGATGCAGGATTTACCCAATCTATTTCTCATAGGCCCCATGGGGGCTGGCAAAAGCACGATTGGTCGCCTGTTGGCGGCCGAATTGTCGCGCCCCTTTTATGACAGTGACCACGCCATACAGGATCGCTGCGGTGCCGATATCCCGTGGATTTTCGATGTCGAGGGCGAGCAGGGCTTCCGCCAGCGGGAAACTCACATGATCGACGAGTTGACCCAGCTTGCGCCGGTGGTGGTGGCCACCGGCGGCGGCGCGGTGCTGCGCGAAGAAAACCGCCGTGCACTGCGTGAGCGCGGCACGGTGATCTATCTGGTGACCACCGTTGATCAGCAGCTCAGGCGAACGGCAAAAGATCGCAATCGGCCGCTGCTGCAGTGCGCTAATCGCGAGCAGGTGCTCAACGATATGTTTGTCCAGCGCGACCCGCTCTATCGCGCTACTTCGGATATTGCCGTGCGTACCGATCGCCGCAGCCCCCGGGCCGTCGTCAATGAAATTCTGCGCCGGGTGCATCGGCTGGTGGATCCGCTAGAGCCCTCATCCAAACATCAGGTATCGCCATGACTTCGAACGCCACTGCAAGCGCGCAACGCACCCTTAACGTCGCCCTCGGTGAGCGTAGCTATCCGATTCATATTGCTACCGGGCTGATTGGTCGAACCGATGCGTTGACGCCGTACTTGGCGGGTCAGCAAGTCATGGTGGTCACTAACGATACCATCGCGCCGCTGTATCTGGAAAAGCTCTGCGCCAGCCTGCCAGCGCACCTTGATGTGCGCACCGTCGTGCTCCCCGATGGCGAGCAGTACAAGTCCATTGAACAGGTCAGTCGCATTTGGGATGCGCTGCTGGAAGCCGGTTTTAACCGTCGCTGCACCCTCGTTGCCTTAGGTGGCGGAGTGATCGGCGATATGGTCGGCTATGCAGCCGCCTCGTATCAGCGCGGCGTGGCGTTTATCCAAGTGCCCACTACGCTGCTTTCCCAGGTGGATTCGTCGGTAGGGGGTAAAACCGGGGTCAATCACCCGCTGGGTAAAAACATGATTGGCGCTTTCTGGCAGCCCAAGGCCGTGCTGGTAGATATCGACACACTTAAGAGCTTGCCACGTCGTGAGCTATCCGCTGGGCTTGCCGAGGTCATCAAGTACGGTCTGATCCGTGACGAAGAATTTTTAAGCTGGCTGGAAGCCAATATGGCCGAACTACTCAACGTAGAGCCTGAGCTTGTTGCCGAAGCCATCGCGCGTAGCTGCCAAATCAAGGCCGATATTGTCGCCGAGGACGAAACCGAGCAGGGCGTACGGGCGCTGCTCAACCTGGGCCATACCTTTGGCCACGCCATTGAGGCGCATCAGGGGTATGGTAACTGGCTGCATGGCGAGGCGGTGGGTGCGGGCATGGCCATGGCGGCGACGCTTTCCCAGCGCTTGGGCTGGATCGACGACGCAGCGCTGGCTCGCAGCCTTACCGTCATCGAAAGCGCTGAGCTGCCGTTGGCGGCACCGGCGAACATGACCAGCGATGACTTTTTAGCCCGCATGCGGTTAGATAAGAAAAATATCGATGCCCGGCTACGCTTGGTGCTGCTTAACGCCCTAGGCGATGCCTGTATTAGCGATGCCACGCCCGTTCATGTTCTCCGCACGCTGCTTGACGATTACCCGCGCTGCTGAGCGGCAACAACTCAATTATTTCATTATTTAAGCTAGCACCTGCTGAATGTAACGGCCCTGAAGGGGCGTCGTTGCATGCGGCGGGTTTTTTATCGCTGGCTAACGATCATCACCCCAGCAGTAGAACAGTGTTTTTTTATAATCCGTATGCCGTATGCGCTATCGGCATGGGTAATATGGCCCTTATTAGACTAAAGTCTAATTTCGAGTCAGGGGCGTTGAAATTCCGTTTTATATAGTTACAAGTGGTTGAAGTGTATGCATTTTTTTCTTGAATGAGAATGCAAATACAAGATTTGAAAAGAGTTTTACGGCTGTGTCGAGCACACGACGATTGCGCAAGGTGGGCGCCAATCGCTATGCTGACCGGCCATTTTGTTGCGGCAGCGAACGTTGGGAATACCCCATCCTGGGCAGGTTGTAAGCACTATAAAAAAAGCAAAACCGCCTTTTATACCATAAGCACGCTGCTAAAAAAATACGCTGACTAGTAGAGGCACGCCCATGAATAAAGGTCTTCACCAGCCTGGCGAGTTTCGCGATAACTGTGGTTTTGGCCTGATTGCCCATATGGAAGGCCAGGCTAGCCACGACTTGCTGAAAACTGCCATTGAATCCCTGACCTGCATGACCCACCGGGGTGGTATCGCTGCCGACGGTAAAACCGGCGACGGCTGCGGCTTGTTGCTTAAAATGCCGACCCAATTTATGCAGGCGTTGGCCGAAGAGGCCTTTAACGCGGAGCTGGGCGAACGCTTTGCCGTGGGCGTTGTGTTTTTGCCCAATGACGATGCCCGCGAAGCGCGTGCCCGAGACACTCTGACGAGCGAGCTGGAAGCGCGCGGCCTCAATGTGCTCGGCTGGCGCGACGTGCCGACTGATTCCAGCGTTTGCGGCCCCATGGCGCTTGACTGCCTGCCGCGCATTCGCCAGCTGTTTGTGCAGCCGGGCCTCGGTGAACATTTTGACGTTGACCTGTTTATGGCTCGCCGCCGTGCCGAACAGGCGTTGCGCGACGAAGAAGACTTCTACGTCGCCTCGCTATCGTCAGAAGTGGTCTCCTATAAAGGCTTGGTCATGCCGGAAGATTTACCGGCGTTCTACCAGGATTTGAACGACCCGCGCCTGGAAACCGCTATTTGCGTGTTCCACCAGCGCTTTTCGACCAACACTGCGCCGCGCTGGCCCTTGGCGCAGCCGTTCCGTCTGCTGGCCCACAACGGTGAGATCAACACCATTGAGGCCAACCGCGGCTGGGCGAACTCGCGTAAAGCCAACTTCGTTAACGAGCGGTTGCCGGATATCGCCGAACTGGATGAAATCGTTAACACCACCGGCTCCGACTCCTCCAGTATGGATAACATGCTGGAAGTGCTGCTGACTGGCGGCATGGAGCTGCATCGTGCAGTGCGTATGATGGTGCCGCCAGCGTGGCAAAACGTCGAAACCATGGACGCCGAGCTGCGCGCCTTCTACGAATACAACTCCATGCACATGGAGCCCTGGGACGGCCCGGCGGGCGTGGTCATGACCGACGGCCGCCAGGCGGTGTGTATGCTCGACCGTAACGGCCTGCGTCCGGCGCGTTGGGTGATTACGAAAAACGGCTATATCACCCTGGCCTCGGAAACCGGCACTTACGGCTACAAGCCGGAAGATGTTGTCGCCAAAGGGCGCGTCGGCCCGGGGCAAATGCTTGCCGTGGACACGCATACCGGCGAAGTGCTGCACACCGATGATATCGATGAACGGTTGAAGTCAGCCTACCCTTATAAGCGCTGGTTAAAGCAGGAGGCCAACTATTTAGAGTCAGCGTTGACCGAGCTGGCGCGTTTCCAAACCATGGACACTGACGCGCTTAACGTGCAGCAGAAGATGTTCCAGGTCAGCTTTGAAGAGCGCGACCAGGTGCTACGCCCGCTGGCGGAAAGCGGCCAGGAAGGGGTGGGCTCCATGGGCGACGATACCCCCATGGCGGTGCTTTCAACGCGCCCGCGCCTGCTGACTGATTTCTTCCGTCAGAAGTTTGCCCAGGTGACCAACCCGGCCATCGACCCGCTGCGCGAAGCGATCGTGATGTCATTGGAAACCTGCGGTGGGGCTGAACTTAACGTTTTCAAAGCCACGCCTGAGCACGCGCACCGCTTGATTTTGACCACGCCGATACTCTCGCCGCGCAAGTTTACCGCGCTGGTCAGCCAGGATGACCCCGCCTTTGCCAGCCATACCCTGTCGCTGGGGTACGACCCTGAGCAGCAGAGCCTTCACCAGGCGCTTAAGGCGCTGTGTGAAGAGGCCGCAAGCCAAGTGCGCGCCGGTAAAGTTATCCTGGTGCTAACCGATGCAGAGCTGCCGAAAGGGCTGATTCCCATTCAGGCCGCGCTGGCCGTGGGCGCCGTTCATACGCATCTGGGGCGTTTAGCGCTACGGCCTAATGCCAATATTGTGATCGAAACTGGCTATGCGCGTGATGCGCACCAAATGGCGGTGCTGTTTGGCGTCGGCGCTACGGCGGTTTATCCGTGGCTGTCTTATCAGGTGATGGCGGATATGCACCGCGTTGGTGAACTCACCGGCAACCCGGCTGATGGTCGCGAAAACTACCGCAAAGGCCTGCAAAAAGGCTTGTTCAAGATCCTGTCGAAAATGGGCATCTCAACGCTGGCCTCTTACCGTGGCTCGATGCTGTTCGAAGCGGTGGGCTTGTCAGATGAAGTTATGGACATGTGCTTTAAGGGCATGGCGTCGCGCATTCAAGGCGCTGGCTTTGCCGAGCTGCAAATGCAGCAGGCGCTGTTGGCCAAAGACGCCTGGATTCCCCGTAAAGGTATCTCCCAGGGCGGTATGTTCAAGTACGTCCACGGCCACGAGTACCACGCTTACAACCCCGATGTGGTGATGTCGCTTCAGGCCGCAGTGCAAGAGGGCAGCTACACCAAGTGGAAGAAGTTCGCGCGGCTGGTCAATGAGCGTCCGGTGGCGACCATTCGTGACTTGCTTAAGCTCAAGCCAGCGGAAACACCCTTGCCGCTTGACGAAGTTGAGGCCGTTGAAGATCTGCTACCGCGTTTTGATAGCGCAGGAATGTCACTGGGCGCGCTATCCCCGGAAGCCCACGAAGCGCTGGCTCAGGCTATGAACGAAGCCGGTGGCCGCTCTAACTCTGGCGAAGGTGGCGAAGATCCAGAGCGCTACGGCACCATTCGTAGCTCAAAAATCAAGCAGATCGCCTCCGGTCGTTTTGGTGTGACGCCCCATTATCTGGTCAATGCTGAAGTGCTGCAGATCAAGGTCGCTCAGGGCGCTAAGCCGGGCGAAGGTGGTCAGCTGCCCGGCGGGAAGGTCAATCAGCTGATTGCTCGGCTGCGCTACGCGGTCCCCGGCGTCACGCTGATTTCACCGCCACCGCACCACGACATTTATTCGATCGAAGATTTGGCTCAGCTAATTTTTGATCTTAAGCAGGTCAATCCCGACGCCCAGGTGTCGGTGAAGCTGGTCTCCGAACCGGGCATTGGCACCATCGCCACCGGTGTGGCCAAGGCCTACGCGGACTTGATTACCGTATCTGGTTACGACGGCGGTACGGCGGCGAGCCCGCTGACCTCGATCAAGCACGCCGGTTCGCCCTGGGAATTGGGGCTGCCCGAAGTGCACCAGGCGCTGCGCATTAACGGCCTGCGCGATAAAATTCGCCTACAGACCGACGGTGGCTTAAAAACCGGCTTGGATGTGGTCAAAGCGGCGATTCTGGGCGCTGAGAGCTTCGGCTTTGGCACCGCACCGATGGTGGCGCTGGGCTGCAAGTACCTACGTATCTGCCACCTCAACAACTGCGCCACCGGTGTCGCTACCCAGGATGATTTCCTGCGCGGCGAGCACTTCCGCGGCACAGTGGATATGGTCAAAAACTACTTCCGCTTTATCGCCGAAGAAGTACGCGAACTAATGGCGATGCTCGGCGTGCGCAAGCTCACCGATTTGATCGGGCGCACCGATCTGCTGGAAGTGTTGGAGGGCGAGACGGCCTCACAGCGCAAGTTAGATTTCACCCCGCTGTTAGCCAACGACTTTGTACCCAGCGACGCGCCGCAATTTTGTCAGGTCAGTCGTAACGTGCCTCACGATCCCGGTGCTAAAAACCAGGAAGTGTTGGCAGCATTGAAAGACGCCATTGAAAACCGGTCGGGTGGTGAGTTTGATTTCACCATTACCAACTGTGACCGTAGCGTCGCTGCGCTAACGTCCGGTGCGATTGCCAAGCGCTATGGCGAAGAAGGCCTAGAGGAGGCGCCGGTGACCGCCCGCTTTACCGGCGTGGCGGGGCAGAGCTTTGGGGTGTGGAACGCTCGCGGCTTGCATCTCTATCTGGAAGGCGATGCCAACGATTACGTCGGCAAAGGTATGAACGGCGGTAGCATCGTGATTGTGCCGCCCAAGGTCAGTCAGTTTGAAAGCCACAAAACTGCGATTATCGGCAATACTTGCCTCTATGGTGCTACCGGCGGGACGCTGTTTGCAGCGGGTACTGCGGGTGAACGTTTTGGGGTGCGTAACTCCGGTGCCACGGCAGTGATTGAAGGCGCAGGCGACCACTGTTGCGAGTATATGACCGGCGGCTTGGTCTGTGTATTGGGCGAGACAGGGGTCAACTTCGGCGCGGGCATGACCGGTGGCTTTGCCTATGTGTTGGATGAAGAGCGTACCTTCGTGGATAAGTACAACCATGAGTTGGTCGAAATTCATCGCATCAACACCGAGATCATGGAGGCGTATCGTCGCCACCTGCGTGAAATGATCGAAGCCTATGTGGCTGCGACGGGTTCCGCGCGCGGGGCGGCCATTTTGGAAGACTTCAGCGACTACGCGCGCCACTTTTGGTTGGTGAAACCCAAAGCGGCCAGTCTGGGCAGTTTGCTTGATCAGTCTCGGCGTCAGCCGGAATAACCCGCTTGTGCCCATTACGCTGACAGGAGAGAGTTCATGGCCAACCGTTTAAATAATGATTTTCAGTTTATCGATGTGGGTCGTAAAGACCCGCAAAAGAAAGACGCTCATACGCGCTCTAAAGAGTTCGCGGAAATTTACGAGCCTTACAAGCCCACTGATGCGGCCAGCCAGGCGCATCGCTGCCTGCATTGCGGTAACCCGTACTGCGAGTGGAAGTGCCCGGTTCACAACTACATTCCTAACTGGCTACAGCTGGTGGTGGAAGGCAATATTATTGAAGCCGCTGAGCTTTCTCACAAAACCAACTCGCTGCCCGAAGTATGTGGACGCGTCTGCCCGCAGGATCGCCTTTGCGAAGGCGATTGCACCTTGAATGACGGTTTTGGTGCAGTGACGATTGGTTCGATTGAAAAGTACATCACCGATACGGCGTTTGCCATGGGCTGGCGGCCGGATATGGCCCACGTCACCTGGACTGACAAAAAAGTCGCCATCATTGGCGCAGGTCCTGCGGGCTTGGGCTGTGCGGATATTTTGGCGCGCAACGGCGTTAAGCCGGTGGTGTTCGACAAATACCCCGAAATCGGCGGCTTGCTGACCTTTGGTATTCCCGAGTTCAAGCTGGAAAAAAGCGTGATGGAGCGCCGCCGGGCAGTCTTTGAGGAGATGGGCGTCGAGTTTCGCCTGAATACCGAAATCGGCACCGATATCGAGTTTGAGACCTTGATGCAGGAGTACGACGCGGTCTTCTTAGGCATGGGTACTTATAAGTACATGGAAGGCGGCTTCCCCGGCGAAGATCTACCGGGCGTGTACAAAGCGCTGGATTTCCTGATTGCCAACGTCAACCGCTGCCTGGGCTTTGAAAAAGACCCCAGCGACTATATCTCCATGGAAGGTAAGCGCGTGGTCGTGCTAGGCGGCGGCGATACGGCGATGGACTGTAACCGTACCTCGATTCGTCAAAACGCCACCAGCGTGACTTGTGCCTATCGCCGTGATGAAGGCAACATGCCAGGGTCGCGCAAAGAGGTTGCCAATGCCCGTGAAGAGGGCGTGGAGTTTCTGTTCAATCGTCAGCCGGTGGCGGTGGTCGGCGAAGACAAGGTCGAGGGTGTCAAAGTAGTACGCACACGCCTGGGTGAGCCGGACGAAAACGGCCGCCAGCGTCCTGAGGTGGTGCCCGGTTCCGAAGAAATTATCGCAGCGGACGCTGTGGTAATTGCTTTCGGCTTCCAGGCCAGTCCTGCGCCTTGGTTCGATCCTTCCAATATTCAGGTGGATGAGCGCGATCGTGTGAAAGCCCCGGAGCATGGCCAATACGCCTTCCAAACCAGCAACGAGAAGATATTTGCCGGTGGCGATATGGTGCGCGGCTCTGATTTAGTCGTTACGGCGATTTATGAAGGCCGCCAGGCAGCGGAAGGGATGCTGGATTACCTGGGCGTTTAATACGGATTCCAGCACCGTTTGGTAGATGCCGTCTTGGACTCGGTCTTGTAGGAGCCAGACTTGTCGGGCGATCAGGCTATCTATCGGCTATCACCCTCGGCGCTTCGATGATTGCTGATCGCCCAATGAATTGGGCTCCTACGACCCCGTCTTGCACTGAGTCTTGTAGGAGCCAGACTTGTCGGGCGATCAGGCTATCTACCGGTCATCACCTTCGGCGGCTCGATGATTGCTGATCGCCCAATGAATTGGGCTCCTACAAAACCTAATGCACGCACCCAGCCCTTGTAGGAGCCAGACTTGTCGGGCGATCAGGCCGCCTATCGGCTATCATCCTCGGCGCTTTGAGCCTTCTTCCTGCCGTAATTGAGCCTTAGGTCGTATTCTGCTAACCTGTCGTCCCATCCCGGCGTGGCTTTCTGCCGTGCCTTCTGATCACGTTTCGACAGGTTATCCATGACACGATATATCTTCGTGACCGGCGGCGTTGTGTCCTCTCTCGGCAAGGGCATCGCCTCCGCCTCGCTTGCGGCGATTTTAGAGGCCCGCGGCCTTAAGGTCACCATGCTCAAGCTCGACCCGTACATCAATGTAGACCCGGGCACCATGAGCCCCTTCCAGCACGGTGAGGTGTTCGTCACAGAAGATGGCGCCGAAACTGACCTTGATCTCGGGCATTACGAGCGTTTTATTCGCACCAAGATGACCCAGCGCAATAACTTTACGACCGGGCGTGTTTATGAACACGTACTGCGTAAAGAGCGCCGTGGCGACTATCTAGGCGGCACCGTTCAGGTTATTCCGCATATCACCGACGAGATTAAAGAGCGCGTTTACGCCGGCGGTGAAGGTTTTGATGTGGCGCTGGTAGAAATTGGCGGCACCGTCGGTGATATCGAATCGCTGCCCTTCCTGGAGTCTATTCGTCAGATCCGTAGCGAGCAGGGCGCCAACCGCGCGTTGTTTATGCACTTAACGTTAGTGCCCTACATTAAAACCGCTGGCGAGACCAAAACCAAACCGACTCAGCACAGCGTTAAAGAGCTGCGCTCTATCGGTATCCAGCCAGATATTCTGATTTGTCGCAGCGAAGTTGAGCTGGAAGAGAGCGAACGCCGCAAAATCGCCCTTTTCACCAACGTCGAAGAGCGTGCCGTGGTACCGCTGCAGGATGCCGATACGATTTATCGCATTCCGCTGATGCTCCACGAGCACGGTTTGGACGAGATTGTCTGCGATAAGCTGCGCCTTGAAGCCCCCGAAGCTGATTTGTCTGAGTGGGTGAAGGTGCTGGACGCCAAGCTCAATCCGCTCAAATCGGTCAGCATCGCCATGGTGGGTAAATACATGGAGCTGCTGGATGCCTACAAGTCGCTCAATGAAGCGCTGATTCACGCCGGTATTCAAGGGCGTATCAAGGTTAACGTCGACTATATTGATTCCGAAGATATCGAGCACCACGGCACCGAACGGTTGGCGGGGAAAGACGCCATTCTGGTTCCCGGCGGTTTTGGTGAGCGCGGCGTGGAAGGCAAGATTATGACCGCCCAGTTTGCACGTGAGAATAACGTGCCCTACCTGGGTATTTGCCTGGGCATGCAGGTGGCCGTGATTGAGTTTGCCCGTAACGTAGCGGGTTGGCAGGATGCCAATTCCACCGAGTTCACCCGTGATACTCAGCACCCGGTAGTAGGGCTGATTACTGAGTGGCTGAATCCAGAAGGCAAAATCGAACTGCGCAACGCGGCGTCTGATCTAGGCGGCACCATGCGCTTGGGTGGTCAGGTTTGTCATTTGGCATCTGGCACAAAAGCCCGTAGCGCCTATGGTTCTGACGAGATTGTCGAACGCCATCGTCACCGTTTTGAGGTTAACAACCAGTTTGTCGATGAACTCGAAAAAGCCGGGCTGGTTATCTCAGGCAAGAGCGTCGACCAGTCGTTAGTCGAAGTGATTGAGCTTGCCGATCACCCTTGGTACGTGGCTTGCCAGTTCCACCCGGAGTTCACCTCCACCCCGCGGGATGGCCATCCGCTGTTCTCGGGGTTTGTGAACGCCGCGTTAGAACATAAAACAGCGCGTACTCGCGCCCACGCACATTCTCAGGAATAAGGTGGCGCCGCCTATGTCTTCTCAAAACCGCTCTTTGAATGAACCACAAGAGCGTCATATTAACGTTGCCGGCTTAACCGCCGGTAACTCCTTGCCGCTGATGCTATTGGGCGGTATGAACGTGCTGGAGTCGGCCGAACTTGCCGACGAGGTTGCCCACGCTTACGTTACGGCGACCCAGAAGCTGGGCATGCCGTACGTTTTTAAAGCCAGTTTTGATAAAGCCAACCGCAGCTCGATTCACTCCTACCGTGGCCCCGGTATCGAGAAAGGGCTGCAAATATTGGCCGACATCAAAGCCCGCTATAACGTGCCGATCATTACCGATGTACACGAGCCCTGGCAGGCCCAAGCGGCTGCGGAAGTCGCTGATATTATCCAATTGCCCGCTTTTTTGGCCCGCCAAACCGATTTGGTGGTTGCCATGGCCAAAACCGGCGCGGTCATCAATATCAAAAAGCCGCAGTTTTTGGCGCCCCATGAAATGCGCCATATCCTCAGCAAGTTCCAGGAAGCCGGTAACGACCAGCTGATGCTTTGCGAGCGTGGCTCAAGCTTTGGTTACAACAACCTGATTGTTGATATGCTGGGCTTTGGTGATATGAAGCAAACCGGCTATCCGGTATTTTTTGATGTGACCCACGCGCTGCAGCGTCCCGGTGGGCGGGCAGACAGCGCTGACGGTCGTCGTGCCCAGGTGGCGGAGTTAGCGCGAGCCGGGGTAGCTGTCGGCCTTGCAGGGCTGTTTTTAGAAGCTCACCCTGACCCTGACAACGCCAAATGTGACGGCCCCTGTGCGCTACCGCTGGATCAGTTAGAGCCGTTCTTGACTCAGCTTGCCCAGTTGGATGCGCTGGTTAAAGGGTTTGAGCCGCTAACGATTCGCTAAGGCGTTATATTAATAATTTTATCTGACTAACAGGAAAGGATACTGCCATGACCAAAATTGTTGCTATCAGTGCATTGGAAGTGCTGGATTCGCGGGGTAACCCGACCGTACAAGCGCACGTCCGCCTAGCCAGCGGCGCCGTCGGTGAAGCCTGTGCCCCCAGCGGTGCCTCAACCGGCTCCCGGGAAGCCTTAGAGCTGCGCGACGGCGATAAGTCGCGCTACCTGGGTAAAGGCGTGCTGAAAGCAGTCGATGCGGTGAATGGCAAAATTCGTGATGCGCTGCTAGGTATGGATGCGCGTGATCAGCGCGGTTTAGACGACGCCATGCTGGCGCTGGACGGCACCGAGAACAAAGCTAATTTGGGCGCTAACGCGATTCTGGCGGTTTCCCTGGCAGCGGCTAAAGCCGCCGCTAATGCCAAAGACGTGCCGCTGTACGCGCACATTGCCGAGCTTTACGGCCAGCCGGGTCAGTACAGCATGCCGGTACCCATGATGAATATCATCAACGGCGGCGAGCACGCGGATAACAATGTCGATATCCAGGAGTTTATGGTGCAGCCGGTGGGCGCGCCTAACTTCCGCGAAGGGCTACGCATGGGCGCGGAAATTTTCCATGCGCTGAAGAAAGTGCTTTCCGCCAAAGGGCTCTCTACCTCCGTCGGTGACGAGGGCGGCTTTGCGCCAAACTTGGCGTCTAATGCAGATGCGTTAGCGGTGATTAAACAAGCCGTGGCAGATGCCGGCTATAACCTGGGTAAAGACGTTACCCTGGCGCTGGACTGTGCATCATCTGAGTTCTACAAAGACGGCCAGTATAATCTTGCCGGTGAAGGTAAAAGCTACGATGCCCAAGGCTTTACCGATTACTTAGCGGGTCTGTGCGCTGACTACCCGATTGTGTCTATCGAAGACGGCATGGATGAGTCTGATTGGGCAGGCTGGAAAGCGCTAACCGACAAGCTGGGCGATAAAGTACAGCTGGTGGGCGATGATCTATTCGTCACCAATACCAAGATTCTCAAGCGCGGTATTGATGAGCAGATCGGTAATTCGATCCTGATCAAGTTCAACCAGATCGGCTCGCTCTCCGAGACGTTGGATGCGATCAAGATGGCCCAGGATGCAGGCTTCACGGCGGTTATTTCGCATCGCTCCGGTGAAACCGAAGACACCACCATTGCGGATTTGGCAGTGGGCACCTGTGCCGGTCAGATCAAAACGGGCTCACTGTGCCGCTCTGATCGCGTTGCCAAGTACAACCGCTTGTTGGTGATTGAGGCCGAGCTTGAGAACGTTACTTACCCAGGCTTGAAAGCCATTAAAGGGCAATAAAGTGCCAATACCGGGCGAGCTTTTCGCGACTGTTTGTAAGAGATGTCTCAAGATTTTGTAAGAGATATCTTACAAATGCCGACGAAATCCGCTCGGTTTGGGTTGATAAATGACGTTTTTTTTGGCTAATTTAAGTTTAAATAATTGTTTTTAAAGTGGTTTTTAAAACAAGGCGAGTCTCAACGACTCGCCTTATTGCGTTGTGGCTTTGTTGAGAAGCCGCCGAGATCTGCCACAATAAGCGCAGGACAAGGGGAGGCAAGGATGCTTTAGGCAGAATGCAGCGGGATGAAAGGTCGGATACGCCAGGTGATACAGTGAAGTAGGTTCTGGCAGGGACGTTATCCGAGGAAGTTGATACAAGGAGTGGTCAGAGGAAATGCTTGGAGCGGGCGGCCTACGGGCCGCCTTTTTTTGTGTCCGGTACGGGCGCAAAAAAAACCAGCGCAATCGCTGGTTTTGAAGAAAGCTTTTAAAAAAAGCTGCCTGCTGGTTTTTGAATTGTTAGCGCGTTTAACGCTCTAATTTCTCCAGCTTACCTGGCTTGCCGTCCCACTCTTCGGCGTCGGGCAGCGGGTCTTTTTTCTCAGCAATGTTAGGCCATACTTCGGCCATTTCGGCATTAATTTCGATAAAGGTCTCCTGCCCATCCGGTAGCTCGTCCTCGGAGAATATCGCCTCGGCGGGGCACTCGGGCTCGCACAGCGCACAGTCGATACATTCGTCCGGATGAATAACTAGGAAGTTCGGACCCTCGTAAAAACAGTCGACCGGGCAGACTTCCACACAGTCGGTGTATTTGCACTGGATGCAGTTCTCGGTAACGACAAACGTCATCTTGCTATCCCTCTTGCAGGGCCGGGATACTCCCAGCCATGGTCAATCGTGAATGGTTATAAATCAGCCGTTTTTTATAAGCTAAAAGTTTGAGCCACATTCTAGAGGTGCGCTTACCCGGCGGCAAGCGCCATATGGTTTCAGAGCTATCTCTGTTGGTAGCCATGCCAGTACAGGTTTCCGCGAGGGCGCTGTGAACCCATCCTTGGGCGCTACTTTTTCCATCCTTGGAAAAAGACCCTCGCTCCAACCTGCACTGGCACTAGTAAGCTCACTTACGGCCTTCCAAGTTATGAGTACTATTAGATCAGGTCTCGCCACTGATACAACAGTGACAGCGCTTCCCTAGGTGTTAATCCGTCCATATCGACGGTTTCCAACGCTTCGACCACTGGATGCGGCGCGGCGGCAAATAGGTCGTTTTGCTGCGGCGCCGTTCGGGGCTCTTTTACGCTGTTATCTACATCGCGCTGTTCAAGGCTCATCAGCTTTTCGCGGGCACGCTTAATCACGTGGTTGGGTACACCCGCTAGCTGCGCCACCTGTAAGCCGTAACTCTGGCTGGCCGGGCCCGCTTCAATGCGATGCATAAACACAATGCTGTCGCCATGCTCGGTCGCCGTTAGGTGGATATTGGCCACCCCTTCGATCTGCTCAGGTAGGGCGGTCATTTCAAAATAATGGGTGGCAAATAGCGTGAGTGCTCGGCTTTTAGCGAGATGCTCGGCGCTAGCCCAGGCCAGCGACAAGCCGTCAAAGGTGCTGGTGCCGCGGCCAATCTCATCCATTAAGATCAGGCTTTGCTGAGTGGCATTGTGGAGGATGTTGGCGGTTTCGGTCATCTCAACCATAAAGGTAGAGCGGCCGCCAGCCAAGTCATCCGAGGAGCCAATGCGCGTAAAGATACGATCCAACGGGCCGATCTCAGCGGCATCGGCAGGCACAAAGCTTCCGCAGTGGGCGAGCAGGGCAATCAGCGCCGTTTGACGCATATAAGTTGATTTACCGCCCATGTTGGGGCCAGTAATAATCAGCATATGCTGGTCGGGGTTAAGCGTCACATCGTTGGGCACAAAGGGCGTTTCGCTGACCTGTTCGACGACTGGGTGCCGACCGGCGTTAATTTGAATGCCTGTGGTCTCGCTTAATGCTGGGCGTACCCAGTTTAACGCTTCGGCGCGTTCGGCAAAGGCACACAGCACGTCCAGTTCCGCCAGCGCTTGCGAGGTGCCTTGCAGTGCGTGAAGGCTTTCGTTGAGATCGGCCAGCAAGCGATCATAGAGCCATTTCTCACGCGTTAACGCGCGGGATTTAGCCGATAGCGCCTTATCTTCAAATTCTTTGAGCTCGGGGATAATGAACCGCTCGGCATTTTTAAGCGTCTGGCGGCGAATATAGTCGGCGGGCGCTTGCTGGGCCTGGGCGCGGGGTAGCTCGATAAAATAGCCGTGTACCCGATTGTAGCCGACTTTCAGGTTGGCCAACCCGGTGCGTTCGCGCTCGCGGGTTTCTAGCTTTATCAAGTAGTCCCCAGCGTTTTCGGCCATGCCGCGGTGTTCGTCGAGCTCAGTGTCAAAGCCAGCGGCAATCACCCCGCCATCGCGGATCACTACCGGCGGATTGTCGACCAGCGCGCGGCTAAGCATATCGGCCATTTCCGGGTAGGGGCGAATATGCGGGCGCAGGCTGTCCAAGGCACTGCCGCTTTCTACCTCGCTGAGCTGTTGCTCCAGATCGGGGAGTGTCACCAGCGCATCGCGTAGGCGGGCCAAGTCGCGGGGGCGGGCACTGTAAAGTGCCACGCGGGCCAGAATGCGCTCTACGTCGCCGACGTCGCTCAACGTCTCGCGCAGCGGCATATAAGCCGCTTCCAAGCTTAATAACGCAACACCGGCATGGCGGGCCTGGATAACATCGCGTTGGCGTAGCGGGCGGTTGAGCCAGCGCTTGAGAAGCCGTGAGCCCATGGCAGTGGTGCAGGTATCCAGCACGCTGGCCAGGGTGTTGTCGGTACTGCCGCCCAGGTTGATATCGATTTCCAGATTGCGGCGGCTGGCGGCATCGATGACCACCGCGTCGTCGCGGTTCTCGACGCTGATCGCGGTAACATGGGGCAGGCGAGAGCGTTGGGTATCGCGAGCGTAGTCTACCAACACGCCGGCGGCTATCAGCGCGGTGGTTAAATGCGCGCAGCCAAAGCCGCGTAAATCCTGGACTTCAAACTGGTCGCAGAGGCTGCGGGTGGCGCTTTCCAAATCAAACAACCACTCACCTTGGCGGCGCAGGCTGCGCTTTTGCGACCAGGCATCGGGCAGCGTGAGGCTCTCGGGCACCAGTAGTTCAGCGGGGGAGAGGCGCGTCAGCTCCGCGAGCATCTCTGCTTCGCTCTCCACTTCCAGCACGTTAAAGCGGCCGCTGGAGAGCTCTAGCCAAGCTAGGCCCCAGCTGTTTTTTCCAGGCGCAACCGAGACCAAAACATTGTCGCGGCGGGCATCAAGCAGCGCTTCATCGTGGAGCGTGCCAGGGGTGACAATGCGCACCACTTGGCGGTCAACAGGGCCTTTGCTGGTAGCTGGGTCGCCAATCTGCTCGCAAATGGCCACCGATTCACCACCGGCTACCAAGCGGGCCAAATAGCCCTCGGCACTGTGATAGGGTACACCTGCCATGGGGATCGGTTTGCCGCCTGACTGCCCGCGCTGGGTCAAGGTAATGTCCAGCAGCGCCGCGGCGCGCTTGGCGTCGTCGAAAAACAGCTCGTAAAAATCCCCCATGCGGTAAAACAGCAGTACCTCGGGGTGTTCACGTTTGATCTTTAAATATTGCGTGATCATTGGCGTGTTGGCGGGAATAGCCTGTGACATGGGCATCCTGATTAAGCGTAGCGCAAGCCATCTCGGCTTACGGCATGTTCTGTTCTTTGAGAAAGCTAAACACGCTATTCTACGCTGAACAGACGACTCACTTGAAGGAGCGGCGACAGTGCCCAGCGAAGCGAGCTTGAAAAATCTTGATCTAACCCGGTTGGCTCAGCGGCTGGGACAGCTTTGTCAGCAGTTGGGTGTGGAAGTGACCGCTGCAGAATCATGCACCGGCGGCGGTATTGCCAGTGCCATTACCGCTGTTGCAGGTAGCTCTGGTTATTTTACGACCGGTTATGTGACCTATGCGAATGCGGCCAAAACGCGCTTGCTGGGAGTGCCTGAGGCCACGCTTGCTGAACACGGTGCGGTAAGCGAAGCGGTGGTTAACGCCATGGTGACGGGCGCCTGCCGGGAAAGTGGTGCCGACATGGGCGTTGCCGTGAGTGGTGTCGCCGGGCCGGATGGCGGCAGCGACGACAAACCAGTCGGTACGGTATGGCTTGCGTGGGGCAATGCCGAAAGTCAGCGGGCAGAATGCTTTCATTTCTCAGGTGATCGCCAGGCCGTGCGTGAGAAAGCCGTGCAGGAGGCGCTGGTAGGGCTGGTGGCTCACTTGATGGATCAGGCCCAAAACAGTAGAAAGAAATAATCGTTAAATATGCTGTCGAGGATTTGTTTAGTCGTCAATCTTTGGCATACTACTGGCTAATTATACAGCTTGTTATGAGGAATCTCTGAATGGCTCAGGATGACAACCGCACCAAAGCGCTAAACGCTGCACTCACCCAAATCGACCGTCAGTTCGGCAAGGGCACCGTCATGCGTCTAGGCGACGCGCCGCGCGTGGTCATGCCGTCGGTTTCCACAGGCTCGCTGGGTCTGGATATCGCCCTCGGCATCGGCGGTTTGCCGTTTGGTCGCGTGGCTGAAATTTTTGGTCCGGAATCCTCGGGTAAGACAACGCTGACCCTTTCGGTGATCGCGCAAGCGCAAAAGCAAGGCAAAGTGTGTGCCTTCGTCGATGCTGAGCACGCCCTGGACCCGAGCTATGCCGAAAAACTAGGGGTGAACCTGGATGACCTGCTGATTTCCCAGCCGGACACCGGTGAGCAGGCGTTAGAAGTTACCGACATGCTGGTACGCTCCGGCGGCGTTGACGTCATTGTGATTGACTCGGTTGCGGCACTAACCCCGCGTGCTGAGATCGAAGGCGAAATGGGTGATACTCACGTTGGTTTGCAGGCGCGGCTGATGTCGCAAGCCTTGCGTAAAATCAGCGGTAATATCAAGAATGCCAACTGCCTAGTGATCTTCATCAACCAGATTCGTATGAAGATCGGCGTGATGTTTGGTTCGCCTGAAACGACCACCGGTGGTAACGCGCTTAAGTTTTACGCCAGTGTACGCCTGGATATTCGTCGTACGGGGTCAGTGAAGGTCGGCGATGAAGTCACCGGCAACGAAACCCGCGTTAAAGTGGTTAAAAACAAAGTAGCGCCTCCGTTCCGTCAGGCTGAGTTCCAGATTCTTTACGGCAAAGGCATCTACCATGCCGGCGAAGTAGTTGACCTGGGCGTGCAGTGCAACCTCGTTGATAAAGCCGGTGCTTGGTACAGCTACAAGGGTAAGAAAATCGGCCAAGGTAAAGCGAACGCTGCCCAATATCTGGAAGAGCACCCTGACGTTATGCTCGAGATCGAAACCCAGATACGTGAACAGCTCCTGGCCAAGCCTGAGCCTAAAAAGGAGAAAGTAGAAGAAACGCCCACACAAGCAGCGGCTGAAGCGGATGCCGGTGACGACGACCTGCTCTAAGACAATGTTAGCCAAGACAATCTGATGGCCTTTACCTCGCAGCGGGATGCCTCGCCTCGTGATATTGCTATTGGCTTACTGGCTCGGCGCGAATATTCCCGCGCCGAACTGGCCCAGCGATTGCAAAAAAAAGCCTTCGACGAGGCGGCTATCGATGATTGTCTGAATACGCTGATAGAACAAGGGCTGCAGTCTGACGCGCGGTTTGCTGAAGTTTTCGTACGCTCACGCATTCTGCGCGGCCAGGGTGTAATTCGTATTAAAGGCGAACTGCGCCAGCGGGGCGTCGATCAAGAGACGCTTAGCGCTGCCTTTGAAGCGGTGGAGGAGGGCGAAAATATCGACTGGTTTGAGCTGGCCCGAGAGACCCTGGCGCGGCGCTTTGAAAGCCCCGGCGAGACGCCCAAAGAACGCGCTAGGCGCGAGCGTTTTCTGGCCAATCGCGGTTTCGATTTTGAGCAAATCCGCTATGCGCTTTCCTGCCTGTAAAACGTTTTCTCCCGCCTGTGAAACCGACCCTCTTACATTTCTTACGGCGCTCTAATACGCTTGTTCACCTCGTTGTTCGCATCGCTGTTTGCCTTTCTGCCACTAAGTGCGGCTTTAGTCGTTTGATAACTGCGCTATAATGGCTGCTTTGCGACCCCTTAGGGTAGCGGCAACAGCGCCCTGGGACATCACGCTTTATTGTTACGGATACCCTATGAAAAGCGCAGAGATTAGACAGGCCTTTCTCACCTTCTTCGCAGAGCAGGGGCATACGATTGTGCCCACGGGCTCTTTAGTGCCGGGCAACGACCCGACGCTGCTGTTTACCAATGCTGGCATGGTCCCGTTTAAAGATGTGTTTCTGGGCCGCGATCCGCGCCCTTACGTGCGCGCTACTTCTGCGCAGCGCTGCGTACGTGCGGGCGGTAAGCATAATGACTTAGACAACGTGGGCTATACTGCACGCCACCACACTTTCTTTGAAATGCTGGGTAACTTCAGCTTTGGTGATTACTTCAAGCGCGATGCCATTCGCTTCGCCTGGACGTTTTTAACCGAAACGCTCGGGCTACCCAAAGACAAACTCTGGGTAACAGTCCACATCAGCGATGATGAAGCCGAGCGTATCTGGAAAGATGAGATCGGGATTGATCCTGAGCGCTTCTCCAAGCTGGATGAAGACAACTTCTGGCAGATGGGCGACACCGGCCCCTGCGGCCCCAGCTCAGAAATCTTCTTTGACCACGGCCCTGAGGTGTGGGGCGGCCCGCCGGGAAGTCCGGAAGAGGATGGCGACCGTTACATCGAAATTTGGAACCTGGTGTTCATGCAGTTTGATCGCGATGCCCAAGGCACGCTCAATCCGCTGCCCAAGCCCTCCATCGATACCGGTATGGGGCTGGAGCGAGTCGCCGCGGTGATGCAGGGTGTGCACTCTAATTACCAAATCGACCTGTTCCAGAACCTGCTGCACGCCGCTGCCAAAGCGACCGGCCACCCCGATACCGCCACGCCTTCGCTACGCGTGATTGCCGATCACATTCGCTCCTGTGCCTTCCTGATTGCCGATGGTGTGCTGCCTTCCAATGAAGGGCGCGGCTATGTGCTGCGGCGGATCATTCGCCGCGCGATCCGTCACGGTCACAAACTGGGCGCGGTAGAGCCGTTCTTCCACAAGCTGGTTGAGGCGCTAGACGCTGAAATGGGCGACGCCTACCCAGAGCTGCGCGAGGCCAGCGATCAAATCGTCCGGGTACTGCTCAAAGAAGAAGAGCAGTTCGCGCGCACCCTGGATCACGGCATGGGACTCTTGAATGCTGCGCTGGCCGAATTGGATGGCAAGGTGCTGCCGGGCGAAACCGTTTTTAAGCTTTACGACACCTACGGCTTTCCGTTCGATCTCACCGCCGACGTCTGTCGTGAACGCGGCGTTAGCCTGGACGAAGAGGGCTTTCAGCAGGCGTTGGAGGCCCAGCGTGAGCGCGCCCGGGCGGCCAGCCAGTTCGGCGCCGACTACAGCGCTTCGATTGAGTTGGATGGTGAGACGGCCTTCACCGGCTACGACCGCTTGCAAGATCAGGCTAAAGTAACCGCGCTAGTCGACAGCGAAGGTAACGCATTGGCCGCGCTGGAGGCGGGTCAGAAGGGTGTCGTGGTACTCGACCGCACGCCTTTTTATGGCGAGTCAGGCGGCCAGGTAGGCGATACCGGCTACCTGTATGTCGACGGCGGCCGCTTCCAGGTAACGGATACTCAAAAGCAGCGCGGCCATCACCTTCACCAGGGCGTGATGGTAGACGGCTCGCTAAGCGTTGGTGCCAACGTGCGCGGTGAAGTGGATGCCAGTCTACGCACAGCCACCATTCGCAATCACTCTGCCACCCACCTGCTGCATAAAGCGCTGCGCATGGTACTGGGTGACCACGTGCAGCAGAAAGGTTCATTGGTCAACGCCGAGCGCCTGCGCTTCGATTTTAGCCATTTCGAACCGATGACCACCGAGCAATTGGCAGAAGTCGAGCGGCTGGTCAACGAGCAGATTTTGGCTAACGCGCCGACCAAGATCGAGCAGATGAGCCTGGATCAAGCCAAAGCCAAGGGCGCAGCGGCGCTGTTTGAGGCCAAATATGCCGACAACGTGCGTGTGTTGACGATTGGCGCGGATGATTTCTCTATTGAACTGTGCGGCGGCACTCACGTGGCGCGCAGCGGCGATATTGGCTGCTGCCATGTGATGAGCGAAGTGGGCATTGCCTCCGGCGTACGCCGTATCGAAGCGATTACCGGTGAAAACGCACTGGCTTACTTCCGTGAGCAGGAAGCCCGCATTGAACGCTTGGGCGAGCGTTTGAAGACCAAGCCTGAGCAGGTCGAGGCACGGGTAGAGTCGCTGGTTGAGCGCAACCGCAGCTTGGAAAAAGAGCTTGAGCAGTTGAAGGCCAAGCTAGCTAGCGCGGCGGGTAGCGACATGCTCAGTCAGGTAACCGAGGTCAACGGCGTTAAGCTGCTTGCCACCCAGCTAGACGACGTCTCGGGCAAAGATTTGCGCGGTATTCTTGATCAGCTTAAGAACAAGATTGGTTCTGGGGTGATTATTCTCGGCGTTGCCGACCAGGCGGCGGGCAAGGTCAGCCTGGCCGCGGGGGTCACCCAGGATCTGGTCGGCCGTGTGAAAGCCGGCGAGCTGGTCAATCATGTGGCCTCCCAGGTAGGCGGCAAGGGGGGCGGTCGCCCTGACATGGCTCAGGCTGGGGGAAATCAGCCTGACGCTTTGCCGGATGCGTTGAAGAGCGTACCGGCATGGTTGGAAAACGTACTTAGCTAAACTCCGAGGCCGGTGGCATTATTGTCACCGGCCTTATTTGTTTAGGAGATCTCTGATTAACTATTGCGCTTATGACGTTAATCAAAGGTTCCTGGAACGTAATGTAATCAAACCCTTCATTCCCGAACGCATAGGAAAAACGGCATATGGCACTATACGTACAGAAGTTCGGCGGCACTTCGGTGGGCTCTGTTGAGCGTATCAAGGCCGTGGCGGAAAAGGTTAAGGGCTTCCGCGATCAAGGCCATCAGGTGGTGGTAGTGGTCTCCGCGATGAGCGGCGAGACTAATCGTCTTACCGATATGGCACAGGCACTTAACGACGAGCCAGCGCCGCGTGAGATGGATATGCTGCTGTCCACCGGCGAGCAAGTGACTATTTCGTTGCTCGCCATGGCGCTTCAGCAAATCGGCGTGCCAGCCACGTCACACACGGGCGCCCAGGTCGGTATACATACTGATAGTGCCTATACCAAGGCGCGTATACAGCGCATTGAAACCGACGACCTGAAGGCTGATCTAGAAGCCGGGCAAGTAGTGGTGGTTGCCGGTTTCCAGGGCGTTGATGAAGACGGCAATATAACCACCTTAGGGCGCGGCGGTTCCGACACCACTGGGGTAGCCTTGGCCGCGGCGCTAGGTGCCGATGAATGTCAGATTTATACTGATGTGGATGGCGTTTACACCACTGATCCCCGCGTATGCACTAAAGCTCAGCGCTTAACGAGCATCACCGTGGAGGAGATGTTGGAGCTTGCCAGTCTCGGCTCTAAAGTGCTGCAGATTCGCGCGGTAGAGTTTGCCGGAAAATACAATGTGCCCCTGCGGGTGCTGTCGAGCTTTGAAGACGGCCCCGGTACCCTAATTATTGCAGAAGCAGACCAAGACGAGGACACCATGGAAGAACCACTGATCTCCGGTATCGCCTTTACGAAAAACGAAGCGAAATTAACGCTTCTTAACACTCCGGACGTACCAGGTGTGGCGTCGCGTATTCTTGGCCCGATCGCCGATGCCAATATCGAAGTCGATATGATCGTGCAGAATGTGGCGCCTGCTGGCGACTATACTGATTTCACCTTCACTGTCGCCAAAGGCGATTATAAGGCCACCAAAAAACTGCTTGAAGAGACGGTGATTCCTGATCTGGGTGGTGGTGATCTGCGTGGTGACGACAATATTGCCAAGGTCTCGTTAGTGGGTGTGGGTATGCGCTCACACGCGGGTGTTGCGTCGAAAATGTTCCGCGTGCTGGCTGACGAAAACATCAATATCCGTATGGTATCAACGTCTGAAATCAAAATTTCGGTAGTGATTGATGAGAAGCATATGGAGCTGGCCGTTAACGCGTTACACAAAGCGTTTGGCCTAGATAAGTCAGATATCGAATCTGAATAACACTAATACCTTAAACCTTCTACGCTGATGGGTACTCGCTGCCTTGTGGTCGTGGGCTTTCTTTCAACGGGAGGTTAAGGTGTCATGGAGCCGGAGCCATTGGTGACAGGCGCTGCTATGCCGCATAATGGCATGGTGGTGCCCCGGTAGACACAGCCCGTTGCACAAAAACGTCTGAGAAGGAGATCAGCCATGCTCATATTGACTCGCCGTGTTGGCGAAACCCTGATGATCGGCGATGAAATCACTGTCACCGTGCTAGGGGTGAAGGGAAATCAGGTGCGTATTGGTGTTAATGCGCCGAAAGATGTAGCGGTCCACCGCGAAGAAATCTATCAGCGTATTCAGCGCGAAAGAGACAGTGAGAACGAGGTGGATTAAGGGTTATACCCCTGTTTCTACCGCGTACCGCCCTGTTATGTGTTGCGGGTAAGGTAAGGCGGCGCGAAAAAAATCGGCGCAAGGCTAGACAGCGTAAGCCTAAATCGGTAATATTCGCGCCGTGCCGTTGAGGAGAGGTGGCCGAGTGGCTGAAGGCGCTCCCCTGCTAAGGGAGTATAGGGTTTATAGCCCTATCGAGGGTTCGAATCCCTCTCTCTCCGCCAATTGCATGGCTAAAAGGTAAGGTAACTTGTTACGCACAAGGTATGCGCCCGTAGCTCAGCTGGATAGAGTACCTGACTACGAATCAGGGGGTCGGAGGTTCGAATCCTCCCGGGCGCA
>NZ_JAWJUW020000016.1:0-85211 GCF_033052795.2 Halovibrio sp. HP20-59
CACGAAGCGATCCCTATTGATGTACTGATCAGCCCCGAGCAGGTGGTCACCGACCACGTACGCCGCCTGATTGAGCATCCTGGTGCCCTACAGGTATTGGAGTTTGCCGGCGGCTTGGTACAGCTGGTGGCGGTGAAAGCCTTCTACGGCGGCCCGCTGGTAGGTCAGGACTTGGCCTTTTTGCGCCGCCATATGCCCAACGTGGATACCCGGGTGGCGGCGATTTACCGCCGTAACCGACCGATTATCCCCCGTGGTGATACGGTCATCGAAGCCGACGACGAGGTGTTCTTCCTTGCTGCTCGCCGGGATATTCGCGCGGTGATGAGCGAGCTGCGCCGGGTCGAGCGGGATTTCCGTCGCGTGGTGATCGCCGGGGGTGGCAACATCGGCGAGCGGCTGGCGGAGCACCTGGAGCATAGCCACCAGGTCAAGATCATTGAGCATAGCCTGGAGCGCTGCACCACGCTGTCTGAGCGTTTGGATCGCACCGTGGTGCTCCACGGTAGCGCCACCAGCAAGCGCTTGCTGGAAGAGGAGAATATCGAAGAGTGCGATATCTTCTGCGCGCTGACCAACGACGACGAGGTCAATATCATGTCGTCGCTGCTGGCTAAACGCTTAGGGGCGAAGAAGGTGCTGACGCTGATCAACAACGCCGCCTATGTGGACTTGGTGCAGGGGGGCGAGATCGATATCGCTATTTCTCCCCAACAGGCGACCATTGGCAGCCTGCTGACCCACGTGCGCCGGGGCGATATCGTCAACGTCCACTCGCTGCGCCGGGGCGCCGCCGAGGCCATTGAAGCCATCGCCCACGGCGATAAGCAGTCATCAAAAGTGGTGGGCCGTACCATCCGCGATATCGGCCTACCCGACGGCACGACCATCGGTGCGATTGTGCGCGGCAAAGAGGTCATCATCGCCCACGGCGATGTGATGGTGGAGAGCGGCGACCACGTGATTCTATTCGTGATCGACAAGCGCCGCATCCGCGATGTGGAGCGCCTGTTCCAAGTCGGCTTGACGTTCTTTTGATAGACGCTTTGAGAGGCTAAATCTCTACCGCACGGCTAATATACTCAATTGGCCCGCAATATCGAGTAGGGTGAGGCGTTACCGCCTCATCCCACTCACAGAACCGTACATACGGACCACGTATACGGCTCATGCCATTAACTTACCCCCGAACTCGGGGGCAGTGATGCCCGTTTTGACCTGGGTTAAGTCCAGCAACCTCAGATCGTCATGCAGGTAGGCATTGGGTATCGCCAGATGAGCCAGCGGCGACGACGCGTTTCGCCAGCTTTGCATCTTGATAAACTTAAACGGCGGGCGGTAGCCCAGCTGTTTAAGCCTTCGATGCAACCGACTCGGCTTCTTCCACTGTTTGAGCTGGAGACAGCGAAGTCGTCGCCTGATCCAGCTCATCACCTGTTTTAGCACCCGTGCACAGTTCGCTACCCGGAAGTAGTTGGCAAAGCCTCGCAGCACAAGGTTCAACTCGCGGATGATCACCGCAAGTCCCGCACCTCGATTGCGCTTCGTCAACGCTTTCACCTTCTGCTTAAGTGTCACCACCTTCTTTTCCTGGATACGGGTGTACTTGGTGTGGATCACCACGCCCAGGAACTTGACCCCCTCGTCGCTGTGCACGATGTGGGTCTTGGTGGCGTTGACTGTCAGCTTCAGCTCAACCTCCAGATAATGTTGGGCCACCCTCAACGCATTCTCCGCTCCAGCCTGTGAACCGCAAAGGATCAGGATGTCGTCCGCGTAGCGGACGATTCGATGCGTCGGACCGCTGCCACCTCACACCTGTTGTCGCCTTGGCTTTCACCTTGAACCACAACCTCCGGCTTTGCCGGACTCGGTGCCAGGCTTCCCCGGTTACTGCACCGGCTCCCTGTCAACGATGCCACCCTCAAACACAGTACAGGTCTGACTGAGTCTCGGGCGTCGCGCTATTTTGCACGCTTACCCACCTGTACTGCCGAAGCAGGTTCACTTGCGTTGTGTACCGTTAACCTCCTATGGCTTACTTCCGGCCGGCGCCCCGGAGACCCCACCGTTGGCCAGTGACGCCCTTGCCAGTCGGATTGTCTTCCCCTCAGTCGGGGTGACGACACCTTCTTTCAGGTGTCCGGGTTTGCTGGCTTCGCCGAGCAAACAAAAAGCCCGCGACATGGCGCGGGCAAAGTGCATTGGAGAAGAAACAGTCGGAAGAAACAGTTAAAAGCGAACTAATTCGTATCGTTTAGAACCACACTTCGCTTTGTACACCGAAGGTCCACTGTCCACCGGTAAAGCCTTCGTTGCCCAGTGCGCTAGCACCATAATTGTTGAGGTCGTCATCCCAATCGCTGAAGGTGGTGAACAGGCGAATCTCAGGACGCTGCCAGAAACCGCCGACTTCAGGCTTGAAGGTGGGCGCAATGGTGAACTTGCTGAAGCCACCATCGACCGCGTTGCGACCGCTGTAACCCTGGGGATCTAGATCCATCCACTGATAGCCCGCTTCGTACTGCATCTCAAAGTTTTGCGTTAACTCGTTGGCTAGGCGCACGTTAAGGCCCGCCCAGTTGTACTTATCACCTTGGACATAACGGTCTTCGCTGGTTTCAGCCAGAATTGAGGGGGCAACGCGCCACTGTGGGGCAATATAAGTAGTGCCGTAGAGCGCTAAGCGCGTAGAGGTAGCGTCATCGGTGAGATCACCTCGTGAACCTAGGCTTTTGGTTTCGGCACCCAGCCCTTGTCCATGCAGCACCGCCGCTTTGAAATTACCCTCGCCCATGCCGAAGAAGCTGTCGCCGTGATAGGCAATCATGGTATGGAAACCGGTATCGGCTGCGGTTTGGCCGACATCAATGTCGCGCTCGTCGTTGTCCGCCGCGGACATACCGTTGACCATCCACTGCCAGTTACCGAAGTAGTTGTTGGAGGTCAGGATCAGGTTGTCGGTATCGCCTTCAAGACCGGGATTCTCGCGGTCAACAATCGGATAGTCAGCAAAGCTACGGCCATAAATCGACAGGTTAGACTTCCAGTTCTCTGCCAACTGCATATCGTAGATACCGCCACCGGTACCGGCCAGGAAAATTACATCACTGTCTAGCCAATGGATATCGAAGTTATCGCGGTCAAAGCGCTTACCAGCCCAAATAGAGGCGTTTTCAAAGGCGCCGGTAAAGCTGGGAAGATCGCTGAATTCAGCAAAAACTTGGCGCACATTAAGATTAGACTCACCACCGGTCCAGTCATTGCTGGAGGTCGTGCCGTCAGCAATCATGGTGCGGTAAAGCGCTTTGGCGCCGTTATCGAACTGCATGCGGTAGTTGAAAATCGCTTCGGCGTAAGTATCCGGCTCATTGCCTAAACGGCCAACGGCGCCGCCCTCTCCACCCGCAGGTGTCAGGTAAGGGCCCGCATTCTCGCTTTTACCATCTTCACCAATCAACAAGCCTGAACGCGCATAAACGTTAAATGATAAGCCCTCTTCGCCATCGGCGTAACGTTCCACCCGGGCCAGACGCTCTTCGATCTCCGCATCGCTCTCTGTCGCCACGGCAGTCGACTGTGATTGCTCGGCAATCTCAGCACGGCGCTCGGCGGCATCAGCGCGCTGTTCGGCGGCTTCAATGCGGGCTTCAAGCTCGGCAAAGCGTTGTTCCATGGTCATTTGTGCCGAAGCAACACCACTCATCCCTAAGCTGGCGGCGGCAATAGCAATGGCTAACGGCGTTTTAAATGTCATTTTATGCATTGTTTTGAGTACCCTTTTGTTATTGGTAAGCCGCTATTTATAAGCGCTTTTATCTAAATCGATTAAGATCAAATCGATAATACTTCCCTTGCACGGTTCGCCCAGGGGAGAGCGACTGTCATGAAACACCTCAATGCCTTAGGAAAGACAGACAAAACTTAATCGATTAAGTCTCTTTTTACCAACGGCTAGTTGCTAATTAACGACTAATGTCTAAGGAACGATTTTATTTAGTGAAAACTGAATAACTCCGTTAGACAAAAGTCGCTATTGAACTTCCTCGATCAAAGCGGCTAACTGAGCAGCACAATCTTAATCGATTAAGATAAAGATTAAGAGAGCGATTGAGCCAACGTTGAGTTCGTGAATTAACGCTAATTTAGATGCCACACCATCCACAACAATAATCATCGAGGTACGCCGTTATGAAAAAGACTTTAATCACTACCGCCATCGCAGTAGCTAGCACGCTGAGCGCAACAAGCCAGGCTCAGGCTGAAGAACTCACCATTTCCTGTGGTGCGGTAGGCGCAGAGCTGACCCTGTGCCAGGAAGGCGTCGCCGCCTGGGAGGAGAAAACCGGCCATAGCGTTGATGTAGTTTCAACGCCCAACTCCTCCACTGAGCGCCTTTCGCTCTACCAACAGATACTTTCGGCTAACTCCAGCGATATCGATGTGATGCAAATTGACGTGGTGTGGCCCGGCCTGCTCGCCAATCACCTACTCGATCTCAACGAAGTGCTTGGCGATGACGCTGCGGCCGGGCACTTTGACACCATCGTTACCAACAACACCATCGATGACCGCTTAGTCGCCATGCCGTGGTTCACCGATGCGGGCGTGCTCTACTACCGCGAAGATTTGTTAGAAAAATATGGGCATGAAGCCCCGACCACCTGGCAGGAACTCACCGAGATTGCCCGCGAAATTAAAGAAGCCGAACGCGCCGAGGGCAACGACCGCATGCAGGGGTATGTGTTTCAAGGCCGTGCTTATGAGGGCTTGACCGTTAACGCCCTTGAGTGGGTCGCCAGCTTTGGCGGCGGAACCGTTGTGGAAGCCGATGGCGAGATAAGCATTAACAACGAACACGCCGCCGAAGCGCTCGACTTAGCCGCTTCTTGGATTGGCGATATCTCGCCTAACGGCGTGCTCAATTACACCGAAGAGGAAGCACGCGGTGTCTTCCAGGGCGGCAATGCGGTGTTTATGCGCAACTGGCCCTACGCCTGGGCGCTGGCCCAAAGCGAAGACAGTGACGTTCGCGGCAATGTGGGCGTTACCCAACTGCCCGCAGGTGGCGAAAACGGCCAAAGTGCCGCTGGCCTAGGCGGTTGGAATCTGGCCGTATCGCGCTACAGCGAACACCCCGAGCTGGCCGCCGAGCTGGTCGCCTTCCTGACCGGTGAAGAGGAGCAGAAGCGTCGCGCCATACAGGCCTCTTACAACCCCACTATCGACGCCCTCTATAAAGATGACGAAGTGCTTGAGGCGGTGCCCTTCTTTGGCACCCTTTACGACACCTTCGTCAATGCGGTCGCTCGCCCCTCTGCCCCCACCGGCGATGCCTATGGGCGGGTGAGTAACGCCTTCTTCAGCACTTCCCATGAGGTGCTTTCCGGCACTAAAGATGGCACTCAAGCGGTCGCCGACCTTGAAGACGAATTGGCTCGCCTGAAGCGTCGCAACTGGTAACCCTGGAGCCCTTCCATGTCGACCTCCATCAAGCACGATGACGCGCCCGCCGGGGTGCGTTCTTTCACTACCAAACCGCGCCGGGGCACCAAGGTTCGCCGCCAGCGGGTTAAAGCCGCCTGGCTCTTTTTAGCCCCCATGCTGATTGTGCTAACCCTGGTCGCCGGTTGGCCACTGGTGCGCACCTTTTTTCTCAGCTTCACCGATGCATCACTGTCAGATTTAGGCGCTGCCAATCTGATTGGCTTTGAGAATTACCTCGTCTATGACAATGGCCGCTGGTATGGGGTACTGGCCGATTCGGTATGGTGGCAGTCGGTATGGAACACCGTCTACTTCTCGGTGGTGTCGGTATCGCTGGAAGTGGTTTTCGGGGTGATTGTGGCGCTGATTTTGAACGCCGAGTTTAAGGGGCGGGTAATTGTGCGCGCTGCGGTGCTGATTCCCTGGGCAATCCCCACCATCGTTTCTGCGCAAATGTGGGCGTGGATGCTCAACGACCAATTCGGCATCATCAATCACCTGCTGATGAACGTGGGCATTATCGATGCCCCCATCGCGTGGACGGCGAACGCCGCCTACTCCATGTGGGCGGTGATTATGGTCGATGTGTGGAAAACCATTCCCTTCGTGGCGCTGCTGGTGCTTGCGGCTCTGCAGATGCTGCCCAAGGATTGCTACGAGGCCGCCGAGGTAGACGGCATTCACCCGGTACGGGTGTTCTTCAAGGTGACCCTACCGTTGATTACCCCGGCGTTAATGGTTGCGGTGATCTTCCGCCTGCTGGATGCACTGCGCGTCTTCGATGTTATTTACGTACTCACCTCCAACTCTACCAGCACCATGTCGATGTCGGTCTATGCCCGCCAACAGCTGGTCGAGTTTCAGGATGTCGGTTACGGCAGCGCCGCCTCTACCCTGCTGTTCTTAATCATTGCCCTGGCTACCGTGGCTTACCTCTACGTGGGGCGTAAACAAATCCA
Source organism: Halovibrio sp. HP20-59 (assembly GCF_033052795.2). Lineage (NCBI taxonomy): Bacteria > Pseudomonadati > Pseudomonadota > Gammaproteobacteria > Oceanospirillales > Halomonadaceae > Halovibrio > Halovibrio sp. HP20-59. The sequence goes on from NZ_JAWJUW020000016.1 coordinate 6,447, forward strand.
ATTGGGAGGCGACTAATGAATACGCGTCAGTTGGCCAAAATAGCCAAGCGCATCGGTTTTTGGGCGCTGATTGTGCTGATCATGGTGTACGCCGTTTTCCCCTTCTACTACGCGGTGGTTACCTCGTTAAAACCGTCGAGCGACCTGTTCCGCGTCGAGCTTTGGCCGTCGAACTGGAACTTCGATAACTACATCAGCATTTTTAGCCAGACCAGCTTTCTGCGCGCTATTTTCAACTCCATTGTGGTGGCGTTTAGCGTGGTGTTTATCGCCCTGCTACTCGGCATTACCGCCTCTTACGCCCTGGGCCGGGTGCGCTTTCGGGGCCGCTCCACGGTACTACTGGTAATTCTTGGGGTGTCAATGTTTCCCCAGGTGGCGGTGCTTTCGGGGCTTTTTGAGGTGATCCGTGCGCTCAATCTCTATAACAATCCCGCCGGGCTGATTTTAAGCTACACCATCTTCACCCTGCCCTTCACCGTATGGGTATTGACCACCTTTATGAAGCAGCTGCCCATGGAGCTGGAAGAGGCCGCCATCATGGACGGCGCCACGCCCTGGATAACCATCACGAAAGTATTTTTGCCGCTGATGTGGCCCGCCATGGCGACCACCGGCCTGCTGGCATTTATCGCCGCTTGGAACGAGTTTCTGTTTGCCCTCACCTTCACGCTGACCGATGACCAGCGCACGGTCCCCGTTGCTATTGCGCTGCTGTCAGGCGGCAGTGCCTACGAACTGCCCTGGGGGCCGATTATGGCCGCTTCTGTGGTGGTCACGGTGCCACTGGTCGTATTGGTGATTATCTTCCAGCGCCGCATTGTGTCAGGCCTTACTGCAGGCGCCGTTAAAGGATAAGGAATTTTTTTATGTCAACGATGGACTCTACGATGCAAGTCGCTACAACGGGGCAAGACGCCACAACTGGGCAAGACAACACACTCTGGTGGCGCGGCGGGGTTATTTACCAGATCTACCCGCGCAGCTTTATGGATAGCCACGGCGACGGTATTGGCGATCTTAACGGTATTACCGAAAAACTCGATTACGTTGCCTCCCTCAATGTGGACGGCATTTGGCTATCGCCGTTTTTTACCTCGCCGATGCTCGATTTTGGCTACGATATTAGCGATTATTGCGATGTCGATCCCATGTTCGGCACCTTGGAAGATTTTAAAGCGCTGCTGGCAAAAGCTCACTCGCTGGGCTTAAAGGTAGTGATCGACCAGGTCATAAGCCACACCTCGGATCAACACGCCTGGTTTCAGGAGAGTCGCCAAAACCGCAGCAATCCTAAAGCCAACTGGTTTGTCTGGGCCGACCCCAAGCCCGACGGTACGCCACCCAACAACTGGCTATCAATTTTCGGCGGCCCGGCGTGGACGTTTGATTCCCGTCGCCAGCAGTACTATATGCATAACTTCCTGACCAGCCAGCCGGACGTTAACTTTCATAACCCGGAAGCACGTCAGGCGCAGTTGGACAATATGCGTTTCTGGCTGGAGCTGGGCGTGGACGGTTTCCGCTTGGATACCGTCAACTTCTACTTCCACGATGCCGAGCTGCGCGACAATCCGCCGGTCCCCAAGGGCGAAGCTAAAACCCTGGGCGCACCGGATAGCAATCCCTACACTTGGCAGCGCCACGTCTACGACCTGAGCCGCCCCGAAAACCTCGACTTCTTGAAAGATCTACGGGCGCTGATGGACGAGTATCCCGGTACCACGACCGTGGGCGAAATTGGCGACGATAACCCGCTTGAGCGCATGGCCGAGTACACCGCCGGTGGCGACAAGCTGCATATGGCCTACACCTTCGACCTGCTCAACACGCCCCACTCGGCGCGCTATATTCATGAAGTACTGGAGCGCTTTCAGCGCCTGGCGGGCGACGCCTGGCCCTGCTGGGCAACCTCCAATCATGATGTGGTGCGCAGTGCCACCCGCTGGGGAGCCGATGAGGATCCACGCGCTTATCCCAAGGTAATGCTGGCCATGCTCTGCTCGCTGCGCGGTAGCGTCTGCCTTTATCAAGGCGAAGAGCTCGGTCTGCCGGAAGCCGACGTGCCGTTTGAACGCATTCAGGATCCTTACGGCAAAGTGCTGTGGCCGGAATTTAAAGGCCGCGACGGTTGCCGCACGCCCATGCCCTGGAACGACAGCGAACATGGCGGTTTTTCCAGCGTTGAACCTTGGCTACCCATGGAGGCCAGTCATCGGGATATGGCGGTTAGCCGCCAACAGGGTGATGCCAACTCCACTTTGAATGCACTGCGCAACATGCTGGCCTTCCGCCGCCAGCACCCCGCACTATTCGATGGTGACTTAACGCTGGTCGATGTGGGCGAAACGCTGCTCGGTTTTAGCCGACAAAAAGGTGATGAAACAGTGCTGTGCGTTTTCAATCTCACCAACGAGGCGCAGACGGTTAGCCTGCCATTAACAATTGAAAGCGATTTGCAGGGCCACGGCTTTAACACCCAGCGTGACGGTAACAGGCTGACGCTACCAGGCTATCAAGCGGCTTTTATGCGCGTCGCTTAATGTTAAAGCCTTAACCCACAACAACAAGCCGACCTGACGCGACTCAAGCGTTGAGGTCGGCAAGGAGTCACCCATGGCAAGTGTTACGCTTAATAAGGTCAACAAGGTGTTTGGCCGCGATCATATTATTAACGATATTGACCTACACATTGGCGACGGTGAGTTTGTGGTCTTCGTCGGTCCCTCCGGCTGCGGCAAGTCAACGCTTTTACGCCTGATCGCCGGTTTGGAATCGATCAGCGATGGCGATCTCTGCATAGACGAGACGGTCGTCAACGACCTACCGCCCCGGGAGCGCGGCGTCGGCATGGTGTTTCAGTCCTACGCGCTCTATCCGCATATGACCGTTTACGACAACATGGCGTTTGGCTTAAAGCTGGCTAAAGCGACCAAGGAAACAGTTCATGAGCGGGTAATGGCTACCGCCAGGATTCTGCAGCTAGAAGAGCTGCTCCACCGCAAACCCAAGGCGCTCTCTGGCGGTCAGCGCCAGCGGGTGGCCATGGGCCGAGCCATGGCGCGTGAACCGCGCATTCTGCTATTTGACGAGCCGCTCTCCAACCTGGATGCCTCGCTGCGGGTACAAATGCGTAACGAGATCGCCCGGCTGCATAACCGCCTGGGTTCAACCATGATTTACGTCACCCACGACCAGGTCGAAGCCATGACCCTGGCCGACAAAATTGTAGTACTCAATGGCGGCCACGTTGAGCAGGTAGGCAGCCCCCACGAGCTGTACCAGCGCCCCGCGACGAAATTCGTTGCCGGGTTTATCGGTTCCCCTACCATGAACTTCATGCCTGCTGAATTACTCGTTGGTGACGCTAACGGCTGCCGTGTGCGAGCTGCGGGAATTGGCGAACTCGCCCTGCCCCAGAACGCCCAGCAGCGGCAAAGCGGCGAAGCGTTGACCCTCGGCATTCGCCCAGAGCACCTATGCTTAGCGGCGCCCACCGATGACAACTGTTTCGATATCGTCAACGTCGAGTATTTAGGTAACGAGGTTTACGTCTACCTTGAACCCAAAGAGGGCGACACGCTGCTGATCCATCGCAGCGAAGCCCCCAGTCAGTGGCGGGAAGGCCAGCAGGTATCACTCGCAGCAGATTGGGAAAAAGTACACTTATTCGATGAGAACGGTGCAGCACTAATGCTATCCACTCAACAAGCAGCGGCTTAAGCACGAGAGACAACCAAGATACCCGCATTAACGACCCTCTGTGTGTGCCTAACTTCCCTTTCGCTTATCATGGGGAGTGGCAACATTCAGCGGGTCGATTTTATTATCCATACCTTTTGAATAGCTAAATTTTCAATTATTAAAAAAGCCTGTAAAGGAAGTACCGTGACTGATCAGCGCCGTATGACACTCAAGGATCTTGCGCAGGAACTCAACGTCTCCACTGCGACGATTTCCAACGCCTTTAACCGGCCGGATCAGCTCTCGCCAGCCCTGCGCGAACGCATACTCAAAGAGGCCAAACGGCTGGGGTACAGCGGCCCTGACGCCAAAGCGCGCAGCTTGCGCACCGGCCGCTCGCGGATTATCGCGGTGATTCTTGCAGAAAGCCTTACCTACAGTTTGAACGACGCCGTGGCCAGCGAGTTTTTATCAGGGGTCGCCGAGGTTCTCGATGCCCACGGCCACACGCTGCTGTTATTGCCGGGTCGCGGCCACGCCTCACAGCCGCCGGGCTCCGCCAATATCGCCGATGGCTTTATCGTTTACGGGTTAATGCCCAACAATAAACTGCTGGATGAACTGCCCGCCCAGCGCACCCTGGTGGCCGTTGATTTTGATATTGAAGGCTGCCCGACGGTGCATATCGATGACACCGCTGCTAGCTATAAAATCGCCCAGCATGCGCTTAGCCAATTGCCCAAACGCCCGGCAATTATCAACCTGCGCTTGACCAAAGAGGTCTGTAACGGCCGCGTGACGGCCGAGCACACGCTGCTGCCTAACACCAGCACCATCAGCCGCGCCCGCCTTGAGGGCTTTCATACCGCACTGGGTGAGCAAGGTGTGGATGTGGCGCAAGTGCCGCTCTGGAATATCGAGGAGAATACCTTTGAGGTGTGCTCGCCGGTGATTGCCGAGATTCTCGACCAGCCCATAGAAAAACGGCCAGACCTGCTGCTGTGCATGTCTGACCGCATTGCGCTCACGGCGCTAACGCTCGCCGAGCAGCGCGGTATTCGGGTGCCGGAAGAGTTACGCATTACCGGGTTTGACGGCATTGCAGAAGGGCAGTACCGGGCACCGCGTTTAACCACAGTGCGCCAGGATAGCGTGGGTAAAGGGCGGGTCGCGGCGCAGATGATTCTTGGCCGCGTCCCCCTCGCCCAGCAGCTGCTGCAAACTGAACTGCTGCTGGGCGATACCTGCCCTTAGATTGCAGTGCTTAGCATTGCAATAATTAGCAGTGCATTACTTGGCAGTCGCCTGCATGGCCAGCGCGGTATCCAGCATGCGGTTAGAGAAGCCCCACTCGTTGTCGTACCAGGCCATAATTTTAACCAGACGCCCATTCACACGGGTGTGATTAGCATCGAAGGTCGAAGAGTTGGCATCGTGGTTAAAGTCAATAGACACCAACGGCTCAGCGTTAACGGCCAATACCGGCGAGTTAGCCGCGGCCTTCTCAACGATGGCATTAATCTCTTCTTTAGTGGTATCGCGACTGGCAGTAAAGGTCAGATCAACCAGCGAGACGTTGATTACCGGTACTCGAACGGCCAGGCCGTCAAACTTACCCGCCAGCTCTGGTAGCACCAAGCCCACCGCAGCAGCAGCGCCGGTTTTAGTCGGGATCATCGAGTGCGTGGCACTGCGCGCACGGTAAGGGTCGGTATGGTAAACATCCGACAGATTCTGATCGTTGGTGTAAGCGTGCACCGTGGTCATCAAACCGTTTTCGATACCGACCGCATCGTTCAACGCTTTTGCCACCGGCGCTAAACAGTTGGTGGTGCAGGAAGCGTTAGAGACAACGGTGTGCTCAGCGGTCAACACCTGGTCATTCACGCCATACACAATCGTCGCATCGGCATCCGGGCTGGGTGCAGAAATCAGCACGCGCTTGGCACCCGCTTCGATATGTTTGGCCGCCGCTTCGCGCTTGGTAAACAACCCGGTGCACTCCATCACTAGATCGATATTCATCGATGCCCATGGCAGCTGCGCTGGATCGCGCTCCGAAGAGATGGCGATACGATCACCATCCACCGTGATGCTTTCGGCGTCGTGTTCTACCTTAAAAGGAAAATGGCCATGCACAGTGTCGTGACGCAGCAGGTGGGAATTTAGCGAGGGGTCGCCGAGATCGTTAATAGCAACGACCTGAATACGGTCACGGTAGCTATTTTCATAAAGGGCGCGCAGCACATTGCGGCCGATACGACCAAATCCGTTAATTGCAACTTTTATTGTCATGTTAGCTCCTCAATTGACCAATAATAATAAGTGGTACCTTTAGTAAAAAAATTACTAAAAATACGTATTTAAGCGTCATGAGGCCGATAAATAGCGTCTTAACCGCCCCAAAAGGCTAGTAAAAATCCAATATGTAGTAAAATTACTATATAAACGCTATCGTAGTCCAATACTAAATCGCCAACAATACCCTTAAAAAGGAGAGCGCCCACGTGACAAAAGCCACCTCAAATACACAAGCTCCGGCGTCTACTAGTCATCTTACCCACACGCAGACCAGCCCTCATACTCCATTGCGGCGCACCAAAATCGTCGCCACCCTTGGCCCCGCTAGTGATCGCCCCGGCGTGCTGGAAGCGATGCTAAAAGCCGGTGTGGATGTGGTACGGCTTAACTTCTCCCACGGCTCGGCGGATGATCACCGCCGTCGCTTAAGCGAAGTGCGCGAGATCGCCGAGGGCCTTGGCCGCAGCGTTGCTGCCCTGGGCGACCTGCAGGGGCCAAAAATTCGTATTGCTCGTTTCATCGAGGGCGCCGTCAAACTCGAGGTCGGCCAGCCGTTTGTCTTGGATATGGCACTGGACGCCAACAGTGGCACCGCAGACCGCGTCGGATGCGACTATCAAACCCTGGCCGATGATGTTGTTGAGGGCGACCGCCTGCTGCTCGACGATGGCCGCTTGGTACTCGATGTCACACAAGTAGTTGGACAAGAAGTCCATACCCGCGTTCACGTGGGCGGCAAGCTCTCCAACAATAAAGGCATTAACAAACAAGGCGGCGGACTCTCAGCGCCCGCTCTCACTGAAAAAGACAAGGCTGACCTAAAAACCGCCATTGAGATCGGCGTTGACTACTTAGCTGTCTCCTTCCCGCGCAGCGCCGCGGATATGCAAGAAGCCCGCGAGCTGCTTGGCGAAGCCGGCAAAGAAATAGGCTTAGTGGCTAAGCTTGAACGTGCCGAAGCGGTTGCTGACGATGCTACGCTGGATGGCATCATTGAAGCCTCTGAGGCGGTCATGGTGGCCAGGGGCGACCTGGGCGTTGAGATTGGCGACGCCGCGCTGATTGGTACTCAGAAGCGCATTATCAAGCACGCACGTACGCTCAACCGTGCCGTCATTACCGCCACCCAGATGATGGAGTCGATGATCGAGTCGCCGCTGCCCACCCGCGCCGAGGTCTTCGACGTGGCTAACGCGGTGCTCGACGCCACCGATGCAGTCATGCTCTCTGCGGAAACCGCGGCGGGTGATTACCCGGTAGAAACCATCGAAGCGATGAACCGCGTTTGTCTGGGTGCCGAGCGTGAGCGGCTCGCTCAAGAGTCAGGCCACCGCATTCATGAAGGGTTCGAGCGCATCGATGAAACCATTGCGCTATCGGCGATGTATGCAGCGAATCACTTATCCGGCGTCAGCGCCATCGCCTGCATGACCTCCACCGGCTATACACCGCTGATTGCATCGCGCATTCGTTCCGGTCTGCCTATCGTGGGGTTGGCTCACAGCCCTATCACCCAACGACGCATGGCGCTCTATCGTGGCGTGGTTTCAATACCTTTCGACACCACCGATATGGATCCGGCCAACCTTAACCAAGAGGCTTTGAAATGCTTGCAGGCGCAGGGATTTATCCACCCGGGCGAGCATGTCATTCTCACTCGCGGCGACCATATGAATGCCCATGGGGGCACCAATACGATGAAAATCCTTGCCTTTGATAGTGAGTAACGGTCTAACCTCTATAGCGAGCTTTTAGCTTTTGCGACCTTTAACAAGAAAAAAGCCATTCGGCCATAAGACCGAAAGACAATAGAACCATGAGGGAAGTAACCAAATGAGTGACGCGCAACCGCCCCGCCAGGCCATCCGCACCCTGCAACCGCGCAAGCGTATTGCGCTGATTGCCCACGATGGCAAGAAGAGCGAAATGCTGGAATGGGCAACCCGCTGGAAGGATACGCTGAGCCAGCACGAACTGATCGGGACAGGCACAACATCTAAGCGGCTTAAAACCGCGTTAGGATTAGATGTCGAGGGTTTAATGAGCGGCCCCCTAGGCGGAGACCAGCAGATTGGCGCACGGATTGCGGAGCAGCGGCTGGATGTGTTGATCTTCTTTTGGGATCCCTTCTCGCCCCAGCCCCACGACCCGGATGTCAAAGCGCTGCTGCGTTTAGCGGCACTGTGGAATGTACCGGTCGCCTGCAATGCGGCGAGCGCCGACTTTCTACTCTCCTCGCCCTACTTGAGCGAGAGCTACGACATGTCGATACCCGATGCAGCCGCTTGGGCCCAGGCGCGCACGGTTTAACGCCGGTGCAGATGGCGCGCCACTACCTGCAGCCCGCTCTCATACTGGCCGTTCATGGCGGCTAGGGCGCAGCTCAACGTTAACTCGGCGATACGGTCATAATCCTGTAGCGCCGAGTTCACGGGCTGAGGAAGAAAATCCAGCAGCCGGTGGTCGCCAAAGGTGGCCAACCGCATATTTCCCGGCAGGCCGCCACGCTCTAGGAACACATCAAACACCCCTTCCATCAGTGTATAGGACGCCGTCACCAGGGCGTCGGCACCGCCTTGCTCGTCCAGCAGTTGAATCGCTAAACGCGCCCCTTCGCTGCGCTCATAGTGGGATCCGGTTAGATAAAGCGGCGCTATCATGCTGCCTTCAAGGGCTGCCTGAAACCCCGCCCGCCGTTCGCAGCTAACCGACAGATCCGGCATCGCTTCCAACCAGGCAACACGTTTGGTTGCCGCGCCGATCACCGAGCGGGTCAACGTCTTTGCCGCCTCCTGATCGTTACTTACGACACTGGCGAAGCGCGCCGGATTGAGGCCCCGATCCATTCCCACCACGCACCAGCCTTCGTCTACCAGGTCGGCATAAAAAGTGTCGTCGCTGGGCAAACAGCTAGCGGTGATCAACACCTCACAGCGCTGGGCACGCAGCGCCAACGCCAGTGTTCGTTCACTCTCGGCGCAGTCATCAGAGCTTACGATCAACAGCTGATAGCCCTGTTCCCGTGCGCCACGCTCCAAGCGTTTAGCTAGGCGGGCATAACTGATGTTCTCCAGATCCGGCACGATAAGCCCCAGCAACCGACTTGCACCCCGGCGCAGCGCAGCCGCCTGGGGGTCAATGTGATAGCGGTGCTGGCGAACCACCGTCATCACTTTTTCAATCGTCGCTGCGCTTATGCGCCGCTGCTCGGCCTGACCATTAATCACATAGCTAGCGGTCGTGCGCGAGACGCCGGCTAGCCGGGCAATATCGGCAAGAGTCATTCGGGTCTCCCTTAATGTAACCAAGCAGTTTATCAGCAAGTTAGCGCCCACCAGACCAAAGTCTAAACGCCCAAGCCTTGTGTCATTCAGTGAATCGATTCAGCATAGCACCATACCCAGATTTAATGGCAAGGATAAACCGACTGAAACGGCACGGTTCATCTCACTGGCATCAACGCCATTACCATGATCATGTAACGACGATCACTTTATGTACTCGGCTCTGCTTCGACGTTGACCTACTAAAATCGGCAGTGCGCGTTTACAGGAGAATACTATGTTGACACTCGGCTCCGATGACATCTTGCTAGACAGCCACGCTGACAGCTGGCAAACCGCGCTGGACAGTGCCGCTGAGGCGCTGGTTGACGCCGGATTGGTTGAGGCCGAGTACCGCGACGGCCTACACGCCCGTGAGGCGCAATCCTCAACGTTTCTAGGCAACGCCATTGCAATCCCCCACGGTACGCCAGAAAGCCGCCAGTATGTGAAACAAACTGGGGTGAGGGTGTTGCAGTTTCCCCAGGGGATCGAGTGGCACGACGGCCAGCAGGTGCATGTACTGGTCACCATCGCTGCCCAGAACGATGAACACCTGGATATCCTGCGCCAGCTCACTCACGTGCTGGATCGCGAGGGCGTTTCCGAGCAGTTGGCCAATGCCACCTCCGCGGCAGATGTAGCGCGGCTGCTTTCCAAACCAGCCTTAGAACCGCGCTTGGATGCCGATACTCTGTGCGTCAATTTTCCCGCCCGAGACCCACAGGAACTCGCCCTAGCTGCAGCCGCCCGCTTACGCCAAAGCGGCTGTGTCGATAACAGCTTTATTTCCGCCGTCGCCGCAGCGCAGCCGACCTGGCTGGGCAAAGGGCTGTGGCTGGCCAGCAGTGCCCAGGGCGTTAATCAGCCCGCGCTAGGAGTGGCCACACCTGCTGAACAAAACCTGGAAAGCGCTGACCATCCAATACATGCGTTGTTTTGTTTAGCTGCTCACGGCGATGCCCACCGCCCGCTGCTAGAGCAACTGATGGCAGTGATAGAAAACGGTGAAAGTCAGAGCCTAGTGGGCAAAACCAGCGCGCAACTGCTAGCCTCCCTGGCAGGAGAGACTGCCAATACACACACCCATCGCGTTAGAGTTCTTAATACGCACGGCCTGCACGCCCGCCCGGCGAAACAGCTGGTGCAGGTGGCTCGCTCACAGCACATGCCAATTAATGTACGCCTGGAAGAAGGCAGCGCGACGCCGGTTTCCGCGGCTAGCCTAACCAAAGTAATTGGTTTGGGCGCACGACGTGGCCAGTGGCTGGTGCTGTCAGCCGAAGGGGAGCAAGCAAGCGAAGCCTTAGAAGCCGTCGCCGCCGCGGTTGAAGACGGCCTGGGGGAAAAAGTATCGCCGTTTGACGGTGGGCGCGAAGACAACGCCGCCGTTGATACGCAAGCACCCAGCGTGACGCCATTAGCCAGCGACACGCCCCACACTGGGGTAGCTGCTTCCCCTGGTTTGGCGATAGCACCGGTGTTTGTGATTCGTCCCTTGACGTTTGACTATCCTCAGCACAGCGACGATCCAGAGCATGAGCTGGTCCGCCTGCGCGAGGCATTAAAAGTGGCGGGCACCCAGTTGCAGACCCTAGTGCGCGATGCCCCTGGCGCTGAGGTTGCCGATATTCTCTCGATGCACGAGGAAATGCTCGACGACCCCGAGCTTTACCAAGCGACGGCAGAAGGCATTCGCGATGGCTTATCGGCCCAGGCCGCCTGGTGGGAGGCGATTGAAACCGCAGCTCACGCCCAGGAGATGCTCGCCGACCGCCTGCTGGCCCAACGCGCCGCCGACCTTCGTGATGTAGGCCGCCGGGTACTCGGTGTGCTCTGCGATGTGACGCTACCCGAACCGCCGGATCATCCCTACATTCTGGTCATGGACGATATCGGCCCTTCTGATGTCGCTCGCCTGGATACATCGCGGGTGCATGGCTTGCTTACCGTACGCGGTGGCGCCACTGCGCACAGCGCCATTTTGGCTCGGGCATTGGGCATCCCTGCCGTCGTCGGCGCAGGCCAAGCAGTAATGAATTTGCATAACGGCAGCATGATGATTCTGGACGGCGAGCGAGGTCGTGTGACTCCGCAGCCCTCAGAGGAACGCTTACAGCGTGCTGAGAAGCAGCTGCAAGAACATCAGCAGCGTGAAGCCGACGCCTGGGAAACACGCTTTGAGATCGCCCAAACTCGCGACGGTCATCGTGTCGAAGTCGCGGCGAATTTAGGCAACACTGCCCACGCCGCCGATGCGGTGGAACGCGGTGCCGAAGGCGTTGGCCTGCTGCGCACTGAATTTCTGTTTATGGCCCACGCCAGCGCCCCGGACTTAGCCACCCAAATTGGCGAGTACCGCCAGGCGATTGACGCCTTGGATGGACGCCCGCTGGTGGCTCGCACTCTAGATGTAGGCGGCGACAAACCGCTGCCCTACTGGCCAGTGCCCCAGGAAGACAACCCTTTCTTGGGCTTGCGTGGCATTCGCTTAGCGCTGACCCAGCCCGAGGTACTGGAAACACAGCTACGGGCCCTACTGATGGCCAGTACCCATCAGCCGCTACGTATTATGCTGCCGATGGTCAAAGATATCGCCGAGTTCCGCGCTGTCAAAGTCATTTATGACCGTTTGCTTCTAGAGATCCCTACTTCCCAGCGCGCCACTGATGTGCAGTTGGGGGTGATGATTGAAATACCCTCTAGCGCGCTGCTCGCGCCCAGCCTCGCCGCCGAAGTCGACTTCTTTTCGGTAGGCACTAACGACTTGACTCAGTACACCCTGGCTATCGACCGCGGCCACCCAGAGCTCTCTGCCCAAGCCGATGGTTTGCACCCTGCTGTGCTACGTTTGATTCAAATGACCGTGGCGGCTGCCCACACCCAAGGTAAATGGGTCGGCGTGTGCGGCGAATTAGCCTCAGACGCCGTGGCTATTCCGGTGCTGGTAGGCCTTGGCGTTGACGAGCTCTCCGTCAGCGCTCGGCAGATTCCGCTGGTCAAAGCCCGCCTGCGCGAGTTTGACTTCGCTGATGCCCAAGCCAGCGCTCAGTTAGCGCTGAATCAGGCGACTAGCGATGAAGTGCGCGATGCACTGGAGGCGCGCTAATGGCCCGCGTGCTATGCATTACATTGAACCCGGCACTGGATTTGGCGTTTAACCTTGACGCCTTGGTGCTGGGCAGCGTCAACCGCCCCACTAGCGCCCAATTAGAAGCAGCGGGCAAAGGCGTTAACGTTGCCCGCGTATTGGCAGGCCTTGGTCACGACGTCACCGTCAGCGGCTTTTTAGGTGCCGATAACGACGCTCCCTTTCAATTGGCATTTACTCAGTACTCCCTGACCGACGCCTTTGTGCGTGTGCCGGGAGAAACCCGTATTAATGCCAAAATTGCGGAACAGAGCGGCCGCGTTACCGATATTAATGGCCCCGGCATGCCCATTGACGCCACGCATTTGCAGGCGCTGATCGACACGCTAAATACCGAGCTTTCCAGCGCGACGCCACCCGAAGCGGTCGTCGTGGCGGGCAGCCTGCCCCCTGGGTTGTCACTGATTGATTTCAGCGCGCTGTTAAGCCATTTAAACGCTAGCGGCGTGCCGCTTTGGGTAGATACCAGCGGCCCAGCGCTCAATGCCGCGATAGCGGCTCACCCTGCCGGTGTTAAGCCTAATGAAAACGAACTGGCGGAGTGGGCGGGCGAGGAGATGTCTTCTTCTGATGCGCGTTTGAATGCGGCCAAACGGCTGCATAAAAGCGGCATCGCCCATGCGCTTATTTCAGCCGGTGCCGAAGGGGTGCTATGGGTTAACGCTCAAGGTGCCTGGCACGCCACTCCCCCCAAGGTTACCGCGACGAATACCGTTTGCGCCGGCGATACCTTTGTTGCGGGCATGCTCCACGGGCTGCTGACTCACCAGAACGGCCAGCAAGAAGCCGAACAAACCCTGCGCTTTGCCACTGCACTCTCGGCCGAGGCCGTGCGCCACGTTGGCGTGGGCAACCCCCACGCTGCCGATTTCGACTCACTCCAACAACACACCCGGATACGGCGTCTTGACGACACCATCACCGAGGGAGCCACGCTATGAACATTATTCTGATTACCGCCTGCCCCAGCGGCATGGCGACAACCTTCCTCGCGGCTAAGCGGCTAGAGCAAGCCGCCCAGCGCCAAGGCTGGTCCGTGCATGTGGAAATGCACGCTGAAATAGCGCCGCTGCAAGCCGCGACTGCCGAGCAGATCGACAACGCCGATTTGATTGTGGTTGCCGCTGATCACGTACCTGCCCCAGAACGCTTTGAGGGCAAACGGCTCTTCCAGGCGCCCATCGCCAGCGCTCTTCCGGATCCAAGCGGCTTTCTGGCTCAGGCCAAGCGTGAAGCACCTATCTACACTCCGCCTACTGCCACGCCCACCGACGTCCCCGCCAGCAAGCCGGGTGGTAAGAAAATTGTCGCCGTCACCGCCTGCCCCACCGGCGTGGCCCACACTTTTATGGCCGCTGAAGCGCTAGCGGAAGCGGGCAAAGCCATGGGCCACGCCATTCGCGTGGAAACCCAAGGCTCGGTAGGTGCCCAGTCTCAGCTAACTGAAGAAGAGATTGCCGAGGCCGACGTCGTCGTACTGGCCTGCGATATCGATGTTGATCCGTCGCGGTTTGCAGGCAAACGCATCTACCGCACCTCTACCGGCAACGCGCTGAAAAAGCCGCGCCCCACACTTGAAGCCGCACTCAGCGAGGCCGCCATTGAGAGCGGCAGTAGCAATGCAGGTACCGCGAATAAGAGCGTTAAAGAGAAAGGCGTTTACAAGCACCTGCTCACCGGCGTTTCCTTTATGCTGCCGATGGTCGTGGCGGGCGGCCTGCTGATTGCGCTCTCCTTTGTGTTTGGCATTGAAGCTTTTGAGCAGGAAGGCACACTGGCCGCGGCGTTAATGCAGATCGGTGGCGGCACCGCCTTTGCGCTGATGATTCCAGTGCTGGCAGGCTATATCGCCTATTCCATCGCCGACCGTCCCGGCATCGCACCGGGTATGATTGGCGGCATGCTGGCGGCCAATATCGGCTCCGGCTTTATCGGCGGTATTTTGGCGGGCTTCTTAGCCGGTTACGTGGCCCTAGCGGTGACCCGCTATGTCAAACTGCCCTCTAGCATTGAGTCGCTCAAACCAATCCTGATCATTCCACTGGTTGCCAGCTTGGTTACCGGCCTGACCATGATCTACGTGATTGGCGAACCGGTCGCAGCGCTGCTTAATGCGCTGACCAGCTTTTTGGAATCCATGGGCTCCACCAACGCGGTGCTGCTAGGCATTCTGCTGGGGGCGATGATGTGCTTCGATCTGGGTGGCCCGGTCAACAAAGCCGCCTACACCTTCGGCGTGGGACTGCTGGCTTCAGAAACCTACGGCCCTATGGCGGCGATTATGGCAGCGGGGATGGTGCCTGCCATTGGTATGGGCATTGCCAGCTTTGTCGCCAGCAACAAGTTCTCGGCACCGGAGCGCGAAGCGGGCAAAGCCTCTTTTGTACTGGGCTTTTGCTTTATCAGTGAAGGCGCAATACCTTTCGCCGCCAAAGACCCGCTTCGCGTGATCCCAGTCTGTATGGTGGGCGGCGCACTCACTGGTGCCCTATCAATGCTGGTCGGTGCGCAGCTCATGGCGCCTCACGGCGGCATCTTTGTCCTGCTGATTCCCAACGCCATTACTCCGGCGCTACTCTACCTTGGCGCTATTGTCGCTGGCTCATTGGTGACGGGTTTAGGCTATGCGTTTATCAAGCGTGGTGCAGCCCAGGTAGCCGTTGCTGCTTAACGGCTTTTCGCAAGAAGGCTTTTCGCAAGAAGACTTTTCGCAAGAACTAGGGCAGGTGAACAAGCCTGCCCTTTTAAATGGGTCGTTTTTTAAACATATCGTTTTTAAATACGTCGCTTTCCGCAATTAATCCCTTTTCACATCATCGGTACCCTCTACTCTTTGTCATTATTTATGTAGTATTTTTACATAGCCTACTTTTTGATCATCCAACTCATTTATAACAAACGGATCGCCCTATGTTTCAGCTCACGCGTAGTGTTACTTGGCAGGCGCTTGACCGCCTGCGCGACAAAACCGCCAACGACCGCATTCGTGACTACTTCACCAATGACCCGCAGCGCTTTGAGAAAATGAGCTTACGGGTGGGCGGTCTGTTTCTTGACTACTCCAAGCACCACGTCTCCGATGAAGTGCTTACCAAGCTGATTGAGCTAGCCGACCACTCCGCACTTGTACAGCGCCGGGCACAGATGTTCTCCGGCGATATTATCAACGTGACGGAAAACCGCCCGGTGCTGCACACGGCGCTGCGCCACTTAGGCGATGAGCCAGTCTATGTGGACGGCGAAGATGTCATGCCGGAGATCACCCGCACCCGCGAGCAGATCAAGCTGTTCTCGGAAGCGGTGCGCAGCGGTGAATGGAAAGGCTACAGCGGCAAACGCATTAAAGATGTGGTCAATATCGGCATTGGCGGCTCGGATCTTGGCCCCAACATGGCGGTGCGTGCGCTGCTCAAATACCGCCACCCGGAGCTGCACTTCCACTTCGTCTCCAACGTGGACGGCACTCATATTCAGAAGGTGCTCTCGCGCCTTGACCCAGCCACTACGCTGTTTATCGTCTCTACCAAGACCTTCTCTACACAGGAGACACTGCTAAACGCCAAAACCGCGCGGCGCTGGTTCCTGGAGAACGCTGGCGAAGACGCCGATGTGGGCGCGCACTTTATTGCCGCCTCTACCAACCGCAAAGCGGCCATGGAGTTCGGCATTCGTGAAGAGAACGTATTCGAGTTCTGGGCCTGGGTGGGTGGACGCTACTCCATGTGGTCGTCCATCGGGCTGCCGATTGCGCTTTCGATTGGCTTCGAAGGCTTTATTGAGCTGCTGGAAGGCGCTCATGAGATGGATAACCATTTCATCAACGCGCCCTTCTCGCAAAACATGCCCGTGCTGATGGCACTGATTGGTATTTGGTACATCAACTTTATTGGCGCTGAGACCCAAGCCATCGTGCCTTACGACCAGGCGCTGAACCAACTGCCTTCGTTTTTGCAGCAGCTGGATATGGAGTCAAACGGTAAGTCGGTGGATATTTTCGGCCACCCGGTGAACTACAAAACCGGCCCGATTGTATGGGGGCAAACCGGCTCCAATGGCCAGCACGCCTTCTTCCAGCTACTGCACCAGGGCACCCGCTACGTGCCCATCGACTTTATCGCCTCGCTCAAGCCCGAGCCCGGCGTGGAAGACCACCACTTCGCCCTACTGACCAATATGCTCGCCCAAGCCAACGCCTTTATGGAAGGCAGCCAAGGCGATAGCAAAGAGCTAAGCCAGCACGACCCCTACAGTTGCCCCGGCAACCGCCCTTCAAGCACCCTACTGCTGGATGAGCTAACGCCAAAAAACCTGGGCGCGCTGATTGCGCTCTACGAGCACAAGGTATTCGTGCAAGGGGTAATCTGGAACATCAACTCCTTTGACCAGTGGGGCGTACAGCTCGGCAAGCGCATCGCCGGTGAGATCAGCGAACGCATCGACACCAACGCCGCTGACTTCGACACCTCCACTCAAGGCCTGCTGGAGCTGGTGCGTGCTCACTTCCCCAACGGTGGCAACGGCGAAGAGGAAAGCACGCCGGCCAATGCCGAGAAAAAGCCATCACGCAAGAAGCGTTGAACGGATAGGTTGGTAAATCAATAGAAAAGGAACGCTTTGGCTTTATGAAGCCAAGGCGTTTTTAGATTCCTGGCCGCAGACTGCGATGCCAGCCAAAATGGTCTGCACCTCGGGCAGCAAGCAGGCACATCCCGCATAGCCAAGCCTAGCTAAGGGGACGTTAGGCTTCATGCTCCTCTGTTCATCCTGTGCCGTTGTCATGGGATTGCGTTTCTTATTCAGCAAAATCAGTAAGTATATCGCTATGGAATGGAGTAGACGTTGTGAGTCAACTATCTATCACTAGTCCGGACTAATGCCCTAGTCTAGTTGTCAACAACTCTGTAACGATGACCTTAGCTTTTACAGCTGCTTTCAAATCTCCCATAACATGGGCCTGGATGGTCGCTCCTTCTTTTAAAACTGCTATGGCTTCCGACAGCATAGTCACCGTTTTGTCATCCGAGAATAACCGCGAAACATATAGTCTTATCAAACCAAGCATTGCTCTTTTGTGGCTAGCGCATTGTTGGTGAATGGGATGGCTTAAATCGCTGAATTCAGCACTCACATTGATGAAATAACAACCATGGAAAGCATGTATCAGCTTTTCCCTCTCATTAAACCAATCATCAAGCGCATCGAACAAAGCATAAATCGCGCCCTGACCATCAGATGCACGCTGGGTTCGTCCTTCGATCCAAGAAAAAAACTGAGAATCACGATAATCCACCGTCGCAGCAACCAAGGCTTCTTTACTGGAAAAATAAGTGTAGAGCGTTTTCTTTGCCACGCCTGAGTCAGCGATGACTCGGTTGATGCCAATAGCATGCACCCCATAACGGTAAAATAGTCCAAAGGCGACCGAGACCAACTGCTCTCTTCTCTCCACGCTGAAACCTCACATTGATTTTGTCTAGAACATATTGACGCCTGGAGACCGATCTGTCTACCATGATCAGGGTAGACAGATCGGTCTCCACTACTCCAGCTTTTACCATGAGGTTGCTTCATGAAGATTGCGCAGATTTTCCCTGTTCAACAAAAGACAGCTCTTCTAGCAGGCATAGGTGCTACCGGCTGCATAACGGCACTTAGCTTTATAAGTTCACACAGCGAAGCTTTATGGTTAATGGCGCCATTCGGCGCAACCATGGTAATACTGTTTGGATTACCCACCAGCCCATTAGCACAACCACGCAATGTTGTTGCGGGTCACTTAATAACAGCATCTTTAGGCCTTATTGTGGCGCATTTTTTTGGTGTGCATGAATGGACGCTAGGTCTGGCGGTTGGGTTATCGATAGTAGCTATGATGCTTACCAATACCATCCATCCGCCTGCTGGAGCTAACCCTTTATTGATTATGCTGGCGGGTGAGAGCTGGCACTTCTTAATCACACCTGTAGCGTCCGGGGCCATACTGACGGTGGGTTTCGGCTACGTGTATCATCGATTTATTTCTGGGCAACAATACCCCAGGCAATGGCTATAGGGTAATGGGCTTAAATGCATTGAATGTCGATTGGCATTTAATTAGTAGAAACGGATTAACGACTCATAACATCACTGCCAGTGCAGCTGCTTCGCTAAGCGCCTGCTTTTCATCTGAGGCATAGCCTGTTTATTGCTGCCTCAGCAAACAAAGGCCAGCACATAATTTCAAGCGCCCTTACTGAATAGTTTTTGAAATAGACGCTCTGACTCTTTCAGGCCATCCTCAGTGAACAGGATAGACTTTGCCTTTCCAACGGGGTTCTCAATGAACCCTTTTTCGTGAAGCCTATTCATGGCATCCCAGTCAAAGGATTTCCAAGCCCGACCGCCATCATGCAAAGTCAGATACAGCAAAGCTAGTACGGCCTCGTCTATTTTCTCTTCATCAATCTCCATAGCTCATCCTCAGGTGATCCGCCTTATTCACAGCGCTCATACTGTCCTTTTCGATAGCTTACGCCCGACTCATCCGTCAGGTTGGAGCCCCAAAGCGGAGGAAAAATAGTCATAGTGCAACCGATTGTTAAAGCCTGCCAAATAGCCAGAACAGATTCACTACCGCCGGGATGAACGGTCATATCATTGGATGTCCCAATACATAATATGTTGAGGCCCCGCAGCCCCACCCAAGTAGTGCTCACCTGTCTCATGAAAGCCCGCCTTCTGGTAACAGGTGTATGCCGCTGGGTTCTTACAGTTCACGGTTAGATAGAGTCGAGGGTAGTTCGCATAGTTTTCTTTTAGATAGGGAAACAGCGCTTTTACCGCCGACGTCCCGAGTCCTCTGCCCTGTTGCTTGGCGTCAATGAGAAACGTGCGTAGGCCTATGCTACCTTCAGTGCAAAAATCATATTCATCAGCGTAGGCTATATCGATTTTGAAGCACCCTATCAGCTGATCATTGTGTTTAATCAAATATAGATGGGTAGCCTCATTTTTATCAGCGAGAAACCCCTTAGCGGTTCCCACAAACTTTTCTTGATCATCGCGCACTGTGATATTGCCCACCTCAGCGGTATCCGAAGTATTCAGTTTTTCTAGCTTGATCATCGAATTATCACCGCTTTACAGGGGATTTCAGAACGCTCATTTGCACTTTCTTTCGCTAGCTCAATAACCGCATGTCCCAACTGAACTAAAGTGGCGAAATTGGGTGTCGTTTGTGGCTTTAGGGAACGATAGGCGCTGGTACGGCTTTTGATACCTGCTTTGGCAATGACTTGGCTATGCCCAAACTGCTCCACATAAGAGCGAATGGCAGCCTGCAGAATGTCGGGGCGCCCTTCCTGCATAGAGTCCCAAGAAGCTTGCTTAATGACATCCTCCATTTCCTGCACGTTGAAGCTAAGAGCTGCTGTTTTTTGCACGCCTTTTGTCACTGCACGTAGGGTGCTCGCAGAAAGCTCGTTGCCACGCCAGTTGAGCGCCCCATCCGCGGTTAGTGAGAACTTTTGGAAGTCTTTAATTGCTGAAAAGGGTGCCTTGCTAAAATAGTCTGATAGATCAGCAACGCCATGAAAACCATCGCTAAAAACCAGTTCAAGCTTATATGGCCCAACCAAATCCACATCAATGATCTTTAACATACGTCACCTAACTTGCCTGGATTTTCACCATTTACTGCTTTCTGCCACATATGCATTAGCTGCTCACGATGCTCGGCAATGTGGTTTTCAGCCCGCTTACGTTGCTTACTGGGCAAATATCCCTCTAAGCACTTACTTGACTCAATAGCGATTATCAATTCATAGCCACCATATTTCACGTGTACATGGGGAAGCTTGTGCTGCTTGTTATCAAAAAAATACATACAAAATGAAAGCCCTAGCAGAGCATCAATCTCTGGCATGAGCACCTCTTGAATTACACCCTGAAGACAGAATAGCACCGTATCTTAAAAGAGACAAAATAATCATCATCCTCCCACCTCATCCATAATAAGCGCCAGCAAATCGGTAACGACGATATTCACAAAGGCTTGCTTAAGCGGGCCTGCCTTGCGCCTTTAAACAAACGCCATATACTGTATATATAACCATTTATTTTTATACAAGTCAGAGGTGGCAAATGGCGACGCCCGATCAAACGTCTAGTGTTTCAGCCGTGCGCAAGGGTCGCGGGGCAACTTACGACCCTCACAACCGTTTTGCGCCTACCCGTAGTGTGGCGGAAGATGACGGCTGGTGGCGGGAGGAGGCGAAGACGACCATCGCCACCGAAGTGCGTGAGGAGGTAAGCAAAAGTGCTTTGTCGTGGAATCGCTCGCCGGACTTACCTTTTGATCGCTCGCTGAACCCTTATCGTGGCTGTGAGCATGGCTGCGTCTACTGCTATGCCCGACCCTCACATGCCTACTGGGACTTATCGCCAGGGCTGGATTTTGAAACCAAACTGATTGCCCGCAGTGGATTGGTAGAGCGGTTAACCGAAGAGCTGTGCCACCCTAATTACGTGTGCCGCCCGATCAACCTTTCCGGCAACACCGACTGCTATCAGCCGCTAGAGGCCACCTACCAGACCACCCGCCGCTTGCTGGAGCTGCTCCTGGAGTGTCGCCATCCGGTAACGCTGGTGACTAAAAGCACCTTAGTGCTGCGCGATTTGGAACTCCTGGCGGAGATGGCCGAACACCGGCTGGTGCGCGTGTTTGTCAGTTTGACCAGCCTGGATGCCAATTTGAAACGTACCTTAGAGCCACGGGCGGCATCGCCTCAGGCGCGCTTGCGGGCGATTCGTGAACTGAATACCGCGGGTATTCCAGTGGGTGCACTGATTTCGCCGGTTATTCCGGGGTTAACTGATCATGAAATCGAAAAACTCTTGGAAGCCGCCAGCCGTGCAGGGGCGAGAACCGCCGCCTGGATGCTGCTGCGTTTGCCCTATGAAGTGGCGCCGCTGTTTGAAGCGTGGTTAGAAGCCCACTACCCGGAGCGCGCTGCGAAAGTAATGAGCCTAATGCGTCAGTGCCGTGGCGGTAAAGCGTACGATGCCAAGTTTGGTAAGCGCTTTCGCGGTGAAGGGGTATTTGCCGATTTAATTGCCCAACGCTTTGCCCGCGCAAGCCGCCAGTGGAACATGCAGGAGCGTACCGAGCAGGGTTTGAACACCCGGGATTTTCGCCCACCACGAGCGCAGCAGGATTTATTCATTTAAGCTAAGCAGCACGCGCATAAATCAGCTGCAAAGGAAGCCGAATGCCTGCTATAAGCAAAACCAAATCGAGTTTTTACCGCCGTTTATACGTCGCCCATTTGATCGAACAAGGCGTTGCCAGCGTGCCCGCACTCATCGAGGCCACCGGCATGCCGCGGCGCACCGCCCAGGATACGATCGCCTCCCTTGCCGAGCTGGATATTGAGTGTGTCTTTACGAAAGATGACGGCGAGCGCCACAACATTGGCCGCTACCAGATACGAGATTGGGGAGCGATTGACCCGCGCTGGGTGGCTACACACGCCGAGCAGCTTAAACAGGCGCTCGGCTATACTATTTAGTCATTTTCATCCGGTTCTGCCCATGCCAGCCGTGCAGCGTTAAGGGTTACCGTCAGCGAGCTTGCCGCCATGGCGAGCACCGCCACTAGCGGGGGGATCGCCATCAGCACCACAAGCCCGAGAGCCAGGGTGTTGTAGAGCGCCGAAAAGAGCAGATTCTGAACCATGATGCGCCGCGCACGTTTAGCAATGCTGAGCAGTTTCACGACACCACCGATCCCCGGCGTCATTAGCTGTGCGGAAGCACCCTCCCGGGCAGCTTCGCTGGCACTCAGTGGTGCGATGCCCACATCGGCCGCGGCCAAACTCAAGGTATCGTTTAAGCCATCCCCCACGTAGAGCGTTGGCGATGGCAACCCTTGCAAAAGCCGCGCTTTGGATTCAGGCGAGCGCTGAGCATAGCAAGCTTCACGGGCAAGGCCTATCTGCTCACCTAACCAACTAACTGCCCCCTGCCGATCACCGCTGATCATTGCCACCACATACCCTGCATCTAGCAGATGTTTCACACTTTTTTCAGCGTCTTCCACCGGTTGATCAGTAAGGTAGAGCGTGGCTAACCAGCCTGTACCATCAGCCACCATCACTTGAGAAGCAAAGGCCAGCGTTGTGTCTTCCTCTTGGTCTGGCAGCACAACCTGCTGTTTGGTTAGCCAACTAGCGCTACCGACTATCAGCCACTCACCGCTGTTAAGTTGCACGCGGCGGCCTTCCCCTGGGGTGTCGTTAACCTGCAGGCATTTCTCAGGGTGATGATTGTCTTGACGGTTCGACCAACGCGCTAACGCTTGTGCCAAAGGGTGTTCGCTGCCAGCAACAGCGGCCCTGAGCTTGCGCTGCAAGGTGTACTCATCAACGCCTTCCCGTGCCTGCCAGTGCAGCACCGTATGGCTGCCAGTGGTTAAGGTGCCGGTTTTATCCAACGCTACCGAGCGAATGTGTGCCAGGGTTTCGAGCGCTGCCGGGTCGCGTAGCGCAACACCCTGCTGCATGGCCTGGCCGCTACCGGCAAGACTTGCCAGCGGCACCGCAAGCCCCACGGCGCAGGGGCAAGCAACCACTAACACCGAAAGTGCGCGCACAAAGGCTTCCTCCCAGCCCAGCCCAAATAGCAGCGCAACGGGCAGCGTTATCATCGCTAGCACTAGGGCTAGCGGGCTTAGCCAAGCGGCAAAACGGTCAGCCAGCTTCTGTAATTCACCTTTTTTGGCCTGATAGCGGCGCATTTCGTCACATAGCTGATCCAGTCGCCGCTTGCCTACGCCTGCACTCACCTGCATGACCAGCGGCGTTGTCCCCAAGTAGCGGTAGCCCGCGTAGACCTTCTGTCCGGCATAAAAGTGGCGCGGCAGGCTTTCGCCGGTCAGCGAGGCAGTATCGATCCAACCGGGGATTTCCAGAATCCCATCAAGGGCTATCAACTTACCGGGCGCTAGCTTGACGCGCGTACCCTTCGTCACTTCATCCACAGGAACCGATCCCCAGCGCCCGTTCTGCCAAACCGTAATGTCATCATTTGGCAGCGCCAGAGCATCAAGCGCTTTTAGCCCGCGGTGACGGCACAGCGTTTCCACCAGTCGACCAACGAGTAAAAGCACAATAAGCATCACCGCCGTGTCGAAATAGACCTCGCTAGAGCCGCGCCATAACAGCCAAGCCGAAACCATCACAGCACCAATAACGCCAAGGCTAACCAGCACATCCATACCGGGGCGCTTGGCGAGCAGCGTGCGCCATCCGGCCCGGTAAAACGGTACCCCTGCGAACAGCACCACAGGCAGGGAAAATGCCCCCGACACCCACGCAACCACCAACTCAACCCGCTCCGAAGGCAATGCACCCGCATATATCAATAGTGAAGCGAGCATCGTCCACATGCCTAACAGCGAACCGACCATCAGCCTCAGCGTCAGGTAGCGGCTCTCCTCTTCTAAACGCCCATGGGCATCCGCCACCGGCTCAAGTTCTGTCAACCGATAGCCCAGGCGTCTAATCTTGGGGGCAAGAGTAGAGAGCTGAATTAAGGAAGGCATGCCACTGATGCAGAGCGTCGCGCTTGGGTAGTGGACGCTAACCTCACGCACGCCTTCAAGCCGCTTTAGAGAGCCTTCCACGGCCAGGGCACAGCTGGTGCACCACATACCGTGTAGGGTATAGAGCTGCTCATCCTCTTTGCTAAAGGCATCGCTTACAGGCAAGGCGGAATGCCCATAATCGGCATTGCCGCAAACACAACGCCTAAGGTAGAGAAAAGATACAGCCCGGCAGAAACCGTGGCATTAAAGCGCAGTCGCCCTTCATGACGTTTGGCCATGCGGCAACAGCCCACCGTTAACGCTGCCAGTAACGCAATCGCCGCGATACTGACCACAAGCAGCATAGCGTTCACCAGGGTGAAGATGCCCTGCTCGGGAGCAGGTGGCGCCACTGAGCAGGCGACTGCGTGCCCGCCGTAAACGGCCACGAACCAGATACACCATAGCGTTAAGCCAATGACGAAATGTAAGGGATGGGTGAGATTTAAACGCTGCATCGTGATGGACATTAGCTTAGCTCCCTATCACGCGAGGCAACACCGCAAGCGCGCCCACGAGTATCCAAAACGTCACCAGATTATAGCGCCACCACTGGGCAACCACGGCGGGTTCGAAAGGCGCATGGGCACCCACATAGCCATAACCTACCCGCAGGCCCTGAAGCAAGGTAAGCACCGCACCTAAACCGCCGTGTAACAGCGCATAGGCCAGCCCGACCATAATGATCGCATCATGGGAGGTTTCGGTAACCGCCAAGTCTGCACTCAGCAGCACCCACAGCGTTACCGCTACCTGCACAAAGCCTAGGGCACTGATGCTATACATGCCCACTGCCAGTCCCGCATCCTTACCCTGGCGCAAACCGCGCACCAGTTTTTCGAGAATTACCACGCCAGCGGTTAGCGCCACCCCGGCAAGGATCAGCCCCACCAAGGAGAGCGGTGAGGTCTCGGGCATCCGCCACTCAGGGGACACTGTCCATAGATAGAACCAGCCAAATAGGTAAGAGAGAAAGAACGAACCATTGGCGAGCAGCGTGATCGACATGGCCCATAGGCCTGGACCATCCATGGTGCGCGAGTGGAGCGGAGGGTCGCCGGGAGCTACCTCGGCATCCGGCGCTGCTTTTGGATGGGCACCATTCTCCCAAGACCAGCGCAGTAGAAATAGGCCAGCCACGACAACGGCGATACCGGCTAGCGGATATAGCCGCGTCAGCAGGCTTACACACACCACGGCCAGCGCCATGGCAGCAAACAGCGGCCACCAGGAGTTACCCGGCAGATGAATGATTTCCCGCACTTTGCCGGTCAAAGGGTCAGTGCCCCACATCTCCCGTCGGCCATGGGTAGCCACCGCCAGGCTATGTTGCCCTTCTGCCATGGTGCGCGGCAGATCCGGGTCATCCCATAGTGGGTGGCGCGTCTCGATCTTTGGCAGGCTGACAAAGTTATAGGCGCTGGGTGGCATACTGTTGGCCCACTCCAGGGTATCCGCGTTCCAGGGATTGTGCTTAGCGGGTTTGCCGAAACGGAAGTGCAGCGCAAAATCGAGCAACACCATGGCAATCCCCGCCGACATAATAAAGCTACTCATGGATGACAGCAGGTTGAAAATATCCCAGCCCATGCCCGTTTCATAGGAGTAAACCCGCCGCGGCATACCCAGCAGGCCAGTCCAGTGCATGATCAAAAAGGTGCCATTAAAGCCCGAAAAGGTGAGCCAAAAGCCCCATTTGCCGAGAGTTTCTGAAGGCATCCGTCCTGAAAAAAGCGGCAACCAGTAGTAGAGCCCGGCAATCAGCGGAAAGAACATCCCGCCAACCAGCACATAGTGCATATGCGCCACCACAAAGTGGGTGTCGTGCACCTGCCAGTTAAAGGGCACCAGCGCCAGCATTACCCCGGTCAAGCCACCACACACGAAGATAATCAGGAAGCCCACGATCCATAACATCGGCAGCTTCATCTTGGGCTTGCCCAGCCATAGCGTGGCCAGCCACACAAACACCTGAATCGCCGTAGGCACCGCCACCAACATACTGGCGGCGGAGAAGAAGGCTTGGGCCAGTTGAGGAATGCCCACGGTAAACATGTGGTGAACCCAGAGCCCGAAACTGATAAAGCCTGTCACGGTAATGGCGAAGACCACCCAGCCGTAACCAA
This sequence comes from Halovibrio sp. HP20-59, assembly GCF_033052795.2. Taxonomy (NCBI): domain Bacteria; kingdom Pseudomonadati; phylum Pseudomonadota; class Gammaproteobacteria; order Oceanospirillales; family Halomonadaceae; genus Halovibrio; species Halovibrio sp. HP20-59. The sequence goes on from NZ_JAWJUW020000016.1 coordinate 32,655, forward strand.
CGATCGGACGACCAGCAAACACTGGTATCAGCGTGGAGACAATGCCCGCCGCAGGCAGGAAAATGATGTAAACCTCAGGATGGCCGAATAGCCAAAAGAGGTGCTGCCAAAGAATCGGGTCACCGCCACCGGCCACTTCAAAAAAGGGCATCCCCACTGCGCGTTCAAGCTCCAGTAGAATACTGCCCAGAATCAGCGGCGGGAAACCGACCACGATCATCAGCGCCATGGCGAGGATATACCAGGCAAACAGCGGCATTTTGTGCAGCGCCATGCCCTGGGTGCGAGTACGCAGTATCGAAACCACCAATTCGACCCCGGCAGAGAGCGCGGAGATCTCAACGAAGGTGATCCCCAGCAGCCAAAAATCTGAGCCCAATCCCGGTGAGTACTCGCTGCTACTGAGCGGGGTATACATAAACCAGCCGCTGTCTGGTGCCATCTCTAACACCAAGCTAAACGACAGGATGATGCCGCCAAACAGATAGCACCAGTAACCCAGGGATGTTAGCCGTGGGCAAACCAGATCACGGGCACCGATCATCTTGGGAATCATATAAATCGCCAACCCTTCCAGCATTGGGATGGCGAACAGAAACATCATCACCGTGCCATGCATGGTGGTGACTTGGCTATAGATATCCGGCGACATAAAGTCTTGATCGGGTAGCGCCAGCTGGGTGCGCACCAGCATGGCCAATAGGCCACCAATCAAGAAGAACACCATCCCGGTAACCATAAAACGTAGGCCGAGAGTGGTATGGTTAACAATGGTGAGTGCTTTCAAACCACGCGGATTGCCCCAAATATCGTGCAAGTCATTGTGCAGTTGGTTAGGGCCTTTAATGTTATCGCCTTCTGGGGTCGCTTCACGGTTAATAGTGGTCATGGGGTTAGCGTCTCCAGCCAAGCACCCAGAGACTCCAAGGTGGCCGTCTCGATATCATCATGGGGCGGCATTTTGTTGCCCGGTTTTAAGCGTTGGTGATGCTTAAGCCAGTGGGTGACTGCGCCCTCCTCCATGGCCATTATTCCCGCCCCGAGGCTCGTCCGGCTGCCAAGATCAGAAAGATCCGGCCCCTCTTCCCCAGAGGAGAGTCCTGCTACCCGGTGGCAGCTGGCACAATGGGTCATAAATGCCTCCCTGGCAGTTTCATGCTGCTGATCGTTTGCCGCAAGCGACGATAATGCCTCCGTTTGGCGAGCGGCCAGCCAGGCGTCGTACTCGTCCCGCTCGACGGCTTCCACATAGAGCTGCATTTGGGCATGCTGGGCGCCGCAGAACTCGGCGCACTGGGCGCCAAATACCGCCGGCTCGTCTGCTTCCAAGCGTATTTTGTTCACTCGCCCTGGGATCATATCGATCTTGCCGCCCAGTCGCGGCACCCAGAAAGCGTGAATAACGTCAGCACCGGTAACGTGAAAGTCGATCGGTTCCCCTGCCGGCATGATGAGCTGATTAGAAGTCACCACCTCACCCCCTTCTGCGCCGGGGTAGCGCACTTCCCACCACCACTGGTGGCCAATGACTTCAATTACCTCCGGTGGCTCTGCCAGGGGCAACGGTAAAAGCCGCTGACCGGTGGGCACACCAAAAGCCAGTAGCGCGGTAATGCTGGCCACGGGCAGCACAATGCCGCCGCCAATAATCCAGCGACGCGCTATTGTTCGCTCCTCAGCGGGCGTTCGTATTACCTCTTTGCGCTTGAAGGTATACAGCCAAAAAGCAGTCACCAGCACCAATACCACAGTGCCAAACCCTAGCATTACCCACCAGATCATCACCACGTCTCGCGCGGCTTGGCCTGCCGGGTCTAGAATAGACTTATCCCCGGCGCAACCGGCTAATAGCAGGCCGACTGACAGCGCTAGCGGTGTGCCAAGTGAGTTGACCCGCTGCTGGGTTAAGCGTTGAATAATCAACCTCATCCCTTGAATTCCTTTTTCTGCCCACAGGAAGTGACTATGGCAAAGCCTCGCCAGCGCTCGATTAAAAGCCGCGCATCTCTCGCCGGCCATCCACTTCATCCCGTGATGATTCACTTTCCCGTCGCGGCCCTGATGGCGCTGGTGGCAAGCGATATCGGTTTCCTGCTGAGCGGCGATCCGTTCTGGTTGCGCGCTAGCTTGTGGCTGGCAGGCGTCGGTGCTTTCGGCGGCTGGATTGCCAGTACGGCTGGGATTATCGATCTGGTCACTGTACCGCGCATTCGCCGTCTGATAACCGGCTGGAGCCACGCTATCGTCGCGGTGGTGATGCTCTCGTTGGCGTCGTTGAACTGGCTGCTGCGCTTTAACGACCCGAGTGCGATTTTGCCCTGGGGGCTGGCCGTATCGCTGCTCACCGCAGCGTTGATCGCTTTGGCGGGCTGGCTGGGCGGTCAACTGGTGTATGAACACGCGGTGGGTGTCGAGGTTAAGGATTAGCGCCATAGCGTTAGCTCCAATCCAGTGGCTTAGCTAACACAAGCCCCAGCACGCCTATAATGCCCGCCAACGCAACGCATAGCGCCGTCCAGTTGGTGGGTTTTACCCAGCGGTAGTGGCCCATCTCAAGGCGCAAGATTAACCAGCCAAAGCAGCCGTGGGCGGCGACCATGGCCACAACAGCACCCAGTTTTAAGATCAGCCAGCCGCCCAGCACACCATGGATGAGAAACAGCAGCGTGCCCGAGGCAATAGCCACTAAGGCGGCCGGGGTAGCGACGGAGTTATAAAAGAACCGCGGCATGGGCGGTGTGCCCTGGGCGAAGCCCGCGTCTTTGCGAAGCTGCAGCGCCTGGCTAAGCAAGGCGGGCAGATAAAGAAGTGAGCCGCACCAGATCACTAGCGCGGCAATGTGAAGCAGTTTAAGCCAAGGCATCGGGGCTTCCTTGCGTTGCGTAAGGCGGGTCAGATCACCCCCTAACCTTAGTCAAAACGCCCTCTTATGGCTAGCCGCTTAACTCACCTGGATCTCGTAACCGGTGAATTTGCGGAGATTAATGACCCCGCTATCGAGGATCAAATACTGCCCTTTGACGCCTTGCAGCACGCCTTCTACCAGTGGCTGCTTATCAAAGTTATGCGACACCACTTTTTTGGGAAAAACGCTGACGGGGTAGTGAAAATGTTGCGCAGGCTGTTCCAACAAACGGATAGCATCCGAACCATGAGTCTCGCGCAGTTGGTTCAATCCATCGGCTAGCAGGGTCAACAAACGATCCCGCTCGGCACTTAAATCCATGGTTTCGACGTCGCCTTTGAGCATCGCCCGCCAGTTGGTGCGGTCGGCAACCTGTTCTTTAAACAGCATTTCGACAAAACCGGACTGCTGACGCGTATCCACTTCAAGAATCGGCAGCGCCTGAATCGCGCCTTGATCCAACCAGCGGGTAGGCATTTGGGTTTTGCGGGTGATGCCTACTTTAAGCCCCGATGAGTTAGCCAAATAGACGATATGGGGCTGGAAACAGTGTCGCTCGCCCCACTCCGGCTCACGGCAGGTGCCTTGGAAAAAGTGACAGGTTTCAGGCTTCATAATGCAGGTATCGCACTGGGCTAGCCGCTTGAAGCAGGGGTAACAGTGGCCTTGGGCAAAGCTCTTCTTGGTTGCTCGCCCGCAGTGGGTACAGGCAATGGCTCCCGTCCACCGCAAACTAAGCGGCTCACCGATACGCTCGTTAAGCGCAACACGGTGCTCACCCGCGCGCAAGTGGTAAACCACCGGCTGGTCTTGGCGGCCAGGTAGCGCTGCCGCCATTTTGCTTAAACAGCCCTCTACTGAAAAGCCCGGTACTGCCGCTTCAATCACGCGTGGCATCCCGTGCCAAGCCGGCCAGTTCCGGCGATACGCCAGCGCCGCTAGCCGCTGCACCGCAGGTACGCTGCTCTAAATAGCCTACGCGGTTCTCTTCCGGCACGTTGTTCTCCACCTCAAAGCGCATGACGGCTTCCAAGCAGAGTTCGGTCTGTTCCGGCGTTAAGCGGCGACCGTCGGGCCATTTGCGCAGCGATACCGCCTGTTTAAGGCTTTCGTAAATCGCTGGAGTCATCTGGTTGATCATTTTTTCGAATGTCATTTCGCTCATTGCAGGCCTCTTAACGGTTTTTCAAACGGCGGGATGAATAATACCAGCCTGTGACCAGCCCCACGAGTAGACCGCCCAAATGTGCTTCATTAGCGACATTGCCAAAACCAACGCTGCCCGCCATATCGGTCATGGTGAACACCATCCAGCCGAGCATAAAGACCACCAGCATTTGCGGTACAAAGAAGCCACTTTGGGGAACCCGGCGTGACATCAACCAAACGTGGGCCAGTAAGGCATATACCACCCCGGACATGCCGCCGAAAAGCACGGTGCCGGTCGCGTACTGCGCCACATTCGCGCCTATACCCGCCACAATAAGCAGCAGTAGCATGATTCGGCTGCCCTGTAGTGCTTCAACTTGTCGCCCGAAGTACCACACCCACATCAGATTAAATATCAAATGCATCCAGCCAAAGTGCAGAAAAGCAGGTGATAACAAGCGCCATACCTGCCCAGAGGTAAGCGTTTGCGTCAGATTACCAAACACCAGCTCACCACCTGAAATACCTATTGGCACGATGGTGAGAGTGACAATCAACTGGTCACCAAAAACACCAATCAGGGCAAATATCACCAGACTAATGACAATCATCAGCGCCGTTACCGGCACTTGCTTTAGCGATGCCAAGGAGTGGGTCATGGTGCGCGGGCGCTGAGCAGCCTGCTGAAGCACCAGGGGTTCGCCCCGCTGCCAGCGCTCTAGCAGTGCTTTAAGTTCGCCAAGCTGGCGTGGGTCGGCGATCCATAGCAGTTGGCCGTCCGCTTCATCGGTAATGCGGTGACCAATGCGGTGGCGCCAGAGTGCCTGGCGAAGTTCACTGGTATCCGCGTGATCGGGCAGAAGCATCACTGGATGCATGAAATCCCTCTAATCAAAGCGCTTGCGGCACGCTGTCCGCAGCGGGTGGCTATTGAAGACAGTTATTGTAGACAACTACTGAATGAACCACCCGGCTGCCAAAAGACAAGCAAAAAAAACCGGCGGTGGGAACCGCCGGAGAATAAAAGCAAGGGATCATTCAAGGGAACACTTACTCTGATAGCCGACGGCAGGGTTAGTTCAGCCGTTTTGAAAAAAATATGTAATTTTGTGTAACAAAAAGAAGCATTTGTTAATCAAAGTCGATTTCCCAGGGTTTGGGCAGCGCACGCTCGTCTTTTGGTACCTTAATCCACACAAAATGGTCGGCATTTAATACTGCCTCACCACTCCATCGATAGGCCACTAAGCGCCCATATTTGACAGCACTATAGTCCAGGCAGGCAATATTCTGGGTCGGCAGTGCTGGTATGCCTTCACACCAGTAATGACCAATAAACAGCGGCGGCTGCTCTGGCCCGTAGTAGCTAAGTTTCTGGCGCTCTTCGTGGGTCAATGCGCGGGTTTCAAGATTGCCGGGCAAGTTATCCGGTTGAAAGACGACGTCCCCCCACTGCTGAGGCGCCTGGGCCCAGAAGTGGGCGCGGAAACTTTGCCTCGTAAAGCCATCGCCTGAGTGTATCGCAATACCTTTGGGTAGTGAGACATGCGGACCTCGGGTGAGGCGGTCTAAAATTCGAAACGCCTGGGTTTTGGGGTCGGTGGACTCAATCAAAAACTGTGTGTCCATGCAGCAATCAGGGTGGCGCTGTTTCAGCTCTTCAATCAGCACCTCATCCCAGCAGGCGTGCACCACGCGGATACCATCGATTTCCAAACACAGCGGGATGGTTTTAAACCACGCCAAGGTGTCGTCCCACTCGTTGGTATAGTCGCGATACTGCTCTAGGGTGTCCTGAATAATACGGTTGTGCCGTGGCGTATGCTCGCGCAACCAGCGTTTATGGCTACCTGGGGGACCAGGATGGGTATACGCCAGGGCGTTATACTCGTGATTCCCCATGACGATATACGCTTCGCCTTGCTCGACCATCCGCCGGGCAATCGTCACCGCTAGGCGGATACGCGGCCCGCGATCAATTAAATCGCCCAGAAAGATAACTTTGCGCCGGGGATGGCGATACACACCGGCACGCTGGTGGTATCCCAGCTTTTCCAGCAGTAGCGCCAGCGTAGCACCACAGCCATGGATATCACCAATCAGGTCATATCCTTCCAGCGGGGGCTTGCCTTGCGTTTGACGCTGCATGCTTAATCCCCCAACCGATTGCTCCAGCCTAATTTGCTGCGTAGCACTTCATAAAAATTGTGGCCAATTGGGTGCACCAGCTGAATAGGCTCGGGTTTACGTTTAATCACCAGCACATCGTTGGGTTTGGCCACCGCTCGCGTTTGACCGTCGCAGCTTATATGCGGATAAGACTGGTTCGTTTCGCCAATGTGAATGCGTATTTCACTATCGGCATCAATCACAATCGGCCGACTCGACAGCGTATGGGGAAACATCGGGACCAGCGTCACGACATCCAGCTTAGGGTGCATAATCGGCCCTCCGCCCGACAACGCGTAGGCCGTGGAGCCGGTGGGCGTGGCAATAATTAAGCCGTCGCTACGCTGGCTATACACAAACTGGCCGTCAATAAACAGCTCAAACTCAATCATGCGGACCGCTTTACCGGGATGCACCACTACTTCGTTAAGGGCATCGCCATTGCCTACCGCAACCCCATTACGGTACAGCACCGCATCGAGCAAGAAACGCTGTTCAACTTCAAACTCTCCCGCCAGCACTTCGCCTACGCGGGTTTCCAGCTCATCTGGGGAAATATCGGTGAGAAATCCCAGCCGACCACGGTTAACACCTAAAATCAGCGTGCCGCTACGGCAAAGAGTGCGCGCCGCGCCTAGCAAACTACCGTCGCCGCCTACCACAATCACCAAATCGCACAGCTCACCCAACATGCGACGGCTGGTTTCCGGTTGGCCATGCTGTGGCAAAGCGGTAGCCGTGCGGTCTTCCATCAGCACATGGTAGTCGTTGGCGACCAGATAGGTGACGAGACGCTGCAGAGAGTCGATAACTTTATCGCTACCCAGACGGCCGATCAGCCCAATGGTTTTAAAGGGCCTGCCCGCGCCGTTATGGGTAGGCGACACAGCATCAGATGCCGATATTAACGTGTTGCTCATGGGCTGAGTCTCGCTTGCATAGGTCGCCATTATGGCGTCACCGATAGTATCGGGCAAATAGACTTAACTAACGGCCACTTGACGGCGCTGGCACCACCAATGATTTAGCCATAGCGAGGCTGCCATTATCAGTGCACCTAACAGCAAACGCGGGATGTCTGCATCACGGTTCCAAATCAGCAAATTGACCATTAAGCCAGCGGGCACCAGCGCATTGTTCATAATGGCCAAGGTGCCAGCGTCTACTTTAGTCGCCCCCTGGTTCCAGGCAAAATAGCCCACGCCTGACGCCACTAACCCTAACCATGCCAATACCCCCCACTGCAGCGACGTCGTGGGCAGCGCTGCGCTGTTGCCGAAGAGTAAATACGCCGGCAAGGCGACAACCATTGCGCCAATAAAGAACCAACCAAAGACGTTATGCCATGCCAGCGAGGGCGACAAACCGGAAGCTAACCGGCGGTAGCCCACTTGGCCGAGAGCGAAACAAAGGTTGGCCCCTTGCACCACTAGAAAGCCTGCCCAAAACCCGCTATCAACGCCGTCGTAGCGAATAATCCCGGCACCGACTACAGCGAGCAACGCAGTGATTAAATAGATCGGCGTGAAGCGACCAAAAAGCAGGTCGTCCAGCAACGCAATATAGATAGGCGTAAAGATGGTAAATAGCAGGACTTCAGGCACCGATAGCAGCAAAAAGGATTGGTAGAAAAAAGTGTACATCACCCCCAGCTGCACGGCGCCCAACCCCATCAACGCTAAGCGCTGCTTACCGCGCAGAAGGCTGGGGCGTAAAAACGGCAAGAACACCAACGTGGCAAGTGTTACCCGCAAAAGTACCGCAAAGTAACTATCGACCTGCCCAGCCAAATACACCCCAATCAGCGAAAAGGAGAAGGCCCATAGGGCGGTGACGCCGATCAGATAACCCATTGTAAACCCCATTATTTAAATTAGTTTACGCGGATTATACGCACCTGGGTGAGGCTGCCAAGCAGTAAAAAAGTTAAACGTCGGCAAAAACTATTCCGTTAACGCCGCTGCAACCACCAAACGGCGTACACAATGCCGGGCAGCCAACCCAGTAGCGTTAATACAGCGCTGATAATCACCCGTCGGGTGCCGCCATCCGTCAATGCCACGGCAAGCGGGGGCAATAAAATCGCCAGCGTAAAGTAGGCTATTTTCAACCCTGCTGGCGGCTCAGGCGGCTTGATTTCCACGCCCGCTGATGGCGTTTCCGACGGCGTAGTTGGCGGCGGCGTGAAGTGCTCCACAGGGTCTGCTTGCGGCGCTGCCTTTTCCCCTCGCGCCTGCGTCCGATGGGCTTCTTTATCGATTTTTTGGTCTAGCGTCTCGGCCCCTTCAGCAAGATCACCGTGGTAGCGCTCCCATTCTTCCCAGTCATGGGGAGTGCCTGATTTAGGCCGTTGATGGCCGGAGCCCCGTGCACGTTCCCAAGCCTTTTCTTCCAGCGTATTGGGACGATCAGGCTCTCGGTCAACGCCCACTCCTTTGCGGTTCAAGTACTCACGAGCATCCATGGTTGGCTCCTCAATGCGTTAATTTACGCTTCATTTTGATGGTTAGAAAATTAACGGCTTGGAAAATTCAGTACTTACAGCGTTGAATAAAGACGCTTTGCAGGCTGAGCGCTGCGTTTTAAATCACCTACATTGAAAGGATCGTCGCTACTGTAGCATCCTGAACTGAACAGATCGCTTTGCTTGCGATGCTTGCCTGCCATAGCGATGAATACGATGAGCAAGGAGTATCCATAATGAATAAAGCAACCCCTAACATCGTGCGCGACATCATGTCCCGTGACTGCTACCGCGTCTCTCCCGACGCATCCGTTACCACCCTAGCCAAAGGGTTAGCATTGCACCGTTTACCTGGGGCGCCGGTTGTGGACGCCGCTGATCGGCTCATTGGCTTTATCTCCGAGCAGGATGTTATGGGCCGCGTATTAGATAGTATTTATCATGACGATGAAGCACCGCTGGTCAAAGAAATGATGCGTCATGAGGTGCTTAGCGTAACGCCCAATAAAAGCATTACCGACCTGGCCCAGGAAATGCTCGGGCCTAAACCCAAAATCTACCCGGTGGTCGAACAGCAGCGTTTGGTAGGCATCGTTACTCGACGTGATATTCTCATTGCACTGCTGACTATCCGCCGTCATTAACGGTGTAGAGCTCTGACTACCAACCCAGGCGTGGAGAATTGTCAGGTGACAGGCAAAAAAAACCGCTACTCAGAAAGTAGCGGAAGCAAGGGATCAAAACATATAGAGCTAAGACAACAGTTTTAGCGACTGCTATCGCCGTGTTGCCTCTACTAACTCAGACACGCTGTGAAGGAAAAGTTCGCAAAAAGGTAAAATTTTCGTCATTGGCCGCTTCCAGCGTATAATTAAACAACCATTTATTAACAGATGACGCCTAGGAGCATTGCGAATGGCGCTGTATCTTTTAGTGTTTGGTGTGTGTCTGCTGGTGATTGGCGCGGTTATGTTGGTATTAATGACGTCAAGTACCCCGCGATACCGCACCGAACCCAACGATCTACTCGCCCTGTTCGATAAGGCGCTTAACAGCGAAGTGAGCGAAACCGAATGGAACGCTATCATTGGTTACCCCATTCGCCACAATGAATATTTGGACGGCATTAGGCGCCGCGCTGCGCACTTAATGGAGCAGCACGGTCGTCGCTGGCTAATTGCCCAAGGTAAGCCGTTGCTTACGCAAGAGGGGCAAGAAGAGCTGAAGGCCCTTCGTGATCATTTGTCCGCCCATACCAACCTCCGCCAGCAATAGTGATTGCGGCTCAGGAGCGTTATTGCGGTTTAGGAGACTGACGATGCCCAGCACTATCCGGCAAATTCCTCTAGCCAGCGCTACGCATCATCACTCGCACGATTTCCATCAAATAGTGATTACGCTGTACGGTTCATCGGAATTTGAAATCGAAGGCTTAGGTGGTCGAGTCAATGCGTTTTCGGGCTGTATCGTGCCCGCCAACCACGAACACTACTATTCAGGCTACGGTCACAACCGGCAGTTGATTTTTGACCTTCCTGAAGATGCTCCTGCGCTAACCGGTGAAAATCGCGAGCTGGTGGCACTGTTTGATGCACCACGTTTTTTTGGGCTGGATAGCCCCTTGCGCCACTATTTGACCTTTATGCAAAGCGAGCTTGCTCAAGGGCTTGGCACTACCTGCGACTCCTTTCAGCAAGATCGTCTGGCAGCCACCCTGCTGGGCTCACTTAAAGCCCGGTTAGGCACGGCCAATAATCCCTCTCAGCGACGCTTAGACCTAAGCCGCATTGACCACTTTATCCGTCAACGTCTCGCCGATGACCTCCGGGTAGCCGACCTTGCCCGGCTGGCCTGCCTCAGCGAAGCACATTTTTCCGAGTGCTTTCGCGCCCAAACCGGGCTATCGCCCTGGCAGTATGTCAAACGCCAGCGCCTGCACGCGGCGCGCCAGTTGATTCTGCAAAGTCGCCTACCACTTACCGATATCGCTATTCAAACCGGCTTTGCCAATCAAAGCGCCCTGTCCCATGCGTTTCGGCGCAGTTACGGGTTGTCACCGCGCAACTTACGCCAAGCAGATGTACCACCGGTAGCAATTACCCCATCAAACGCGGCTTTAGGACCAGTAGCTGGCCAGCAAAACTCTACTAAAGTCGTGTAACGATTGTTCTTGCCATGGAATTGACATGTTTTACCTTGGAACCGGCATACACCTGAGGTAAGGGCACTCTACATTCGCTTATTAGCTTGGGCATAGCGCCCTATTACCCAATCGTTCTGTTCAGACTCTCGGGGGCTTCAATGCTCAATGCCAATAAAATGCGTGACCCTGCCATCTGGCAAGCCGACCTCGACACTCTCATGGCGCGCGTTAGCAACCACTACTTAGTGGACGAAAACGCCTACGTCAGCGAGCTGATCAAGGTCCTTAATACCGAACAAGATGACTTTGAGCGCATTGGAGCCAACACGGCAGCACTGGTAGAAGATGTGCGTAAAATGGATACCGCTGTCGACACCATTGACGAGTTGCTGCAGCAATACAGTTTAGACACCCACGAAGGCTTGATGTTGATGTGCCTGGCGGAAGCCATGCTGCGGATTCCCGACAAAGCGACCGCCGATGCCTTAATCGAAGACAAACTTGGCCCTGCCGATTGGCAAGCCCATGTAGGTAAAAGCGAATCATGGATGGTGAATGCGTCTACGTGGGGTCTGTTAATGACCGGCCACGTACTCAAGCTGGATTACCCCAAAGAGGGGCAGCCCGCCAACTTCATCAATCGCATGGTCAATCGTATGGGTGAGCCGGTCATTCGTCGAGCGATGTACGAGGCGATGAAGATCATGGGCAAGCAGTTCGTGTTGGGTCGCGACATTAACGAAGCCCTCAAGCGCTCCAAGCCATTGTTCAATAAAGGTTATACTTACTCCTACGACATGCTGGGTGAAGCTGCGCGCACCCGTGATGACGCCAAGCGTTATTTTGACGACTACTCTCGCGCCATCGAACAAGTCGGTAAAACGTGTAAAACCTTAAGCGATAAAACGCCGGCACCGTCGGTTTCCATCAAACTGTCTGCGCTACATCCCCGCTATGAATTTGGCCGTCGCGAGCAGGTGCTTTCCGAGCTGGTGGATACGGTCATTAAGCTCGTCACCCAAGCCCGCGCATTAAATGTGGCGGTGACTATCGATGCCGAGGAGATTGATCGCCTGGAGATTTCCCTGGAAGTCTTCCGCGCGGTTTACGAAAGCGAAGCCGCTAAAGGCTGGGGCCACTTCGGCTTAGTCGTGCAAGCCTACTCCAAGCGCGCCCTGCCGGTGCTGCACTACATCAACAGCTTGGCCGATCAGCAGGGTGACGAGATTCCGCTGCGCTTGGTCAAAGGCGCCTACTGGGATACCGAAATTAAAGAGTCTCAGCAGCTTGGGGTCGACGGTTACCCGGTATTTACCCGTAAAGCGGGCACCGATGTTGCTTACCTAGCCTGCGCGCAATTCCTGCTGTCTAACGATACTCGTGGGCGGATTTTCCCGCAGTTTGCTACCCACAATGCGCACACCGTGACGACTATTTTAGAGCTCGCTAACAACGACAGCCGTCCGTTTGAATTTCAACGCTTACACGGCATGGGTGAAGCGCTTTATGATGCCGCCTTGAAGCGCGCGCCTAAAGGCACGTATTGCCGTATCTATGCCCCTGTCGGCGCGCATAAAGACCTACTGCCCTACTTGGTACGCCGCCTGCTTGAGAACGGTGCCAACTCTTCTTTTGTTCATCAGCTGGTTGACCCCGATGTACCCGTCGAGTCGCTGTGTCAGCACCCGATTGAAACGCTGCGTCAGCAGAAGAATTTAGCCAATGTGAATATTCCGCTGCCCAAGGATATTTACGGCCCAAAACGCCGTAATTCCCGTGGTGTGAATCTCAACATTCGTAGCCATTACTATCCGCTGATGGACAAAATGGGCGCGTTTATGGATAAGCAGTATCCGGCCAAGCCGCTACTCGCCTTTGATGTTCCCGACGATGCCGCCAACACCCATAGCGTCACCAGCCCTTATGACCGCCGTCAAACCGTGGGTAGCGTGCAGTGGACCAGCAAAGAGCAGGCCACTAAAGCGCTGGATGCTGCCTGGGCCGCGTTTCCCCGCTGGGATGCGACACCGGTGACCGAACGAGCGGCCATTGTGCGCCGCCTGGGCGAGTTGATGGAAGAGCATATGCCGGAACTGATGACGCTATGCTCACGCGAAGGCGGCAAACTGCTCACAGATGGGGTAGACGAAATTAGAGAAGCCGTCGATTTCTGCCATTTCTACGCCATGCGTGCAGAAGAAGACTTCGGCGAAGCGATTGTGCTTCCCGGCCCCACCGGCGAATCCAACCGCCTGATAATGGGCGGCAAAGGCGTATTCGCGGCGATTAGCCCCTGGAACTTCCCGGTGGCGATCTTCTGTGGTCAGGTAGTGGCGGCGGCGGTGGCGGGTAACACCGTACTGGCCAAACCGGCTGAGCAGACCTCCATTGTCGCCCACCGGGTCATCGAGCTGCTCTACGAAGCCGGTATGCCCCGCGATGTGGTTCAGCTACTGCCCGGCGATGGCCCGACGGTAGGCCGCGTGTTGACCTCCGACCCGCGGATTACCGGCGTGGTCTTTACGGGTGGCACCGACACCGCGCAAATTATCAACCGCGCCCTGGCGGCACGCGAAAACGCCCCGCTGCCCACGTTAATCGCCGAAACAGGCGGCATGAATGCCATGATTGTCGACTCCACCGCCCTGCCCGAGCAGGTAGTGGTCGATGTGATTCAGTCAGCCTTCCAAAGTGCCGGGCAGCGCTGCTCGGCGCTGCGGGTATTGTATCTGCAAGACGACGTTGCCGACCGGGTAATCGAGATCCTCAAGGGGGCTATGAACGAGCTACGCATTGGTGACCCTCGCGATTTGGGTACCGATGTCGGGCCAGTCATTGATGAAGACGCCCGTAAAGGTCTGCTTGAACACATAGAAAAACTCAAAGCCGAAAATCGCCTGGTCGCAGAAACGCCGATGGCCGCTGAATATACCCAGGACGGCACGTTCGTGGCGCCTGTGGCTTTCACTATCGACAGTATTGATGCGCTTACCCGCGAGCAGTTCGGGCCGGTGTTACATATCGTGCGCTACAAAGCCAAAGAGCTGGATAAGGTCATTCACGATATCAACGGGCGCAACTATGGCCTGACGTTTGGCGTACACAGCCGCAACGAGTCGTTTGCCGCTGAAATAGCTCAGAAAATGCGCGTAGGCAATGTGTACATCAACCGTAATATCATTGGCGCGGTCGTTGGCGTTCAGCCGTTTGGTGGCCAGGGGCTGTCTGGCACGGGCCCCAAAGCAGGTGGTCCTCACTATCTGCAGCGCTTTGTCACCGAGAAAACGATTACTAATAACACCGCTGCGTTAGGCGGGAACGCGTCCTTGTTGGCGCTGGGCGATGAGTGAGTCACTCATCAACATCATTAACCTGAACTCCTGAACAGGAAACTAACTTATGGTCGACAATAATATAGGGATCACTGCTGACAAAGGTACCAACAAGCTCTCTGACTTGATTATTGGCGGATGCTCGTTAAGCCTTCTGACGTGAATAAACAACAGGGTCAATAAAAATAACGCGGTTTACTACCGGGCTCTACCCGGTGACCGCACTAATAGGTCGGACCTAGTTCCTTCCTGACGAACTGGAGAAGTTACATGGCTATAGGTGTTTGGATCAGTCTCATTGCTTACTTTGCGCTAATGATCGCCATCGGTATTTATGCGATGCGCAAATCCACCTCTTCATCCGAGGATTACATGCTGGGTGGCCGTACCCTCAGCCCGAAAGTGGCAGCTCTTTCGGCGGGTGCTTCAGACATGAGCGGTTGGTTGCTGTTAGGTTTACCGGGTGCAATGTTCGTGTCTGGCTTGGGCTCGGCGTGGATCGGCATTGGTTTGCTCGTGGGGGCGTTATTCAACTGGATTCTGGTGGCTCCGAGACTGCGTGAACAGACCGTTCACTATGGCAATGCGATTACCATTCCGGCTTTCCTGGCAAATCGCTTCCCAACTCGGTCAATGTCACTGCGGACAGTCTCCGCTATCGTCATTGTGATCTTTTTCGCGGTTTACACCGCATCCGGCTTAGTGGCCGGCGGCAAGCTGTTCGAAAGCGCATTTTCCGGCATTTATAACTTCGGTGATATGAGCAACTACGGCATGGGCGTTATGATTACGCTGGGCGTGGTGCTGATTTACACCGTTGTTGGTGGCTTTCTGGCAGTGAGCATGACCGACTTTGTACAAGGTTGCATCATGATGCTGGCCCTGGTGATCATGCCAGTGGTGGTGCTGTTTGGTGAAGGCGGCGGCGGCTTCTCTCAAGCCTCGCAGACGCTGAACGAAGTCGACCCCACTCTGCTCTCCTGGACATCGGGACTGACCTTTATCGGCTGGCTCTCTGCGGTGACCTGGGGGCTCGGTTATTTCGGACAGCCGCACATCATCGTACGCTTCATGGCGATCCGCACACTCAAGGATGTGCCGATTGCCCGCAACATTGGCATGGGCTGGATGCTGATCTCTCTGATCGGTGCCGTTTCACTGGGTATTTTCGGCCGTGCCTATGCGATTCGCAATGGCCTGGATATTCAGGATCCGGAAACGATCTTCATTGTCCTGGCGAATCTGCTGTTCCATCCGCTGATTACTGGCTTCCTCTATGCGGCCCTGCTTGCGGCGGTGATGAGTACCGTTTCCAGCCAGCTTCTAGTGGCATCTTCATCACTGACTGAAGATTTCTATCGTCTATTCCTACACAAAAACGCAAGTGAGGCGCAGTGTGTCGCCGTAGGCCGTGTCTGCGTGGTACTGGTGGGCATTGTAGCCGCCGTTATTGCCTCTGACGAAAACTCTCAGGTTCTAGGGCTGGTCAGTAACGCTTGGGCAGGCTTCGGTGCAGCGTTTGGGCCGTTGATTATTCTGTCGCTGATGTGGCCACGCACGAACGGTAATGGCGCCATCGCCGGTATGGTAGTGGGTGCTCTCACGGTTATGATCTGGATCTCGCTGGGCTGGAACGGTGAATTCCTGGGTGGCCCAGGTGTCTACGAGATTATTCCTGGCTTCATCGCGTCCTTCATTGCCATCCTAGTGGTGAGCAACATGACAGACGACTCGGGTGAATATCAGCATATCGAGCGCTAAACTAGCACGTAGGATGCATTCAGAGTATCGAGGAGGGCTCCCGCGGGAGCCCTTTCGTGTAGCAAGGAGAGACCCAGCATGAACGAAGCCAATCAACATCTGCATAGCGACGTGAGCGATCTACGCTCACGCATTCGCACCCACTATGATGCCAATGAGGCGGATGTGCTGCACAGGCTTATCGAGCGCATCAAGCTTTCGGAAGACGACCGCAATAAAGTCGCCGCCGTTGGCGCCAACTACGTGGAGCGTGTGCGTAAGGAAAGGTCGCCCTCGATGATGGAGGCGTTCCTGGCCGAGTACGGGCTCTCGACCACCGAGGGCGTTGGCCTGATGTGTCTGGCAGAAGCGCTACTGCGCGTGCCCGATGCGGAAACCATCGACGACCTGATCCACGACAAGATCGAGCCCTCCGACTGGGGCGCCCACCTGGGCAAGTCTTCATCTTCAATGGTCAATGCCTCTACCTGGGCGCTGCTGCTGACCGGTAAGGTGCTGGAAGAAGACCCCAAGGGCCCAACCCGAGCGCTGCGCGGCCTGGTTCGCCGCATGGGCGAGCCGGTGGTACGTAAGGCAGTTGGTCAGTCGATGAAGATTCTTGGCCGCCAGTTCGTGCTCGGCCAGACTATCGATGAAGGTATAAAGAATGCCCGCGAACTCGAGAAGCAGGGCTACACCTACTCCTACGACATGCTAGGCGAAGCAGCGCGCACCGACGAAGATGCCGTCCGCTATCACCAGGCTTATGCCAAGGCGATCTCCGCCATCGCCGAGCAGGCCAAGGGCGATGTCCGCGGTAGCCCCGGCATTTCGGTGAAACTCTCGGCGCTGCACCCTCGCTATGAATACACCCACCGCGACACGGTGATGGCAGAGCTATTACCCCGCGCTAAAGAGCTGGTACAGCAGGCCGCCAAAGCCAATATCGGTTTCAATATCGACGCCGAAGAGCAGGATCGGTTGGATCTCTCCCTCGATGTGATTGAGGCGCTAATGGCCGACCCCAGCCTGGACGGGTGGGATGGCCTCGGGGTCGTCGTGCAAGCCTACGGGCGCCGTGCCGCGCCGATGATCGAGACGCTCTACGAACTCTCCGAGCGGTATGACCGCAAGATTATGGTGCGGCTGGTTAAGGGCGCCTACTGGGATACCGAGATCAAGCTCTCCCAGGAGATGGGGGTCAAGACCTTCCCGGTCTTCACTCGCAAGGTCAACACCGATGTCAGCTACATGGCCTGCGCGCAAATGCTGCTCGACCGGCGTGACCGCATCTACCCGCAGTTCGCAACCCATAACGCCCACACCTGCGCCGCCGTTGTAGAGATGGCGGGCAGCGATAAGGACAGTTACGAGTTCCAGCGCCTGCATGGCATGGGCGAATCGCTGCACCATATCGTCAAAGAGTCAGAAGGTACTCACTGTCGCATCTACGCCCCGGTTGGCGCGCACCGCGACCTACTCGCCTACCTGGTACGCCGCCTGCTGGAGAATGGCGCCAACTCCTCGTTCGTCAACCAGGTAGTGGATAGCTCGATTCCGCCAAGCGAAGTCTCAAGAGATCCCATTGAAGGGTTTAAGCAGCTCGGCAGCGACGTCTCAAGCCCGTTGATTCGCCAGCCCGGCGAGCTGTTCGAGCCCGACCGCAAGAACTCCAGGGGCTACCGCATCAACGAACCGGCCTCGATTCTGCCGTTGCTCAACGCCCGCGAAGCGTTTGCCGATGCCACCTGGACAGCAGGCCCCATGCTGGTAGGAAACCCGGCTCCCCAGGGGCCTGCTCGCGATGCCGTCTCCCCCGCCGACGGATCACGGGTGATCGGCAAGGTACACGAAGCCACCCCAGCCGAGGTAACGGCTGCCCTCGACGCCGCGGAGGAAGGCTTCCGCGAATGGTCCGCTCGTCCGGCGGCCGAACGCGCTGCAGTGCTACGCCGCACCGCTGATCTCTACGAAGAACACATCGCCGAGCTGACAGTGATCACCACTCGCGAAGCGGGCAAGATGATGTTCGATGGCATCGCCGAAGTGCGTGAGGCGGTGGATTTCCTGCGCTACTACGCCAACGAAGGCGAGCGGCTGGAAGCGGAAGAGCCCGGCAACGCCCGCGGCATCTTCGTGTGTATCAGCCCCTGGAACTTCCCTCTGGCCATCACCACCGGCCAGATCGCTGCAGCGTTAGTGGCTGGCAATGCGGTCATCGCCAAGCCCGCCGAGCAGACACCACTAATCGCCGCCCGCGCCGTCGAGCTGATGCGTGAGGCTGGCCTACCGGAAGCGGCACTGCAGTTGCTGCCGGGCGACGGCCCGACAGTAGGCGGCCCGCTAACCAGCGATCCACGTATCGCGGGTGTTTGCTTCACCGGCTCAACCCCGGTGGCACAGATCATCCACAAGGCCCTGGCGGACAACGCAGGTCCCGACGCCGTGCTGATCGCCGAGACAGGCGGCCTGAACTCCATGATCGTCGACTCCACGGCGCTGACCGAACAGGCGGTGCGCGATATTCTGATCTCATCCTTCCAGTCGGCTGGCCAGCGCTGTTCTGCGCTGCGCATGCTGTATGTCCAGGAAGAGGCCCGCGAGCGGTTGCTCAACATGCTCTACGGTGCCATGGACGCGCTCACCATTGGCGACCCCTGGAATACCGATACCGACGTCTCGCCAGTGATCGATGTCGATGCCCAACAGGAAATCAACGACTACGTGGCGTCGAATGAGAAAGCTGGAAAACTGCTGAAGAAGCTGTCTGCGCCGGACACCGGCACCTTTGTTACCCCAGCGGTAATTGAAGTTGGGGGCATTGAAGATCTCGAACGAGAAATCTTCGGCCCAGTGCTGCACGTGGCCACCTTCAAGGCGCGGGATATCGATAAGGTCGTCGATGACATCAATGGCAAGGGCTACGGGCTGACCTTCGGCCTGCATACCCGCATCGATGACCGCGTGCAGCAGATCGTCGAGCGCATCCATGTCGGCAACGTCTACGTCAACCGTAACCAGATCGGCGCCATCGTTGGCTCTCAGCCGTTCGGCGGCGAGGGCCTTTCAGGTACCGGGCCCAAGGCTGGCGGCCCGCTCTACGTCAATCGTTTCCGCCGCACCGCTGCCGCTGAACGCCATGAGGTGAAAGAGGGTAAAGCCGTGTCACTGGGCGATCTTCAAGCTGCCTTCGACGGGCTGGATGCGCGCAACTGGGCGGCACGCACCAATCGGGTCGAGGTGCTGCGCAAGGCGCTCTCGGGCAAAGGCGGCGTCATCCGCAAGGCGCTCAATGAGACAGCGGCCCTGGATATGACATCGCAGACGCTGCCGGGACCGACGGGTGAAAGCAACCGCCTGGCAATGTATCCGAAGGGCTCTGTTCTGTGTCTCGGGCCGACGCTGGATATCGCCATTGCTCAGGCAGCACAGGCCCTAGGCACGGGCTGTGCCGCCGTCGTAGTGGCACCAGGTGCTGAGCAAGCTGTGAAGTCCCTGGTCGACGCTGGAGCACCAGTGGCCGGGCTTGATGGAAACGTCTCGGCTGAGGCAGTAAGCGAGGTCAAAGGCATTGCGGCGGTCGCCGCTGCGGGCAGCAGCGACTGGACACGTGAACTGCGAATTGCGCTGGCAAAACGCGACGGCGCCATCGTGCCGCTAGAGACCCAGACCATCTCGCCGGATCGCTACGTGGTGGAACGCCATTTGTGCATCGACACCACCGCGGCGGGCGGTAACGCCAGCCTGCTGGCAACCGCCGAATAGGTTCACCAAAAAGCTGGCGTCCTATTTCGCGACGTCATCAATAAGTTGGTATTAGGCCTTCCCGTGTAAGGTGCCCTGTCAGGCATCTTTTCATGGGAGGGCCTCTTCCGTTTTAGGACTTGTACATTTTAGCCCTAGAACGCTTCGCCCTTGGGCGCGCCGCCTACCTCTAATAGCTCTTGTCTAATAACTCTTGCCCTAGATCAATAACCAGTTTCCACCTTTTTATTAGACTCTTAAACATCATCAAGTGGCTCATCAATAGCCGCTTAGTAATGCAACCAGGAGTCAACTCATGCGTAAAGCCGCCCTTTCCACCTTACTCGTTTCCAGTATTGCCGCAGCGGCAATGATGACCAGCAGCCAGGCGTTCGCCTATGGCGCAGGTGACTTTTTTACCCGCGTGGGTATTGCGAAAGTGGACCCAAAAAGCGATAACGGCGAAGTACTAGGCGCCGATGTGAATGTCGATGCGGAGTCGAATTTTGCCTTCACCCTGGGCTATCGCTTCCACGATAAAATGGGCGTCGAACTGCTGGCCGCGCTACCCTTCAAGCACGACCTGCAGGTAGAAGGTGTGACCGATGGCTCTACCAAACATCTGCCGCCGACCCTCACACTGCAGTACTACCCGCTAGGGGGTACCGAGGCCCGCGTTCAGCCTTATATTGGCGCTGGCATTAATTACACCCGTTTCTCTGACGAAAAAACCGATATCGGCGCGTCATTGGAGCTTGACGACTCCTGGGGCGCAGCGGGTCAGGTGGGTGTGGACCTGCTAATTGATGACAACTGGGCGTTAAACGCTGCGGCGTGGTACATCGATATCGATTCCGATGCCAAAGTGGGTGGCGCAGACGCTGGCACCGTTGAGATCGATCCTGTCGTGGTAATGGCGGGCCTTAGCTACCGCTTCT
Organism: Halovibrio sp. HP20-59; assembly: GCF_033052795.2. Taxonomy (NCBI): domain Bacteria; kingdom Pseudomonadati; phylum Pseudomonadota; class Gammaproteobacteria; order Oceanospirillales; family Halomonadaceae; genus Halovibrio; species Halovibrio sp. HP20-59. The sequence goes on from NZ_JAWJUW020000016.1 coordinate 53,239, forward strand.
AAGTAAGCCATCGGCCAAGCGCGGACGACAACGTCAACACAAAAGCCTGCCCTCTCTCGGCAGGCTTTTTGTTGACACATTTTGCGTTTAGCTCTCGGTCACAATCTTGTCGACCTTCTCCACCGCGCGTACAACGAGTAGTTGGTGGTGGGCAGGTGTTTTTTCCTGCTGCAAATAGGCCGCCACCGCGGGCGCCACCTCACACTTGGCGGGCATTGCTGCGTTCGCATCAATCAAAGCGTTTATACGGGCAATAAACACAAAGCGGATCCACTGGGGAAGCGACATCGTGTCGATACAAAACGGCTGTTGGCTAGCAAATGCGTCTGCGTCCGGTGTTGGCATACGCCACAAATCGGCGGCTTTCATCGAAGCTTCAAGCTCTAAAAGCGCGGTCTGCAGCGGCTGATAAGTACTCATAAATAGGTTTGTCACTACCTTGGAAAGTGAATAAATAAATCCTCTTATCATTATCCCTATTGCGCGGGCAGCTTGCCAATCAGGATCGCTTGATAATAGTTATCCATAGACCCACAGAAAACCTGCATGAGCCTGTGGATAAACTATGGAAAGGTATCGCAGCGCCTGCTCTCATGGGGCTTTCCCTCAGTTGTTTAATTTTTAACCGCACTGTCATAAATGGCCTGCCATTTGAACAATATTTATCAGCTTCTGCGGCTGACAGTGCCGCATCATCAAGGTAGAGTGCAGGCTTGCAACGCGGAAGGATGTCATGCAACCGATTCAAACCCTTGATGAGTTTTTTACCCGCAGCGGCGCAGAAGTCTCGCTTTACCATATGGGCCGCCATGTGGTCGCCTGCCCTCGGGCCTCCCTCGCCGCGTTTGAACATGGCGAGATAGCATGGCCAGAGCCATGGCAAAGCCAAGCGCGATTAGCCATTGTGTTTCGCCTCGGCGATATGCCCGAGCCTGCGATTTGGTTTTTAGCCTTACCACTGGATGAACAAGGGCTACTGGTGCCTGCCCAGCGCGATGCGTTTTTAAATCGGCTGCTAGAAACGCTCGGCCGCAACGTTTCGCAAGTCGGTCGCGAAGAAACAGCGGACGTGGATCATTTAATGAAGGATAATCCGCTCGCTTTCACGCCTAACGTTACTTTTCAAGCAACGTTAAATGCCCGCGCTACACAGGCCATGGGCTTGCCCGCCAGTCAGCATTTAGAGCCCGTTGAAGCCTACTTTAGCGGCCAACTCAGCATTGACTGGCAAGCCTTGGGGTTACAAGGGATCGCCGACTACGTCGCCCGCTTGGAAACGCCTGACGATGAAACGCTGGCTCAGCAAATTGGCTCACTGCCTACCGCCGTTATTCACTCATTGTGCTACTGTTTAGAACATCATGCTTTGTCTGCGGCGCTAGTGTCGGCGCTTCAGCGGCGAGGCGAGATTGCCGCCCAAGCAGGCGACGTTGAAACACTGTGTGCCTGTCTTCGTGCTGTGGGCAATACCGATAGCGCAGCAATTGGACAGTGGTATGGCCTGTTATTAACTGACACGGCGGCTTGCGGGCCTGATGTTCTCGCCGCCATGGCAGGCCGCGGTTGGCGCCACCTTGAAGATGCCCGGCGATTGCCGCTATTTCTGCAGCGTTTAGCCGAAGACAAGCGGACCGATTTCGCCGCGGTGGTGCGTGACCTTGCACTAATACCACGGCTACGTTTACCGGTCATGATGGCGCTACGGGATGCACCAGAGGGCTCCCCGGTCCAACGCCGATTAGCCTTTATGATGCAACACAGCAATGCTTGATTCGATGTTGTCACTTTTATTTGCAAGGAGCGAGCTTTGAAGGAATTACCCTATCAGGCTAAAGCGGTTATTGGTCGTCGTGAGATGGTGACGTTACCTGAGCTTGGGCTCCACCTTTGCTGCAAAGCCGACACCGGTGCACGCACATCTGCCCTGCATGCGGAAGAAATAGACACTCATGAAGATGAACATGGGCAATTGTGGGTGAGTTTTATTACCCACAGCGGAGGACCGGAAACACCGGCTCACCGTTATAGTCTGCACTTGCATGATAGACGCCGGGTCACCAGTTCCAATGGCCATAGCGAGTGGCGCTATGTGATCCGCACCCCAATGCAAATGGGCGAATTAAATTTTACCGTTGAACTGACCCTGACTGACCGCAGCAATATGCGCCATCCGATGTTACTAGGACGCCGCGCATTGCGACGTCTGCTTGTTGCACCCGGCGCCGCTTTTTTGCACGGTGAGCCTTAACCCCTTATTTAATCGCCTTAATTTAGGCCCGGAGTCTTCTACATGCATATCGCTCTGCTTTCGCGCAATCGCAATTTGTACTCTACCCGCCGCTTGGTGGAAGCTGCAGAGCAGCGCGGGCATACCGCCCGCGTGGTGGACACGCTACGCTGCTATATGAGTATTACCTCTCACCACCCCTCGATTCACTATAAAGGCGAAGAGATTGAGCCTTTCGATGCAGTGATCCCGCGCATTGGGTCATCGGTGACCTTTTATGGCTGTGCGGTGTTGCGTCAGTTTGAGATGATGGGCACCTACGTCATCAACGATAACGTCTCGATCACTCGCTCGCGAGACAAGCTGCGTTCGCTACAGCTATTATCGCGTAAAGGCCTCGGCTTACCGATCACGGGGTTTGCCCACTCTCCCGACGATATTCCTGACTTAATTACCATGGTAAAAGGCGCACCACTGGTCATTAAGCTACTCGAAGGCACCCAGGGGATTGGCGTCGTACTGGCGGAAACCAACCAGGCAGCAGAATCGGTGATTCAAGCGTTCATGGGCATGAAAGCCAACATCATGGTGCAGGAGTACATTAAAGAAGCGCGTGGCGCCGATATCCGCTGCTTAGTAATCGGCGATAAGGTGGTGGCTTCCATGAAGCGCCAGGCGGCAGATGGAGAGTTTCGCTCTAACCTGCACCGCGGCGGCACCGCCAGCGTGATTCGGATTACCCCCGAAGAACGCTCTACGGCTATTCGAGCGGCAAAAGCCATGGGCCTGCGCGTAGCGGGTGTCGACTTGTTGCGCTCTAATCACGGGCCGGTAATTATGGAGGTTAACTCTTCTCCGGGTTTATTTGGCATTGAAAACGCCACCGGCAAGGATATTGCAGGCATGATTATTGAACATATTGAAAAAAACGCCGTGCCCACACGCAAGGCTCCGCCTAAGCCTAAAGGTTAGGACAAAAAATATATCTGTTACAGGGGTGGCAAATTGACGCTGCCCCACTCACAATCTGCGTCACCGAAGGAGGTAGACGCTCATGTTTCTCGATAATCGCCAAGTGGCGATGGACAGCGTATTGGAAGCGCTGGCCGATAGCATTGATTATTTCCAAGACAATATCGAACGCTTGCGGCCCTCGCTGCGCGATGCTCTAAAGCCTCATTACACCGAACGGCTTAAACAGATGCGCAAGCTGCAGGAACTCGCCCGTGCGCATTTGAAAATGCTGCCTCGCGATGCCGACGTTGAGCGTGATGATTTTCTCTGGCTATGGAGCCGCCTGAAAAGCTTTGTCGGCAACGACAGTCAAGTGCTGATCAATGAGCTATTGGAGCAAGAACGAGTATTAATGCAGGCCCTTTCTTCACTGTTTACTCACCCCTTGCCCGACCCGATCGAGCCAGTGGTAGAAGAGTGCATGCGGGGCTGTCGTAAGCTGATACGCGAGCTGTATACGCTGCAAAAGCGCAAAACGCATCGCTGATATGTGGCGAAGCCTGAGTAGGCAAATGTTCTTAAGGGGCGATAAAACGCTTATTTAACGCTGGCAGAATAAGCTCAATGGGGGGCTGCGACGGCAGCTCAATGGGTTCTGGTGTGCCTAGAAAATAGGGTTCCCGTTTCCAAATATATAGATCGCCTAGGGTGGCCACCCGCGCCGCCCACTCGCGCAGTTTTAAGCGCCACCCCACTTTTACCGTTGAGTCATCCGCCACACAGCCAGTGACATCTATCCCTAACGCCCGACCAATATATACCGCGCGCGGCAGGTGCCAGCTCTGCGTGATCAATAACGCCCTCTCGAGCTGAAAAACATCCTTGGCACGCGCCAGCGTGTCGTAGGTACTAAAGCCAGCAAAATCCATGGTCATCTGCCCAGACGCGACACCGCGCCGATACAGTTCCCGCCACATCGCCCTTGGCTCGTTATACGCCTGAGTACGGTTATCCCCTGAGAGCAGCAGGTGCTCGACACTCGCTTGATCAATTAATGTTGCCGCTGTACGCATGCGAGCATGAAAATGCGGGTTGCGTACACCGCTACGCGTCCAATGAGACGTACCGAAAACAACCCCCACTTTATCGGGGCGACATTGCTGGGGTTGCTTTTCGATATAGGCAGCCGTAGTGGCCACCACCCAAAAATTACCCGCTATAAACAACAATATCGCCAGCAGCAATAGTGCTCCTAGCGACATTAACAAACGCTTTAGCCATATCAGCAAAACGTTATGCATCTGGCTCAAAACATGCCGAGTTCAAGCTTAGCCTCGTCACTCATCATGTCACGGCTCCAGGGCGGACTGAAGACGATTTCGGTGTGCACTTTGCTGATTTGCGGCGCACCGAGAATCTTATTGCGCGCATCCGCAGCGATCACATCGCCCATCCCACAGCCAGGGGCGGTCAGCGTCATACGGATAGTCACCATGCGTTCACCGTTGATTAAGCGCTCAATGCGGCAGCCATAGACCAGCCCTAAATCAACAATGTTGACGGGAATTTCCGGGTCAAAGCAGGTGCGTAGCTGATCCCACACAAACTGCTCTATCTCCTCTTCCGTTGCCGTATCGGGCAACGTAGGGCGCGGTAACGGCTCAAGACCTAAGGCATCTAAATTGCTGCCCTCAACCAGAAAAAGACGCCCCTCAAATCCTACGCTCACCGAGCTACCTTTCGCTTGCATGACGCTCACCGTGCTATCTTCGGCCAACGTTTCCGTACTGCCAAACGGAATCGCAATAGCCTCCACATCACGCTGGAGGGGCAACTGCTGTCCTCGTTCGAGGCTAGCGACTTGCTCAAGATCCATAGCTGTCCTTAAATAGCTGTTCTAAAGAACGGGCCTTAAATAACCGCCCTTAACGCACCATATTAATGACACGCTGAAGTGCTTCGATAAAGCGGTCTACTTCTTCCAGCGTATTATACGCCGCAAAAGAAGCACGGCACGTCGCGTCTACCCCGAAATGATGTAACAACGGCTGAGCGCAGTGATGCCCGGTACGAATAGCGACACCCAGCTGGTCAATCAGCAGACCAATATCCTGGGAATGCGCGCCGTCCACAATAAAGGAAAGAACGGCAGCTTTATCGGGCGCTGTGCCTAAAATTCGCAGGCCGTCAATACGGCTCGCCGCTTGCGTCGCATGCTCAAGTAGCTGCCCTTCCCAGGCACCTATCGCACTCACACCGACGCTCTCCATCCACTCCAACGCCCGCCCCAGGGCGATCACTTCAGCCACCGCCGGCGTACCCGCTTCAAACTTATGCGGAATCGCCGCGAAGGTCGTGCCCACGTCAAAGGAGACGGTGTCGATCATCTCACCGCCGCCCTGCCAAGGAGGCATCGCTTCAAGCAATGCCTGCTTACCGTAAAGCACGCCAACACCTGTCGGCCCATACACTTTATGGCCCGAGAAAGCATAGAAGTCGGCATCAATGGCTTGCACATCGACAAGCTGGTGAGGCGTAGCCTGAGCCCCATCGACCAAAATCAACGCGCCCTGCTGATGAGCAAGTACGGCCATCTCCTGGACTGGATTAACCGTGCCAAACGCATTAGAGACATGGTTCACCGCCACCAGCTTAGTGCGTTCACTGAGCAGCTCACGGTAGGCGGCCATATTCAATGCGCCGTTGGCCTCGACGGGAATCACCTTGATAGTGAAGCCAATTTCAGCGGCTAACAGCTGCCAGGGCACAATATTGGAGTGGTGCTCAAGCATCGAAATAAGCACTTCATCACCAGGGGAAAGGTTTTTCCGCCCCCAACTTTGCGCCACCAAGTTAATCGCTTCTGTGGTGCCACGAGTAAAGATGATCTGACGCGCATCTTCCGCGTTGAGAAACGCCCGAACCCGATGTCGCGTGCCTTCAAATGCTGCTGTCGCCTCATCGGCGAGCGTGTGCAGCCCACGGTGAATATTGGCGTTATAGCGCGAGTAGTAGTCGCTAAACACGTCAATCACCTGCTGAGGCGTCTGGCTAGTCGCTGCGTTATCCAAATAGATCAGCGGCTTGCCGTGCACCTCACGGGCCAAAATCGGGAAATCCTGGCGCAGCCGCGCGACATCTAAAGGCGCTTGCGCGCGGGTTGGCGCTGACTCAATAACGGTATGTGGCATCGAACACTCCTGGTTAGTCGTTGAGAGCAACCGCGGTTTCTACCAGCCCCGCCAAATTAAAGCGCTCTGGCAGCTTGCCAGCGACCGCTAGTTCAACGCGCTCGGCAATCGCGTCCAGACTGACCTTATCCAACACCTCACCGGCAAAGGCCAGCGTCAGTAGTCCACGTGCAGTGGCTTCATCAATGCCACGGGTACGCAGCACATAGATAGCGTCTTCGTCCAACTGGCCGGTGGTGGTGCCGTGGGAACACTTAACATCGTCGGCATAGATTTCAAGCTCGGGCTTGGCGTCGATGTGGGCCCGATCCGAAAGCAGCAGGTTTTGGTTGCTTTGATAACCTTCGATCTTTTGGCTGTCGCGTTTGACGTAGACTTTGCCGTTAAACACGCCGTGGGCGCGGTCATCCAGAATACCCTTATAGTTCTCGTTGGAGAACGTCAACGGCGCATTGTGATTCACCTTGGTGTGGTTGTCGACGTGCTGGCGACCCTGACCAAAGAACAGACCCAGAAAGTTGGTTTCCGCGCCCTGACCATTTAAATCACTGATCAGGTCGTTGCGCACCAGCGCACCGCCCAGGCTCAGGTTATAAGAGGTATAGCGCGTATCGCGACCCTGCTCCACGTGGATACTCGCAACGTGCATATCGCCCAGCGGCGCTTCTTGCAGCTTGTAGTGGGCCAATATAGCGCCACGATCAAGCATCAGCTCGCCCACCACGTTGGTGAAGTTTGTCGCTTCGCTTTCACCGGCGTAATGTTCAATCAGCGTGGCTTCGCTGCGGCTACCTGCTTCCACTAGCACGCGCGGGTGACACATTACCGGCTGACCAGCGCGGGACAGAAACTGCAGTAGGATAGGTTTCTCAACCACTGTTCCCGGTGCGATGCGCACCACAGCACCCTCTTCCATAAAGGCTGTATTCAGCGCCGCAAAAGGTGAGAAATCGACCCCGGTTAAGCGCCCCAGCGGGCCACCAACGGCTTCGTGATTCTCCGCCAGTGCCTTGGAAAGCGGTAATACCTGAACGCTTGACGGCAGCGAGTCCACATCTGAAAGCGCTGACGAGAAAACGCCGTCTACAAATGTCAGACGATAAGCGTCGATGGGCAGCGTTAGCGCCGCAGCGCTGGCTGGGGAGAACTCGGCGTCATCGGCCAGGGCAAAATTGCCCCGGGCAATTGAGCGCACGTCGGTGTACTTCCACTCTTCATCGCGACGCGTCGGAAAGCCCAAGGCTTCAAACCGTGCAGCGCCCGCCTGGCGGCGCGCGGCAATCCAGGTGGGCTCCGCTTGATAGCCTTGGCTACGTGCTTGCAGCGTGTCTAAAAAGGTTTGCGTATCGCTCATGCCACAGACTCCTCGATACCTTCGTACCCGTTGGCTTCCAGCTGTTTGGCAAGCTCAGCGTCACCGGTTTTAACAATACGGCCATCAACCAGCACGTGGACTTGATCCGGCACAATGTAATCCAGCAGGCGCTGATAGTGAGTCACCAGCAGAATGGCGCGGTCTTGAGCGCGCAGGCTGTTAACACCGTCGGCAACGACCTTCATGGCGTCGATATCCAGACCCGAATCGATTTCATCGAGCATGGCAAGCTTGGGCTGGAGTACCAGCATTTGCAGAATCTCGTTGCGTTTTTTCTCACCGCCAGAAAAGCCTTCGTTCACTGCACGTTGCAGGAAACTGGCGTCCATTTTCATGTAACCGAGCTTCTCTTTGACCAGCTTCATAAACTCTGGTGCGGGCATCTCGCCTTCGCCACGGGCCACACGCTGGGCGTTAAGCGCTGATTTCAACAGGTAGATGTTTTTAACCCCTGGGATTTCCACCGGGTATTGAAAGCCCAACAGCAAACCGGCCTGGGCGCGCTCTTCAATTTCCATCTCGAGCACGTCTTTGCCTTCAAAGGTAACCGTGCCCTGTGTGACTTCGTAGCCATCTTTACCAGCGATGACCGCCGATAGCGTCGATTTACCCGCGCCGTTAGGCCCCATGATGGCGTGTACTTCACCGGCGTTGATGGTCAGGTTGAGGCCTTTAAGAATCTCATTACCTTCGACGGTGACGTGTAAATCATTCACTTGCAACATATTGATTACCTTTCTGATTCTTGCGTGTCGCCAGGGCGACACGGGTATAATTAAGTAAAATAAAGGGCCAACGGTTAACCTACCGCGCCTTCCAACGTGACGTTGAGCAGCGCTTCGGCTTCGACCGCGAACTCCATCGGCAGCTCTTGGAAAACGTCTTTACAGAAACCGTTAACGATCATGCTGACGGCGTCCTCTTCCGAGATACCGCGGCTCTGGCAGTAGAACAGCTGATCTTCCCCGATTTTGGAGGTAGTCGCCTCATGCTCAATGGTCGCTGTGCTGTTGCCAATTTCTTGATAAGGGAAGGTATGCGCACCGCTCTTATCGCCGATCAGCAGCGAATCGCATTGGGTAAAATTGCGCGCCCCTTTGGCCCGTGGGCCGATTTTCACCAGCCCACGATAGGACTGGTCGCTTCTGCCCGCTGAGATGCCCTTGGCGACGATATACGAGCGGGTGCCCTCACCAATATGAATCATCTTGGTGCCGGTATCCGCCTGCTGACGACCATTGGTAACCGCGACGGAGTAGAACTCGCCGATGCTGTCTTTACCGCGCAGTACACAGGACGGGTATTTCCAGGTGATGGCCGAACCGGTTTCCACCTGGGTCCAGCTAATCCGTGAGCGGTCGCCACGGCAGTCACCGCGTTTGGTAACAAAGTTGTAGATACCGCCAACGCCATTTTCATCACCGGGGTACCAGTTCTGAACGGTAGAGTATTTGATATAGGCGTCGTCTAGCGCGACGAGCTCGACCACCGCGGCGTGAAGCTGGTTTTCATCGCGCATCGGCGCCGTGCAACCTTCCAGGTAAGAAACCTGTGCACGGCTTTCGCAAATGATCAGCGTGCGCTCAAACTGGCCGGTATTGGCAGCGTTAATACGGAAGTAAGTCGACAGCTCCATCGGGCAGGTCACGCCTTCCGGCACAAACACAAAGGAGCCATCGGTAAATACGGCAGAGTTTAGCGCCGCAAAGTAGTTGTCGTTTTGCGGGACGACGGTGCCCAAATACTGTTTGATCAGCTCCGGGTAATCGCGGATGGCTTCAGAGATCGAGCAGAAAATCACCCCTGCTTCACCAAGCTGCTTTTTAAAGGTAGTGGCGACCGACACCGAGTCGAACACGGCATCTACCGCCACCCCCGCTAGCGCAGCACGCTCGTGCAGAGGAATACCTAGTTTTTCGTAGGTTTCCAATAGCTTGGGATCCACTTCATCCAGGCTCTGCGGGCGGTCTTCCGGGCGTTTGGGTGCACTAAAGTAAGAGATGGACTGGTAATCAATCGGTGGATAATCGAGATGCGCCCAAGAAGGAGCCTCCATCTTCAACCACTGACGGTAGGCATCAAGACGCCACTCAAGCATCCACTCGGGTTCGCCTTTCTTATTAGAGATAAAGGCGATGGTGTTTTCATCCAGGCCAGGTGGCAGGGTGTCGCTTTCAATATCGGTTACAAAGCCATCTTTGTATTCGCGACGAACCAACTGTTCCATTTCTTCGCTTGCCATGGTGATACCCTCCGGGCAGTTGGGTGGCGAGGTCATCGCCTTAAATAATTAATAAGGCCTGTTTCTACGGTGCTGTTAGGCAGTCGCTGTCGACAGGCTGATCGTTTGAATCGGCATTTGCACCGGCAGTTTAATCGGCGCGTTATCCGCCAGGTGCGCGAGTGTCACGCTTTCAAGCAGGGTGCGCATTGCCAATGAAACCCGTTGCCAGTTGTCGGCCACGCTGCAGGTCGCTACCAGCTCACAATCACCTTCTGCTTGACTGCACTCGGTCATAGCCACGGGGCCCTCAATCGCCGCGATAATATCGGCGGCGGTAATTTGCGACGCTGGGCGCGCAAGCCGATAGCCGCCTTGGACGCCACGCTGAGACACCAGCAGCCCTGCGCGCACCAGCATTTTGAGCGTCTTACTCACAGTGGGGTGCGGCAACTGCACGGCATCAGCCAGATCAGCCGCTGCATGCGATGCTTGGGAATGACGGGCAATTTGCGCCATCACCACCGCGGCGTAGTCTGTCAGCCGAGAAAGCTTGAGCATGTCGACCCCCTTGAGCGTTTTTGGTACGCGGCATTTTGATTCGCCGCAGCGTGTATTGAGGACCATTTTAGTCCTGTATAAATTTGATGTGAAGCCCTTGAGCAAAATGGTTATCAATTTGTGGAAAATAACGGCACGTTCGGTGCAATTAGCATCAAAAACGACAATCATTATCATTTAAAAAAGCTATCACCGCACGTATGGCAAGCGCTTGCTTTGCACGTCTTGGCGGGCTCTGTTAGCGTCTATATCGCAGTCAAAGCCATTGTTTGCGTATGGCAATGCTCAATTTAAGGAGACAAAGATGGATTCAGCGGTCAGCAACGTGGTCAATGCAACCGTGGCGCTTCAGCAGTCTCAAGTGGCTCAAGAGGCGCAGATTAGCGTTTTTAAAGAGGCGTTAGACGGGCAGGCAGCGCATATCAACGCGCTAATGGATAGTGTTGCGCTGGGCCCACAGCTGGCGACCAGCGGCAGCGTCGGCACACAGATTAATACGACTGCCTAATCAATGTGATGGTTTTGGTATAGGCAAATAACAGACAAATAGCCCACTGACCGAGGCCAGGGGCTATTTTTTGTTAAAAGCGAAGCAATCTCGAGGTTACGCTTTTTTAACAAACTCGGATTTAAGCTTCATCGGGCCGATGCCATCAACTTTACAGTCAATATCGTGATCGCCATCCACTAGGCGAATGCTTTTCACTTTAGTGCCTACTTTTACCACCAAGGAACTCCCTTTAACCTTTAAGTCCTTGATCACCGTAACGCTATCGCCATCGACCAGCCTATTGCCGTTGGCATCCCGCACGCCTGGCATGTCATCAGCACCCTCTTCCTGTGCCACCTTTGACCACTCGTGACCACACTCGGGGCACACGTATTGAAGCCCATCGTCGTAGCTAAACTCAGAGGCACAGGCAGGACAGTTGGGTAGATCGCTCATTAGAAGGCTCCATCGCGGGGCTAATACAAAGGACTCGCACAAAGAACTAATACAAGGACTAAGAAAGCGATGGAGCCTACACGGGTTAGCCAGAATGTCCAGCTTACGGTTACCTCAGCCGCGCTGATAAGTCCCCACCAAGCGATTCATACCGAGCAGATGAGGCTCTACTTCTTTCAACAGCTCACTCAGCGTCAAGCCTTCAGGTAGCGACGTTTGATGATCCAGCGCCAGCACCCAGAAGTAGTAAAGATGCTTTCCATGCCCTTCTGGCGGCATTGGGCCCGCATAGCCAACCTTGCCACTGTCGTTCATTCCAGCGTCACCCAACGCCGTCTTTTCGGTTAACTCCTGAATATCGCCGGGCAAGTTGTAGAGCACCCAGTGTACAAAACCGTAGCTTCCCTCTTTAACCAACGGCGCATCCGGGTCGTGGCAGATGACGGCAAAGCCCTGGGTACCATCGGGGGCATCCTGCCAGGCCAGCGCTGGCGATACATCTTCACTTTCCCCAGTGTGTTTGGAAGGAATCGCTTGGTGATCAGCAAACGCCGGACTGGTAACCTTCATTGATGAAAGTGCAAATGCCATCTCTATCTCCTTGGTTTATCTGATGTGTCGTTGGCTGGCTTTAAGTGGGCCACCGCCCCTGCGCCTGCAAGCGGCGCTTAACCCAAACATCATAAAGCTTGCGCAACCCTGTTTTAATGCCCGGTAGACCAATGATCCAGGCGATCGGCATCAGTAAGGGTATGCGCGCCATTAATAAACGGTAAGCATCAATACCTTCAATGAGCTGCCCGTTGGCGGTTTCGACATGCAGCGAACGTAACGCCGTCTCTGGCTCAACCCCTTTGTCGCGCAGCATCTGTTGATGCTCAGTGACGTCAAGCCATGCGATATCACCAACGTTTTTGCCCGCCCAGCGTTCATAGCGGCGCCGCTCTTTGCGACACAGCGGACACTCTGCATCATAAAAGACATTGATAGCGCTTTGACTCGGCATATAGGCTCTCTAAACAAGATGATCTAACCAGTGTGGCATTTTCGACACCTAGCGCAAGCCAATGAATCGAAGCCATACTCTATTTGAGAATATCTGCATGAAACAGCTATTAGTGATTGCCCATGCTCCTTCCACCAACACGCGCCTTTTGCGAGAGGCAGCCTACCTTGGCGCTTGCCATCCTGATCTCGACCAAGTGAACTGTGTGGTGAAAGCGCCCCTGGAAGCAGGCCCTGAAGATGTTCTCGCCTGCGATGCGATTCTGCTCGGTACCACGGAAAACCTGGGCTACATGAACGGCGCGCTCAAGGATTTTTTTGATCGCAGCTACTATTCAGTCATTGAAAAGAAACAGGGATTACCCTGCGCGCTGTATATTCGCGCGGGGCACGATGGCACCGGCACCCAGCGGGCGGTGGAAAGCATTGTTACCGGCTTACGCTGGCGGTGGGTACAGCCGCCGCTGATTTTGCGCGGTGAATGGCAGGAAGCCTTTATTGATCAGGTGGAAGAACTGGGGCTTTATGTGGCAGCGGGGCTAGATAACGGCATATTTTAGGCCCTAATATATGCAAAAACGGCACCCAGGGTGCCGTTTTGTAGTGCCGATTTAAACCGTAAAAAGCTAGGTGGTTATTTCAGCCGTTCAAACACCGTCGCGACACCTTGCCCCATGCCAATACACATGGTGGCTAGGCCCAGGGTGGTATCGCGCTGCTGCATAACGTTCAACAGCGTGGTGCAGATACGCGAGCCGGAACAACCTAGTGGGTGACCCAGCGCAATGGCGCCCCCGTGCAGGTTGACCTTATCGTCCATCGCCTCCAGGAAGCCGAGGTCTTTCAGCACCGGAATCCCCTGAGCGGCGAAGGCTTCGTTAAGCTCAACGGTTTGAATATCCGCCGCGGAAAGGCCAGCGATTTTCAGTGCTTTCTTTGACGCGGGCACCGGGCCATAGCCCATGATTGAGGCATCGCAACCTGCTACACCGGTCGAAAGCACCCGAGCAATAGGCTCTAAGCCCAGTGCTTGAGCACGCTCATAGCTCATTACCGCCATCGCCGAGGCGCCCACGGAAAGCGCGGAGGAGGTACCTGCGGTCACCGTGCCGTTACGCGGATCGAACACTGGCTTCAAATTGGCCATTGATTCCAGGCTGGCGTCTTCACGAATCACTTCATCGCGCTGAACCATAAACCTAAAACCGCGCTGGTCGTGGCCTTCAACACCGATGACTTCGTTGTCAAAGTAGCCCTTTTCCATAGCTGCCTGGGCACGCTGGTGAGAGCGCACGCCAAACTTATCCTGCTCTTCCCGGGAAACGCCGTGCATTTTACCCAGCAGTTCGGCAGTCAAACCCATCATCATCGCGGCTTTCGCTGCGTACTTGCTGGCCGCCGGGTTAACGTCAACGCCGTGAGCCATGGGGACGTGCTCCATGTGCTCAACGCCGCCGATGATAAAGAAGTCGCCCATACCGGCTTTAATATTGGCCGCGGCGATATGCAGCGCGGTCATCGAAGACCCACACAAACGGTTGACCGTTTGGGCCGGCACAGAACGCGGAATACCGGTCATGATCGCCGCGTTACGGGCAATGTTCATGGACTGCTCTAACGTTTGGTTGACGCAGCCCCAGATTACATCGTCCACTTCGGACGGGTCTAGGTTGGGATTACGGGCAAATAGCGCCTGCATCACCGCAGCTGATAGATTTTCAGCGCGAACGTTGCGAAATGCGCCATTCTTGGCTTTCGCCATGGCGGTACGGACACCGTCAACCACCACAATATCTCTCGGACTCAAACTCATCTTATTTCTCCTATGGGTGGTGGTTAGGCCTGGTTGTCAGAAACGGCGCCGGACTGATCATTAGAATAGAAAAGCTCATTGTTTTGAGCCATTTGACGCAGCTTGTCGGTGGGGGCGTAAAGCGGGCCCAATTCTTCAGCAAGCCCTTCCGCTAGTTTCACAAACTCAGCAACGCCCATGGCATCAATATACCGTAGCGCACCGCCGCGGAACGGCGGGAAGCCAATGCCGTAAATCAGTGCCATATCGGCTTCGGCAGGCGTCGCCACGATGTCATCTTCCAAGCAGCGCACGGTTTCCAGGCACAGCGGCACCATCATGCGGGCGATAATATCTTCGTCAGAGAACTCTTTTTGCTCTTTGACCACTTCTTTAACTAAGGCATAAGCCGCTTCATCGGTAACTTTCTTCGGCTTACCTTTTTTATCTTCTTCGTAGGCATAAAAGCCCTTATCGTTCTTCTGGCCTAAGCGGTCATTGTCGTACATAACCTGAATGGCGGTTTTACCCTCACGTGCCATACGGTCAGGGAAGCCTTCAGCCATGACCTCGTTGGCGTGAACCGCCGTATCCAAGCCGACCACGTCCAGTAAGTAGGCGGGACCCATGGGCCAGCCAAATTTTTCCATCACTTTATCAACACGCTGGAAATCAGCGCCTTGCTCAACCAGGAGACTAAAGCCACCAAAGTAGGGGAACAGCACGCGGTTGACTAAGAAACCGGGGCAGTCATTCACCACAATCGGCGTTTTGCCCATTGCCCGCGCGTAGGCCACGGTAGCGCCAACGGCGGCGTCAGAGGTTTTCTCGCCGCGAATGACTTCCACCAGCGGCATGCGATGCACCGGGTTAAAGAAGTGCATGCCGCAGAAATTCTCGGGACGCTTGAGGTTCTGCGCCAAACGGTTGATCGAAATCGTCGAGGTATTGGAAGTTAAAATGGTGTTTTCGCCCACCAACCCTTCGACTTCGGATAGCACTGCGTCTTTGACCTTGGGGTTTTCAACCACCGCTTCGACGACGAGATCGACGTTACCGAAATCACCGTAGGAGAGCGTTGGGCGAATATTGGTCAGCTTTTCAGCCATCTGCTCGTTGGTAAGCTTATTGCGCTCTACCTGCTTGGCAAATAACTTACGCGCTTCTTTCAAGCCTAATTCTAGTGCTTCGTCCTTAATATCCTTCATCAGGATCGGGGTGCCTTTGGAAGCACTCTGGTAGGCGATGCCACCGCCCATAATACCCGCGCCCAATACAGCGGTTTGTTTCACCGGCTGGGCCTGTTTTTCGTAGCGGCCAGCTTTCTTCTTAACCAACTGATCATTCAGGAACAGGCCAACCAAGTTAAACGCTACGCTGCTCAGCGCCAATTTGGCAAAGGCTTTGGCTTCAATCGCTTGGGCACGGTCACGCGCTTCGCCGGCGCCTTTTTGAATCACTTTGATCGCTTCGATGGGTGCCGGGTAGTGCGGGCCAGCCTTGCCAGCTACATAGCCTTTGGCAGTTTCAAACGCCATCATCTGCTCAATCGGGTTGAGCTTCAGCGGGCTGGTCTTTTCAGCACGGCGCGCTTGGTAATCAAGCTCACCGGCATTGGCACGGTCAAGTATATCCAGCGCGGCAGCATCTAGCTGCTCCGCTGTTACCACCGCATCAACGGCGCCCATTTTTAACGCTGCATCGGCACGGTTTTCGGTACCACCGGCAATCCACTCAATGGCGTTGTCCGCACCGATTAGCCGTGGCAACCGAACACAGCCACCCCAACCAGGCAGGATGCCAAGTTTGGTTTCCGGCAAGCCGATCTTGGCTTTTTCACTCATTACCCGGAAATCGGTGGTCAGCAACACTTCGCAACCGCCGCCTAGGGCCAGCCCATTGATCGCCGTGACAGTCGGGAAGGGTAGGTCTTCGATAGCGTTAAAAATAGCGTGTACCTTGAGGTTCATCTCAACGAGGTACTCTTCGCCTTTATCGAATAGCGTGTGAAATTCGGTAATATCGGCGCCGACGATAAACGCGTCTTTACCGCTGGCAATGATCAGGCCCTTTAAACTATTTTCAGCTTGAAGGGCTTTTACTGCCTCGCCTAGCTCTGCAACCACGGCGCTTGAGAGTTTATTGACAGACTCATCTTTCAAATCGAAAGTGAGCATTGCGATGTCATTGCCACTCGGGGTGTCACGACGTGTCACCGTGATGGCGTTGCCTTGGTAGATCATCCGTGCTCTCTCCACGTTACGGGCTGGCTCTAAAAAAGCCCGCCACACTATTTAGACGATTTTCATACGGTCGTTTGATTACGTTAGCTTGGTTGAGTTGAATGCCAACGTCAAGCCCAGACTTTTGGCTAATTTACCAATCTACTCGGACCCGCTCTTCCCTGCATACGTTCATTTGGCAAAGCCTGCTGGGTTTAGACCGACCATAATGAATAAAGCGGATGCGAGGTAGATCAGCGTTAAGTCTGGCAGCCTGTTAGAATCGCGCTTCCTTTTATTCTGCAGGCTACCTTGTATGAGTACACTGCTCACGCCAGCGCGAATTGCCTTCGTCCAGAATGGCATCGAAAATATTGTCGAGCGACTTAAACCCTGGACTTGGCTTTGGCCGCCTATGGCCTTTGCGGCGGGTTTAGGTAGCTTCTTCCTAGTCGACCGCCAGCAGTGGTTAGGTGCGGCCTTGGCGCTGGGTTTGCTTTTTGCGTGGGCATTACTACTTTCAGAAAGCTTAATCAGCCGCTGGCTCTCCAAGCGAGGGCACCCCACCCCACCGCGTGGTGTGGCAACCTTTATTGCCCAGATGATTCACCAGGAAACGCTTTTTTTCACTCTGCCGTTTATTTTGGTGACCACGGTCTGGAACAGCGGACAAACGCTGTTTGCCCTATTGGTTGGGGGCATGGCGCTACTCTCTATCATTGATCCGTTCTATTTCAAAATCGCGGAACGCTGGCGCAGCCTCTACTTTGTGTTTCACGCCCAGTGCGTTTTTCTAGTATTGCTGGTCACGTTGCCGATTATGCTGCATCTCACCACCGGGCAGAGTTTGTTGCTGGCCCTGGGCATTACTATTCTGGTCGCCCTCCCCAGCTTTTGGCACCTACTAAAGCAGAGTTCCATACAACGCTGGTGTGCTTTCTTTGCGCTCACGCTGGTACTCGCTTACGCCGCGTGGGTCGGACGCATCTGGGTGCCGCCAGCTAGCATGTGGATGACCAACAGCGCGCTATCCCCCGGCTTTGATGTTGAACAGCGCCTACCCCAAGGCTCAATGACACTGACCCCGCAGGCGATTAGCGAAAATGGCCTCTATGTCTACACTGCGATCCGCGCGCCACGAGGATTAAGTGAAACCATTACCCACGCTTGGCATCATAATGGGGAAGCCCTTGACGTAGTGGCGCTAAATATTGACGGTGGGCGCGAACAGGGTTACCGCGCCTGGAGTCATAAACAAAATTTTCCTGCTGACCCTGCAGGCAACTGGCGAGTCGATATTATGACCGCCAGCGGCCAGCGCTTAGGTTTAATACGCTTTGAAGTATCAGAGGATGTCGAGAAGGCTTCCCAGGCCAATGCCGACATTCATGCTAGCGGTCTAAGCGGTATGAATTTAGGGCGTTTTGTGCCAGGCAGCACTGACGATGACGCTCAAACGGCGGATTGAATGGCTCTGAGCCTTGCATTCATTGGCGCAGCTTATGACAATTCGCCTACTCACACTTATTGGTAGCTCGTTAACTATGGCTTCAACGATTGGTTTTCGCATCGCACGTTTGCCGCACCTATGGCGTTCAATTCTGGATCGACGACTGGCGCCCCTAGGCTTAACGCAGACGCGTTGGGTCACGCTCTATCATCTGTGGCGTTTAGGTGAAGGGCACCCCCAATGCGACTTGGCCCGCGCCATCGGCGTTGAGGCACCCTCGCTAGTACGCACGCTAGGCCAGTTAGAAGAACAGGGCTTGGTGGAGCGGCGCGCCTGCGATAATGACCGCCGCAGCAAGCGGATCTATTTGACGCCCGCCGCCATGCCGTTGTTGGAACAAATCGATAACGTTGCTCAACAGGCACGCAAGGAGATGTTTGCGGGATTAAGCGAGGAAAATCTGGAACAACTCAACGATTGGCTAGCCATCATTGAATCAAACGGACTGGCAATTCAGGCCCGCGATCAAGATGGCCCCGTTTCCTGATCACCTGTTGCTTGGCTTCCTGACAGTGCGCCAACATCAAGCGGTTTGTTGATAGGCCGATCAGCATGGCCCTCAAGGGCATCTCGCAATTGCTGGAACTCGGGCAAATAGGACGCAAACCGCTCAGCGGTTTGCGATTCCCACCACCATAACGTCAGTGTGTAACGGGTTGACTGCACCACCAGCGCATCCTGAGGCAAGCGTTCCAGGAGTATTTTCAAAGGCACCGTCGCCGCCTCAGGTAGTGGGCGCAAGGGCGCAACCCGCCAACGCCAACCGGCATGATAAGGCGCCAAAGCGTCACTGGCATCGCTATCTCTCACCAGCAGAAAATCCGGCCCGGGCCTTTCCTGCGGATAGTGCCAACGATACGCAGGCATCGTACCCCTAAAATAGTGAAGCGGCGGTTTTTCCAGCTTGATCTTAACGCCCTTTTCGGCGATATGGGCGCGCAGCGTTTGCTGACGCTTTTGCCGCGGGCTAGGTTTCAGCCACATTACCGGCGCGATGACAAACATCAGAATTACGACAATAATTAACCAGTCCATCTCTACATTTCCCTCAACATAAGCCGCACTCAATAAGCTAACCGATAAAACCATGACCTGGGTCGTTGTTAAGGCTTAATCCGTTGTTAAAACAAGTCACTCCATCTAAAGTAAGGGACATCGTACAAAGAGCCTCTTTGTTACCCAATGCCAAGGAGATACGCCATGAGCTATCACCACATTTTAGTTGCCGTTGACTTAACCAAAGATTCCCACAAAATCCTTGAACGCGCCGTTGCGATTGCTGAACGCAACGATCAAGCCAAAATCTCCATTATGCATACCCTGGAACCGCTTGGGTTTGCTTACGGTGGCGATATCCCCATGGATTTGACCAGCATCCAAGACCAGTTGGATGAACATGCCAAAAAACGTTTAGCCGAAATTGCCGCCCCGCATATTGCCGAGGCTGACCAGCACGTTGTGGTGGGCATGCCCGACACTGAAATTCACCGTTTTGCTGAAGAGCACGGCGTAGACCTAATAGTGGTTGGGTCCCACGGCCGACACGGTTTCGCTCTGCTGCTCGGCTCCACCTCCACCGGCGTGCTACACGGCGCCCAGTGCGATGTCCTCGCGGTGCGAGTCGGTAAAAACGGTGAAAAAAGCGTCGAGTAATTTCCTGCGCTTTACTGCTTATAAAAAAAGGCGCCCATGCGGCGCCTTTTAACGTTCTAAAGTTTACTCGCCAGCCGCCATCGCTTCCAGCTCCATCCAGCGTTCCATCGCGACTTCTAGCGCCTTCTGCACTTTTTCAAGCGATTGCAGTTTAGCCGTGACAGCGTCGGCATCCTGCTGATAAAACGCCGGGTCACCGATTTCACTCTCCAATGCCTCCACCTGCCCCTCAAGGCGTTCGATTTCGGCGGGCAGCGCATCTAATTCACGCTGCAGATTATACGAGAGTTTGACGCTTTTCTTGGCCGTTGCAACAGGTGCTTCAGCCACTTTTTTGGGCGCTCCTGAGGTGGGTTCGGTGCGCTGACGCGCCGCCCCTTCCCAGGGCGCCGGGGGCAGTTTGCCACCCTGACGAATCCAGTCGGTATAGCCGCCCACGTATTCGCGCACAACGCCATCGCCTTCAAAGGCCAACATGCTGGTCACCACGTTATCCATAAAGGTACGGTCGTGGGATACCAGCAGCAACGTGCCGTCGAAATCGAGCAGTAGCTCTTCAAGCAGTTCAAGGGTTTCCATGTCGAGGTCGTTGGTCGGCTCATCGAGCACCAGCACATTAGCTGGCTGAGTGAACAACTTGGCCAGCAGCAGGCGGTTGGACTCACCACCTGAAAGTGCTTTCACCGGCTGGCGTACCCGCTCGGGTGTAAACAGGAAATCCTGCAAGTAGCTCATCACATGACGATCTTTACCGCCCACGCTGACCCGGTCACTGCCTTGAGCAACGTTGTCGTAGACGGTTTTTTCCAGCTCAAGCCCGGCGCGCAGCTGATCAAAATAGGCCACTTTCAAATTAGTGCCCATCTGCACCTTGCCTTCAGTGGGTTCCAACTCACCCAACAATATCTTCAGTAGTGTTGTCTTGCCCGCGCCATTGCGGCCCAAGAAACCGATTCGATCGCCGCGCAGTACTTCAAGGTTAATATCGCGCAGTATCACCTCATCACCGAACCGCTGGGTCACGCCTTGCAACTCAACAACGCGCTTGCCGGTGCGTTCACCACGATCCACCGTCAAGTTGGCATTACCTTGACGCTCACGGCGCTGGCTGCGTTCATTGCGCATCGCTGCAAGCTCCCGAACTCGGCCTTCGTTACGGGTACGCCGCGCTTTAACACCCTGACGAATCCAGACTTCTTCTTGGGCGAGCTTTTTATCGAACTCGGCGTTTTCACGGGCTTCCACTTCAAGCTCGTGCTGTTTGCGTGCCTGGTACTCTTCGTACTTGCCGGGATAGCGCCCTAGCTGGCCACGGTCTAGCTCTAAAATATTGGTCGCCAGCTTGGAAAGGAACGCCCTATCGTGGGTAATCAGCAGCACCGCGCCGTTAAACGCCAGCAGTTGCTCTTCCAACCAGGCAATGGTGTCTAAATCCAAGTGGTTGGTCGGCTCATCGAGCAGCAGTAGATCGGGCTCGGCGACCAGGGCGCGAGCCAAGGCGACGCGCCGACGCCAACCACCGGAGAGCGAGCTCATCTCGGCCTCGGGCGGTAAGCCTAAGCGGGTCAGCACGGTGTCGATACGCTGGTGATACGACCAGCCATCGATAGCTTCCAAGCGCGTTTGCAGCGTCGCCATACGATCCATATCGGGGTCAGGATCATTAATTAAATGATCGTATTCGGAAAGCAGCGCCCCCGCTTCCGGCAACCCTTGGGCCACCATATCAAAGATGGTCAGGCCCGATGACTCAGGTAACTCCTGGGCCAACACACCAATTTTGAGGCCGGGCGCACGCCAAATCGAGCCATCGTCGGGCAGAATCTCCCCCGCCACCAATTTAAGCAGGGTGGACTTGCCGGTGCCGTTGCGCCCGACCAGCGCCAGCCGCTCGCCTTTTTCAACCGTCAGGTCGGCGCGATTGAGTAGTACATGGTTACCGTAGGCGAGTTGCAGCTGTTCGAGTCGTAGCAGGGTCACGCGGAGTCCTCCTTAGTCGTAAGGCGCACAGTGTAACGCATGAGCGATCTGATTAGTCGATGTCAGCGCTTACCGTTACAATGAGAGTTTGATAATTCAATGGAGAGTGACGCTTGGCTACGCCTTTCGCAGATGATTTCTTACCCGAGGCGTTACAGTTTCGCCCCAACGTTCCGTTGGTCGATATTGGCGCGAACCTGACCCATGAAAGTTTCGGGCGCGACCTTGAGGCGGTTATTCAGCGTGCCCAGGCGGCGCAGGTAACTACCATGATCGTTACCGGCACCGACCTTGCCCACGCTGAGCAAGCCGTTGAACTAGCCAAGCAGCACTCAGGCTTATACACGACCGCCGGGGTACATCCCCATGACGCCAGTCACTGGAACGCCGACCTTCAGCGCGCCATGGCGGCCCTGCATGCCATGCCGGAAGTAGTGGCCGTAGGTGAATGTGGCCTGGATTTTAATCGCAACCTCTCGACGCCCAGTGAACAGGAGCGTGCGTTTGAAGCCCAGCTGGCCCTGGCGGCGGAGAGCGGTTTGCCACTCTTTTTGCATGAGCGAGATGCGGGCCAACGGATGCGTGAAATACTGCATGCGTGGCGAGACGATATCAGCCACGCAGTGGTCCACTGTTTTACCGCCGACCGCGATACGCTATTTGGTTATCTCGACCTAGACTTACATATAGGCCTGACCGGCTGGATTTGTGACGAGCGGCGCGGTCATCACCTGCGCCCGCTAGTAAGCGATATACCCTTAGAGCGTTTAATGGTAGAAACCGACTGCCCTTATCTATTGCCCCGCAACTTACCGGCAAAGTTAAAGGGCCGCCGACACGAACCCGCGTTGCTGCCATGGATTGTCCGCGAGATCGCCCAGTGGCATGGCGTCAGCGAAACTGAGCTAGGTGCGGCAACCACACAGACCGCCCAGCGTTTTTTCCGCCTTCCAGCGGAATCTTTAGAGGAGTCATAGCGTGGACGATTATCCAGGGTTTATAGCCATTGAAACAGGCAAAGATGATGGCCTACCGCTCGCCATTGCCTGGTCGCTGCCCGATGGCAGAGTGAAACAAACATTGATCCAGCCCGACGACAGCTGGATCAAAGAAGATACCAATGCCATGGGCGCCTACAGTATGGAAGAGCTGGAGAGCCTGGGGGTTAGTCCCCTCGAAGTGATTCGCGAGCTTGAGAACGATCACTTCTCTGCCACGCTTTACACCAGCGACAATAATGATGATGAAGCAGCGCTGGCGCGGCTATTTGACACCTATGGACTCGACCCTTTCGTGGAGCTAGCCCCCGCCTGTGAACTTTATCCTTCTGTTAGCGCTGGTGAATGGCACCGCCAACGGCGCGAAACCTTTAGCGAGCTAGGCCTGGAGCCGATGCGCCCCGAACATGAGCTGGAAGTTATGCTGTCGATGCATCAGCGCCTAACCGAAGAGAGCAATGGCTAACGTACATTTGCACGTTAGAAAATACTCTGCTAACTAACAGTTAAGCTAGTCTTTTTAAGCTTAAGCACAACCTTGAGGATACTCCCCTTGACGGCATAGCCACTCTTACACAGGAGGTGACAGATGACGGATTATGTTGAGGAAGGCGATATCTATTTCTTTTACCGACCCAAGGTCGATACACAAAGCATTCAAAACCTTGATGATATTCAGCGCCTATACGTCGTACTAGCTCCAGACGATATAGATTCCGCTCGTCTGTTTCTGGTAGGTAAGAAGCGACTGCCAGAGATCAACAAGGGCAAGCCCACGGCCACGGCTCGTGAGTGGATGATAAACGATATGACCGCAAAGCCGAAAAAAATTGGCGCGGCAATGGCTCCGCTTGAGTACGACACCAAGACCCAAGGCGAGCAGGAGCAGGGGGAAGCTATTCCCGCCGGGGAGGGTCGCTATGCACTCTTCTTGCGTGACAATAGTTCTCGCTTAGCGTATCGGCTTTCTAAGCCAGACAGTCCAGGAAAAGCACAGTCAACGCTGGGGATTCTTGCCGAGGCAAGCTACATCATCTCAGTACGTAATCCATCCATTGACGTCCCCGGCTTTCCTGACGCCAAACCGAAATACCCCAAACATCTAGCGAATAAGTTCGCCGACAAGCGTTGGCTAGAGATCGACGATAGTAAGCTACTCGACTATCCGAACGCCCAGTTTCTACTCATCGGGGCGCATGACGACCTCAACGAAGAGCAAATCTCCATTACTGGCAAAGCAGCCCTGTTTAACACACTGGGTCTAAAGAAGCGCGACTGGCCAGCCGAAGCACTTAAAGGCGGCACGCTCACAGAACCCGAGATGCAGCCAGAGACTAAATCGCCCGAAGGTGATCGTAGCAAGGGAGGAGAGCGTGGCGGTAAGACAGCCACCAACACGGCCTCAGCCGCTGGCATTGCTAAAGCGCTTAAGGGGATCGATTTTCCTTGCGGCAAGTCAGAGCTGATCAAACAGGCTAAGGCCAACCATGCTGCCGATGAAATTGTCGACGTATTGAACGACTTTCCCGACCAAAAGTACCAAACAATGGCAGATATCCAAAAAGCCGTTGGGGAGATACGCTAATGGCACAGTTCACTTGCGATATCTGTGGTGCCGAGTTTGAGCAACTGTCCCGCTACGAGCGACACATGCTTACCTCCCACCCTAAGCAGGCGATCTCTGCCGCTGATATTGAGAAAGCGCTAAAAGGGGTCGAGTTTCCCAAAACACGCAGCGAGCTTGTCGATGCGTTGAGCGAAGATAAGCAACAGGTTCGCAACATTATTCAACGGTTATCCGACCAGGAGTATCGTGATGCCGCTGAGGTCGCGCGTGCTTTTGGTGAATTGCGCACTCATGAGAAGGCCCCCAAAAACCAGCCCAGCAAAGCTGGTGGCGACCATGCCTTGCAAGCGCCGTCTGCAGCGCGCTTTGCTAGCCTGTTCGAAGGCATAAGTTTTCCTGCCAACCGCGAGCAGCTCATACATCATGCCTACCCGAATGCCAGTAAGCAGGAAATGCAGACCCTGAAGCAATTTGGCGACCACCGCTATCAAAGCATGGCCGACGTGACTCAGGAGTTGAATAAAGTCGGCTGAAGGCGCAACAAGGTGGCGCGCTTTGTTACAGCAACGGAGCCGCAAGCCCGCCAAGCAGCCAGAAGGCAGCGATTACCACCAGTACTTTTAGCACCTTATCTGTCAGTGAAGCACCACCATGGTCGTGATGATGTTCATGCCCGTGGTGCTCCTGCTGAGCGAGCTTCCAGAACCAAAACATAACACCCGTCAAGACCAGGAAAATGATATTAAGGACAAGCTGATAATTAACCTTAAAGAACTCCCGATCCCCCGGCGCGGTAACGCTTGCGAAATCCGGCAATAACCCCAAAAAGGCCAGTGTGTAATGCATTATCAGGGAGGCCGACACTATACCTATTAGCATTAGTCCCAGCAGATAGAGGGCCATACGCCAACCGTAATAGGTTGCGTTAATGCGTAGAACAGGTAATACAACCAGATCGGAAAAGATGAATGCCATCACACCAGCAAAAGTGACGCCCTGCCCGAACAAAACCGCCGCCAGAGGAATATTGCCCATGGAGCCGATAAAAGTGAAAAAGGCGGCTACAGGGCCGACAATCGTTTGCGCCAGTACCGCCAGGAAACCGGGATTGGCACTATTCTCGCCACCTGAACCAATAAACAACGTCTGAAAAAAAACATCGGGTACAAAGGCGGAAATGACCCCTGCTACCGTAAAGCCAATCAGCACATCCTTCCAAACCATCTGCCACTCCATGACGTAGGTTTGGCCAATATTCTTCCAGCCCTGAAGGCTGGTGATTTTCTCCTTCCAGTTTTTGTTTTCCTGGTCACCCTCTTCATCCGGGTCCCCGAGCTTTCTGCGCGCCTGAGCTTCGAGGCGGCGGGGACGCGTAATCCTAATCAGCCCCCAGGTAATAAGGATCAGTATCATTCCCCCCACATACTCCCCGACAACGAACTGCCAGCCGAGGAAAACGGCAATCACCATCCCCAACTCAATCACCAAGTTGGTAGAGGCCAACATAAACGCCATGGCTGGCGCGAGCCCCGCCCCTTTCTGAAAGATACTACGAGTGGTCGCTAGCG
This sequence comes from Halovibrio sp. HP20-59, assembly GCF_033052795.2. Lineage (NCBI taxonomy): Bacteria > Pseudomonadati > Pseudomonadota > Gammaproteobacteria > Oceanospirillales > Halomonadaceae > Halovibrio > Halovibrio sp. HP20-59. Next base: position 79,009 of record NZ_JAWJUW020000016.1, read on the forward strand.
CGGCGAAACTGCAGGAGCTGGAAACAAACCCAAAAAAAGTACCCAACGCGACGCTGCGCGGGCCATCTTTCCCCATAACTCTCTGCATGCGCTCTTTAGTTACTAGTACCTGAATAAGACTACTGACAATGTAACCGAGAACAAAAGCCCATAGCGCCATCCAGAAGAAACCAATACTGGTCATGGCCGCTTCGTTCCATGAGGTGAAAAACGCTTCCATCGAAATTGCCTCCAGTGAGAGTTATTCGTTTCAAATAACGCTTAGCTCAAGCGATACGATAGTCTCAACATAGTCGTCTTTCCGCCTTTACAGCAACATATCAAGACCTTGGGCAATGCTAACCTCTCGTGCTAGCCCTTGTTGATAGTAAGCATTTAGTGCATGGCGAAATGATTTGGCGCGTAAAGGCAAGCCTTCACATTCATAGCGCTCAACCCGAGCCATGACTTTCTTTTGAAAAGCTTCACGATCGACTGACGCATCACCCGCCAGATTATCGACACTGACATGAAATTTACGACCACAGGCATGCGTAAAAATATACTCCAGCGCTTGCGGCGCTATCTCGGCATTTTCAAAAGCGGCTTGTTGTTGCGCATCACGGCCATCCGGCGAATACCAATAACCGTAATCTTCCAACTGTCGACGTTTTTTCCCGGCAATACACCAATGGCTGATTTCGTGTAATGCACTGGCGTAATAGCCCCGTGCGAAAATGACTTGGTGGTAGGCTGTTTCATTAGTCGCCGGCCGATAGAGCGGCTCATCGCCCCCCCGAATTAACCGGGTTTGATAGTGTTCTGAAAAAAGACCGTCAAAAAGCGCGGTAATATCGTCAAGCGTCCATCGATCCTGCGTATGACTCACATTAACCTCAATATTCATGGGTTTTGGTGCATTATACCTGCCCCGCCGCGGCTAGCTAACGACGACACACAAAGGCGTTACTGCAGCTGCTAACATAGCCATTTTGGACATCATGTTACCCATTAGGAGCCATCAATTGGGCGTTTTTATTCAACAGGTTAAATCAGTTTACTGGCCAGAGACACGGACGTTAGTGTACTTGGCGCTGCCAATTTGTGGGGCACAGCTGGCTCAGGCAGGGATGAGCGTTGTTGATGTGATGATGACGGGCCGCTATAACGCCACCTCGCTCGCGGCGGTTTCGGTAGGCTCTAGCTTATGGATGCCACTGATGCTGTTTATGACCGGTACTTTAATGGGGCTTACCCCCATTGTTGCGCATTTGTTAGGGGGCCAGCGTCACGCGGCCATACGCCCAGCTGTACACCAAGCACTTTGGGTCGCTTTAGCGCTTGGCGTTATGGCAGCATTGCTGCTGTGGTTAGCCGTTATACCTGTATTTGAATTAATGGACGTGCCTCAAGCGGTCGCAAAAGAGTCCGCTGCCTACCTTTCTGCCGCTGCTTTTGGCATGCCGGGAATTGCGCTTTTTCAGGCACTGAGGGCCTTCTCAGATGGCATGAACCATACCCGCCCAGCGCTATGGATCAGCTTGGTGGGCTTGACCGTCAATATTCCGGCCAACTATGTATTGATCTACGGCGGCGATGGCTTAGTTGAACTCTTCGGTTCATGGATCCCTAGCAGCCTGCAGCAATTACCGGCCTTAGGGGCATTTGGCTGTGGTATTGCAACGGCGCTTTCTATGTGGACGATGGCCTTGGCAATGGCCTACTACACAAGCCGGGGGCGTACTTATAAGAGCGTCGCTATTTGGCAACATCTCACCCCTCCTCAATGGATTGGCATTCGTGAGCTAATCGTAGTGGGCGTCCCTATTGGGGTGGCTATTTTTGTCGAAGTCACCTTATTTACCCTGATTGCGCTGTTTATCGCCAGTTATGGTGAAGTCACCGTGGGCGCCCACCAAATAGCGCTAAGTTTCACCACTATTCTGTTTATGCTGCCCATGTCACTGAGCATGGCCCTGACCGTACGAGTGGGTAATACCTTGGGTCAGCAGCGCCTGGCACTCGCCCGTAAAGTCGCTTGGAATGGCATTGTGATTAGCGTGATCGTCGCCGCCATTAACAGTATTCTTCTGTGGGAAACGGCTGTACCGGTGATTTCGCTTTACACCTCAAATGCTGAAGTGCAGGCGCTGGCGCTTTCTATCATTGCCTTGGCCGTCTTATTTCAATTGTCTGACGCGTTGCAAGTTAATTTGGCGGGCGCGTTACGCGGCTATAAGGACACTCGCATCGTGATGGTGATCACAGTGCTCTCCTACTGGATTGTAGGTTTGGGTGGCGGCCATTGGCTGGGATCAAGAGGCGTGGGTGACTTAGTTAGCCCGCTGGGGGTGCATGGCTATTGGATAGGCTTGATTGCCGGCCTGACTACCGCCGCTCTGTTGCTCGCTTGGCGTTTAAAGCGTATTAGTGCTCAGGAGTAATTATATGGTGCGATGGAAAAGACGAAAGGCTGCCTTCTTGTTGAGTATCATCCTGCTCGGTGGTTGCGGTGGTAACGACCTCGCGGACCAGCCTTGGGTAGCCTACCATCAACAGCTAGCTAACGATCTGTCGGTGGGCAATATTGAACAAGCGGAACCCGAGAATATCGGCGCTTTCCCTGAACGCAAAGCCAGGCTCATTGAGGTCCCCGAAACGCGTGATAGTATTCTCAATGTGTACGCCTTGCGCGAATGCCAAATCACCTCGTTGGTCGCAGCACGCAATAACCAGCTCGGCCGCGTAGCCCCTCCCAGCCAGCAGTGGCTGTATGAACGCAAGCTATGGCAACGCTTAAATAGTTGCTGGAATAGCAATATTCCCGAACAACTAAGCGACGAAAATAGAGACCGCTTAGAGCATTTGACGGCCACCAAAACAGCACAGTTACCGGCAGTAAGCTGGAACGCTATCTTTGACTCAAGCGAGTGGGAGCAAAGCTTTTCTCGCGCTAGTCAGCCATTAACTCAGGCAGACTTAATGGATGTCCCTCAACACCTTGAAGCGATTGATTACTTACAGCAGATGACCGAGCACCAATTCGACCCCGAGTGGCAGCAAGATTCTTCAACGCTTGAAAGCCATTTAAAAACTCTGCAGGAGCGGCCATTAACCGCCGAGGTTTTGCGCATGCTGCTGCTCGCCAACCAACGCTTACGCGAAGCAAATAACCTGCTTCGCCAACAAAGCGACGAGCCTTCGCACTGCTTACGGCAGTGGGATGCAGCATCGCTTGAGCGCTTAGCAGAGGCCGCTAATCAATGGCTAATGGCCATTAACCGCTTAATTGATACGCAGCCGGTAGAGAAACCTAGCGCGGTCCAACGCTATCAAACGCGGTGGCTATCACTCCACAACCCACAAGCCCCGTGGGCTCAATTTCAACAAGCAAAATCCCAACATGAGTCACTAAGAGCGCACTTTGATACTTGTTGAAGCAATAAAAAATCGCACACCCCTTAACCTTATGAGCAACTTGTGCTATTGGTGAAACGTAGCGGTAAATAATGCGGCAAGCCAAAAGTCTGCTTCGCCAATGTCATGACCACGCAGCACAAGGAGGGACACAATGGGCGCATCCCTGTCACCCCGCTCTGCCCAGGTCATTGATCTGGAAACTGTGCGTCAGCGTCAGCAGGCGCAAAAGTGCCTAGTCCGTTTAGCCCCCGAGCTAGATGGCCTAGAAATGGTATATCAGCTTGCTGAAAGTCCCGATGCTTACTACGGCATGCCCATTTTAGCCTGGGGGTTAAGAGAAGACGGCAATGTGATTGGTTTAGTACCGTGGATGGAAACACTGGCAGCCTGTGGCGATCTAAACAGTCAAGAAAACGGTCATTTCGTGGGTTATCGAGACCCAGAGACTGACGAAATTTTCGACACGCCGCCTGACCACAAATACCATGAACTAGTCGCAGCCGCTGAGTACTTTGATTACGAGGCATCCGGCGAAGTCACCCTCATCCAGCAAATTCCCGATACGCTTGGCACTCACGCGTTGTGCATGACTCACCCAAACGCACCATGGCACATGAAGCCAATCTATGGGTGGCGCCTTTACAGCGATGGTAGCGTTGACGCATTGTTAGCCGATGAACAGAAGGCGACAATGACGCCTATATTGTTAGGTGATAAATGCCTCTATGGCGCTCGCACTCGTCATAAAACCGCGTATTTTTTCCAACGCCATATTGCCAATCGCATATTGGAAGAAGACCCAGCCACGCTTGATGCGTTAGCCATGATGGTCGTGGCAAGTGACTAACCGAGTGTCTTAATGTCGCTTTGCGAGCGAGGCCAACAGCAACGAGCTGATTTGAGCCTCGCATTGTTTTTGGGCTATGGTTTTTAGGCTATCCCAAAAGGTTATGCTAAACGAATAAAGTAGAGGTAGTTACTCTCAGAGGCGGTGTCCTGCTCAAGCAGTTCGTGCCCTAAAAACTGACAAAACTTGGGCACGTCACGGGTGGTGGCGGGGTCGGTTGCGATCACTTTTAGCACTTGGCCTGAAGACATATCACGCACTTTGTTATGCATCAGCATAATCGGCTCTGGGCAATATAGCCCTGTCGTGTCTAATACCGCATCAAAGCTGGGTAACGTACCCGTATTATCAGCCATTAATATCCTCGATGTAGGAAGCAGAACGTATGATTAAAGTTATCATCGAACGGCGAATCATGCCCGGTCTTGAAGATGAATTTGAGCAAGCAGCGCGGGGAGCAATGCAAGCCTCCCTCGGTGTAAGGGGCTTCATCAGTGGCGAAACCCTCGTGGAACTTGGCCATACCGATCGCCGACTGATGATCACCAAATGGCGCGACATGCGCGCTTGGAAAGAATGGCATTCCAGCGAAGCCCGCGCGATGGTCATGCAACGTATTTTACCGCTATTAACCGAAGACGAAACCATCCGGATCTACGAACCCGGCTATTAATCCTACAGTGGCTACTCTTTCACTGTCGAAACTTCAATTTTTAAGTCGTACATGTACCGTTACCTCTTCACGGTCATGGTAGAGGTGACGGCACGTTACGTTAGCCTGGACACTGGCTTTTTCTAGCGACTCTTCCAATGTCGCTAGGCAACGCGTCACTTCATCCCAGCGTTTTTTCATGGGCAATTTGAGGTTAAAAATAGCTTCTCGACACCATTTTCGGATCAGCCACCGCTCAACCATCGCTAATACCCGCATCGGTTTATCAACAATATCGCAAACTAGCCAGTCTAATCGCTGCGGTGGCTCCCAAGTAAAACCATCCTCTTTCAAATGATCTATTTGCCCGGTCTTCATCAATTGCGATTCCATCGGGCCGTTGTCGATGGCATACACGTACATGCCTCGCTGAACTAATTGCCATGTCCAGCCACCTGGGGCAGCACCTAAGTCAGCTGCTTGCATATGCGGTGCTAGCCTCACACCCCATTCATCCCGAGGAATAAACTCATGCCACGCCTCTTCCAACTTCAGCGTTGAGCGGCTAGGTGCACGGGAGGGAAAACGCAGCCGACGAATACCGTTTATCAAATCGCTACGATTGCCTGGAAAGCTCATCGCCAGCCGCACTTGATCGCCGTCTGTCCAAAAAATATGTAAGCGCCGCGCTCCCGCCTTACGCCTTAGCGCTCCCCGCTTTTTGAGCATACTTTCAAGCGGTTTAGTAAGCGCTTTAATCAGACCTGCCAGGGCTTTGCCGTCATTGGTATCCGGCGTTTCATGCCAAATTTCTTCAAAATTCCAATGGCTGGCTTTGACCTGCTGCAAAATCGCAGTAAGGCGATCGTCACGGGAGAGGCTAAGTGCAGGCAAGGCAGCTAGGCTTTGGCGCGCGAAAATCAGCTTTTCAAATGCTGCCTGTCGGTGTAAATCATTCACCGCTTCGCCATCGACACGCGTTAAGCTTACCCACCCTTCGCCGGAAGACGCCTCACAACTGACGTCATGGAGTGCTGCATGGTACTGCATCTCTGCCAGCGCATCATTTTCAAACCCTGGACGGCAATAAACCAGCCACGATGTGGGTACTATTTCACTCACCACTTCACCTCAGTTCCTCCAGCTATCATAAACGGTGACAGCTGCCTCATTAATTGGGCCGCATCATAGCACTTATCCAGCACTTTTTATTTTCTTCCGCGCAACAAAAAAACCCCGCGCACAGAATGCTCGGGGTTTTTCTTAATAAGTGCCTGACGATGACCTACTCTCGCATGGGGAGAC
>NZ_JAWJUW020000017.1:0-66127 GCF_033052795.2 Halovibrio sp. HP20-59
TCGCCACGCTGGTAGGCCTCACTTAGCACCTGCTGCTCATTAGGTGTGAGTGCGATAAAGAGCCTTGTCATGAGGGGGTCCTAGACTGGGGGAACAAGTGCTCTTTATATAAGAAAATTTATAGTGAGTCACTTACATGATAGTGATAATGTTATAAAAGTTTACAATAGTGCTATGGATGAAATTGACTCTGTTTATCCTAAACTTTGCAGCTCTGATCCTAGTATAGAACAACCTGATGGATGGGTGTCAGATTTGATACTCGAAAATCTAAACATACCAAAAGTGAAAATTAAAGAGTCAAAAGTAAGAGATGATTCAAGTGCATATAGGTTAAGCTTTAGAGATCTTATGAAACTGCTTTATCTGAAGCAAAAAAAGGTTGCTAGCGAGAATTTAATGGATGCCTCTAATGGCGCTGTTCTGAATAAAAATGTAGAAGTACAGAAATTTATATATGGTGTGCACGATGATCAGTTATCTGAATTGAATCTTGAGTTGCAGGTTAATACTAAAAGATACAATGTGTTAAATGAAAGAAATAATAGTATTCGTGATTTCTTAAGGTCTACGGATTCTTTAAATGTAAGTGAAGATGATTTTTACGATTTAAAAAATAGTGTTGGAAGTATTAATGCTGAGATAGAAAAGTTGATAAATGAAAAAAACGAAGCTAGCTATATATCGAAAGAGTTTAAGAGAGAGTTGAGCGAGCTAGATATTTTCTTAAAGAAGACGAAGGAAAAGTACCAGGAAAATAATGTTAAAATAAATAGTCTGATTCGTTTGAAGTATACCTATGAACATGATTTGCAATGTATAGATGCTTCGAAAAAATTTAAGAAGCATAAAGTCGAATTTACACATGAGGGAGCTTTTGAGTGCCCATTGTGCGAATCTAAATTAAGTATTGATTCTCCCGTCTTAACAGAAGAAGAAGTCGAAAATGAAATTAGATCATTAAGAAATAGGATAGTAGGGTGTAAAACATCACTAGAAAGGCTGTATAACCTCCAGGACAGCTTAAACGCTGATATGAGAGAGTTGGAGGTAACTATTTCAAGCATAAGAGGTAAGTTTGATAGGGATAATGTTCTTATTATATCGCCATTAGTAGAAACTATTAATACCATGCACAATAGTAAAAAGCTTGTGTACACAAAGCTTGCTAGTGCCGAGAAAAATATTAAGCTTCAAAAAAAGCTTGATGAGTCAGTTAAAGAAGCTGCCAACTTAAAAAAGACAATATTTTTTATTAAAGAGTCGATAAAAGGTATGGAGGAAGAGTTAAAAAATATTGACGATATTATTTATGGTATCGCAGGTGAGTTCAGATACCTTATGAGTCATTCTAAATTATCTAATAACTATGGTTCCACTATAGATAAAAAATTCATGCCTGTCTTTAGAGATAGAACATATGCCAAGATTTCATCTGGTGGTGTAAGAACGATAATGTCAGTTAATCTATATCTATCAAGATTAAGATATCTAATTAAGAATGGTGGTAATTTGCCTACCTTCTTAATGCTTGATACTCCAGGTCAAAATATTGGTCGGTATGCTAGGGTTAAGAGTGTTGAAGATAATGTTTCAGATCCAGCTGTTTATGAAGAAATTTATAAGCAAATAGTAGATGTTAAGAAGCTGTCTGATAAGCATGAAATAAAGTATCAAATTATTGTAGTCGATAATGATTTAGCTAACTGCCTCAACAATGAAGACTATCATTTAGTGAAAAGATTTGATAAAAGTGGTGCTGAATATGAGAAAGGTTTGATATTTGATGCTTAAAGATTATATGTTTAGCTTTAATTTTGACACCCTTATCCACCTCGCTGAGAGATATGGGTATGATTGAAATATTGAAAGAGTTTGTTTTTTTAGTACCATATGTAACCTCGTTCGGCGTTGCTATTGCTATGATTCAGTTGTGGAGAACTGCAACGCAGGCGGTTACTACTTTTGAAGATTCTATCTCGAAGGAATACAGAGAGATTACCCGAAGAATTCCATACAAAGCTTTGGTTGGAATCGATATGAGTGACAATGAAAAAGCCGAAGCACTTAATGAGATCTATAATTATATGGATCTTTGCAATGAACAGATTTTCCTTCGCAAAGCTAAGCGAGTCCGTAGGAGCACCTGGAATGACTGGCAAGAAGGAATGCGAAGCAATTTTGGGCTGCCGTTTTTTAGCGAGACCTCAGAAGAAATTATGAGGATGCTGCCAAAGACTTTTAATGAGCTTAGGCGCGTAAGGGATACTGACTACAGCACGGATCCAGGGAAATGGTAGCACACAACAACTGCAGGCATAGCAACTTCTTTTTTCTTTCAGCTATGCCCTTTTTATAATGCTGCGCTTGTTGCGGCTATTAGTGTCAGAGGAGAGTGGTATTTGGTTTCTGGCGAAATTTTAATCGCTTTACTTGGGTCCGCAGTTGCGGCCTCATTAATCACGGCGCTATTTGCGAAGGCGCAGAGTGATAAGAGCGCAGTGGTTGATAACATCATTAAGGAACGTAAGGCGTGGCGGGATAAGTTGCGAGCTTTAGTATCTGAGACAGAGTCCGCTTTTGAGGCGAGAAACTCCAATAGTGTTGCTAGTATCGAGGCCCAGCTAGTGGTCTTGCTTAACCCATACGACAAAGATGATCTCGATATCATTCGTGCTCTAAAACAGATCCCTGGCAGTTGGGAGCAGGCAAGTTTTCAAGAGTTTATGGATAGGGTAGCATATCTATTAAAGCACGACTGGGAGCGGGTAAAGCAGGAATCGACTACGCGGATTAGCCCTCAAACTCTTGCTCTAGCAAGTTTCGTTTTTGGGTTAATTATTTTTTTTACGGCGTTGGTATTTGACCTGGGAGCCGAATTGCTTATAGCCAGGCACCTAGCCTTCTGGCTTTCTGGAGTTTTCATTACTGTCGCCGTTGTCTCGAACCGCCCGCGAGGGAAATTTACTGCAAAAAAAATTCTGTGCTGGATAGCTAATGAACCATACCGCGAACCATATAAGGATCGGGATAAGCGCTAATAAGAGCTTAAACTTGGACGCACCTTACCCTGCGTTGCGCGTCGTTGACTTTGGCCGTTAATCCTTCCCACTAACCCTCATAACCTCCCTAGTCACCGCATCATTCAATATCCCACGCTTAGCTTCGATTAGCGTGAGCCATTCGCGGGCGCGGGTGATGCCGGTGTACACCAGTTCGCGTGTGAGAATCGGATTGGGCGTTTGCGGTAGCAGTAGGGCGGTGTGCTGAAACTCGGAGCCTTGGGATTTGTGTACTGTCATCGCGAACACGGTTTCTACCGCGTGTAGGCGGGAAGGCAGCACCCAGTGGATTGGGTTTTCTGTGTCGCTGGTCGGAAAGGCGACTCTTAAGAGCGATCTTCCTGGCGCTCCTGCTGAAGAGCGTGGATCAGGTACTGCCATTGTGATGCCGATATCGCCATTCATTAGTTTCAGGCCGTAGTCGTTTTGGGTGACCAGCAGCGGGCGGCCTTCGAACCAGCCTTTCTCTAACGTGTGGTCGTTGCCAAACAGCAGCTTTTCGCGGCGCAATGTTTTGGCGATGCGCAGGTTTAAGCCTTCTACTCCCCAGGGGCCTTTGCGGAGTGCGCATAGCAGCTGAAAGCGGCTGTAAGCCTTAAGTACTTCCTTCGCCCAGGTATCGTAAGCGTCGCCGTTATCTTCAAACGCTAGCGATGTATCAGGCCGTTTACTCGCCAGGGTATTCAGGTAGAACTGGTAGCCGGTGGGCGGTGCAATTGGCTCGCACTTGAAATTGGTGCGGCCTTCGCCTGCGTTTGGAAAACGTTGCGGGTTGCCGGTGATCACCAGGCGCTCCAGGGCGCTGTCTTCGTTTTGTGCGTCTGGCTTCAACACTAAATGGTGCAGGTCGGCGTAGCCGTTATTCAGTACGCCATGCACGGCTTGGTGTTTATCCCGTTCCCGCAATGCCTCACTTAACGGCTGGTTAATCGCCTGGGCGAGCTGGCCGATGCCGCTTGTTTCAGTAAAGCGGTGGCTTACCCGCAGCATGGTAATAGCTTGGTCCAGCGGCTGGCCGTCCGGGTCGATTAATGCCTCCGGCAGCGGGTGGTCGGTGAGTTCGGCTAGCCACTGCGCCGTGGCGGGGGTGTAGTGGGCGGCGTCGGCGCGGCGGCACAGGTCGCCCAGCACGGCACCTGCTTCCACGGATGCCAGCTGGTCTTTGTCCCCCAGCAGCACCAGTTTGGCGCTGGCGGGCAGGGCGCTGAGCAGCGCCGTCATCATTTCGATATCCACCATCGAGGCTTCATCTACCACCAGCACATCCAGCGCCAGCGGGTTGGCGGCGTTGTGGCGGAAGTGGCGGGTGTCGGCTCTTGCACCAAGTAGGCGGTGAAGGGTGGTGACTTCTGTGGGGATGGCTGCTTGTAGTTGGGCGGTGCTTGAATCGTCGTCGAAGTGTCGAACCAAAGCTGATGCTCCCTCCCACAAGGCGGCAAGTTTCTCTGTGGGTAGCAGTTCCACCTGCCCGGCGATGGATTCATTTAGCCGTGCGGCGGCTTTGCCGGTGGGGGCGGCTAGGCGAATGCGTAACGGGTGGGCGTTGGGCTGGGCCAATTGCAGGGTTTGCAGCAGGGCCAGTAGGCGCACCACGGTGGTGGTTTTGCCGGTGCCGGGGCCGCCGGTGATGATTGCGAACGGGCTGCGGGCGGCGAGGGCGCAGGCTGCTTTTTGCCAATCTAGGGTGTTGGTGGCGGGGAATAGGGTATCTAGGGCATCTTTGAGTATTTGGGGGTGACTATCGTCACCCATCGCCCAATGAATTGGGCTCCTACAAAGGTCATCGCCATCCTTTATTGTGAGACGGTTGGCGATTTCTTGGTGCAGGGTTTGCTCGAATTGCCAGTAGCGGCGTAGGTAGAGTTTGCTGGTGTTGCCGCTGTAGCTCACTACCAGCGGTGTATTGCCGGGGCCGTCGCTGATCAGTGTGGGGTGGTTGAGCGCGGCCTGCCATTCGGGCAGCGTTAGCGTGGCCAGCACATGGCTGGGTAGCGGCGGCGGGTCGTTTAGGTCGTCGCCTTCCGGCGGCAGCGAAAGCGCAAAATCCGGGGCTTCCAGCGTCGCGGCTACATCCAGACACACATGGCCACGGCCAAGCTGGTGGCTGGCAAGCGCCGCGCCTAGCAACAGCAGCGGCGGGGCATTTTGGGTTTCGCGGTCGAGAAAGCGCACCAGGGCCAGATCCAGATCCCGCAGCCAGCCACGGGAAACCCAGCGTTCACACAGTAGGAATAGCGCGGCGGTGTCGCTTAGCGCGGGGTGCGGCTGGGCGGCTGATTCTGTCGGTGGTGTTGCCGATGCGGTTGAATCAGGTGCCGCCGGCGGCGCGTCATCGGCGAACAGGTCAAGGTTCATGGCGCTGTTCTTGGAGGCTAAGTCACGCTTACTCATACTACCGACTCCTGATGGGGTGCTGCAGTTTCTGCCGCTGTGCCGGTAAAGAGTGCATCCAGCGCTTCGATCAGCGCTACCGGTGCAGGCACGGCGTGAACGCCGCGGGCGGTGGTGCGGCTGCCGCGCAGAAATACGGTCATCGAACCGCCCAGGTGCTGGTGCGGGTCGTAGTCGGGCAGGCGCGCTTTGAGTAGCCGGTGCAACGCAAGCAGATAAAGCGCGGCTTGCAGGTCGTAGCGCTTTTCAAGCATGGCGTTACGCAGGGCTTCCGTCGTATAGGCGCTGTCGTCGCTGCCCAGGTAGTTGGATTTCCAGTCGAGCACGTAGAAGCGGCCTCCATGCTCAAAGGCGAGGTCGATAAAGCCTTTGAGCATGCCGTTGAGGGTGTCGGCGTCCAAGACGGGGCGTGATACCCCTGGCAGTAAGTGGTTACTTACCAGCTCATCCAGCTTGCGCGTTTGTACCTGGTGCGCAGCAAACCAGAACTCCAGTTCCACCTGATAGCTTTCGAGTTCGCATAGCGCCACCTGATCTCCCTCGCTGGGCTTTGAAAGGGGCAGGGGAAGCGGCGTGGCGAGCAGTTCTTCAAGCCAGCCTGTCAGAGTGTCGTGCCATGCCTGCCAGCCGCGCAGCTGCACGCGCCGCCGCAGCATGTCTTCCCGTGCGGCGGGGGCTTCTAGTGCTTTGTTAAAGCCTAGCTGGCCTGCCCACTCTAAAAGCCCATGCAGAAACGTTCCTGGTCCTGGGCCACGCGGAAACCGGTGCAGGTGAAACGCTTCGGTGTTGATGGCGTTGTCGTGGGGCTCATCCAGCACTTCCAGGGTGGTGGCTTCCTGGGGCGTGGTGGGTTCCGGCGTGGGCGTTGGCTGCGCCGCGCCGTGCATAACTTCTGAGACAGCCCCTGAGGTGCGCAGCGCCGAGTAGCTGGCGATCCACCACTGTTCACGGGCGGGGCGCAGCGGGGTGCGGGCGTTGCCCAGTGCCTGCTGCTCCGGCGCTGGGGTGAAGCGCAGCGAGGTGAGTTCCGGGGCGGCACTTAAATCGATATCGCTGCCTTTCACCAGTTCGCCAAGCGCGTGGGTAAACGCGCTGGGGGCAATGGCCTTGCCGCCGTTGATTAGGTGGCCAATGGCGCTGTTCTCGCTGCCTTTTAGCGGCGCCAGCCCCAACCAAGTGGCGTGGCGGGCGCGGGTGAGCGCGACGTAGAGTTTGCGCAGGTCTTCGCCTAGGCGTTCGCGGTCGGCGGTGGCCAGCGTGGCTTCATCGGCGCTCAGGCTGAGTTGCAGCGTGCCGTCGCTGTCGTGCCAGCGCAGCGGCAGGTCAGTGTCGCTGACCGGGCGGTGGTTGGCGATAAACGGCAGGAACACCAGCGGGTACTCCAGCCCCTTGGATTTGTGAATGGTCACTACTTTGACCAAGTCGGCGTCGCTCTCCAGGCGTAGCTTGTGGCTATCGCCGTGGCTATCGGGGTCGGCAATGGCTTCGGCCAGAAAGCGAATAAGCGCGTGTTCGCCATCCAGTTCCTGGCTGGCGTGCTGCAGCATTTCGCCCAGGTGGAGCAGGTCGGTTAGCAAACGCTCACCCTCGGCGAACTCGCCTAACAGCCGCGCGGCGATATCAAAATCGACCATCAATCGGCGCACCAGCGGCAGTACGCCCTGGCGCTGCCACAGGCGGTGGTAGTCGCTGAACTGCTCGACCCGCGCTTCCCAGGCCAGCTCGCTCTGGTTGAGGTGGTCAAGTGCGTCAAGGCTCAGCCCCATTACCGGCGTTGCCAGGGCGGCGCGCAGCTTGGCTTCCGCTTGGCGGGAGTTGGCCTGGGGCTCGGCGCAGGCGCGCAGCCAAATGGCTAGCTGCGGGGCAATGGGGGAACTGAACACCTTGTCGTGATCGGAAAGGTAGACGCTCTTGATGCCTCGGCTGGCCAGCGCCAGCCGAATCGCCCGGGCTTCCTGCAGGCCGTTGACCAGCACGGCCATGTCTGAGGGCGCCAGCGGAGTGAGTGATTGCTCTTCGTTATCGCCTCTGTCATCAGCGGCTTTCGCAAAGCCCTTCGCAAAACCCGCTTGCTGTTTACGGCCAGCTTCCAAAAGCTCGGCCATGTGCGAGGCGCATCGCTCGGCCATCTCCGTTTGGTAGGCGGTTTTGGAGAGCGGCTCGTCGCTTTCAAGCGGCCAAAGGGTCATCGCGGGTAGCGGTTTGCCTTTGAGTATCAGCGTATCCTTGGTGCCTTTGGCGTTGACGGGGTTGAACGGCAGCGGGTTGCCGCCACCGTCATCGCGGAACAGGAAGGCGCCGGCATCGTGCTGGTCGGCGTAGCTGAAGCAGTGGTTGACCGCTGCCACCATGGCGCGGCTGGAACGGAAGTTGGTGCCCAGCGTGACGTGGCGGCCATCGGTGTCTTGGCGTGCCTGCAGGTAGGTGAAGATATCCGCGCCGCGGAAGGCGTAGATGGCCTGCTTGGGGTCGCCAATCAGCAGGATGGCGCTGTCGCGGCGGGGCGTTGCGACGTCATACACCGCGTTGAAGATGCGGTACTGGATCGGGTCGGTATCCTGGAACTCGTCGATCAGTGCCACGGGGAATTGGCGCTGGATCTGCGCGGCCAGGGCCTCTTTGTTGGGGCCTTTCAGGGCGCGATCCAGATGGGTGAGCAGGTCATTGGGGCCCATCTCGGCGCGGCGCTCCTGTTCGCGCTCCAGCCGGGCGCGGCACCATTGTACGGCGTGAATCAGCAGGTCGTTGCGTGGCTCGGGCAGGGCATCCAGCGCTTTGGGTAGCTGTGCCAGCGCTTCCCACGCTTGCGGGCAGGGCGGTGCGCCGTCTTTCCAGATATCCGCCATGCCGTCCGGCGTCATGCGTTTCCAGGCGGCGTCGGTGAGCGCGGGGCGGTCGGCCTCCGTGTCGCACCACTCGCGTAGTGCGCCTAGCCAGTTGGCGCGGCTTTTGGCGTTGAAGCTTTGGCCCTTGAAGGCTTTGCGTGTGGCGGCCTCTTCCAGGGCGGGCACCAGTTCGTCCAGCCAGGCGGGCCAGGGGGCTTTGAGCTCGTTGAGCTTTGCGGCGCGTTCGGCCTGGGTGGCGGCCAGAGTCTCGCTGGGTTCGGGCTTTTCGTCGCCCAGCGCTTCGCTTTCGGGCAGTAGCCGTTGCAGCGGGGCGTGAAGGTCGTCCGGTGATTTCCAGTAGCGGGTGACAATGCCGAGGGCGTCGCTGTCTAGCGGGTAGTAGAAGCTGCGCCAGTAGTCGCGCACCACTTCCTGTTCCAGCTCGCGCTGGTCGTTCTCCAGGTTGAGCGAGAACAGGCTGCCGCTGTCGAAGGCGTGTTCGCGCAGCATGCGGTAGCACCAGCTGTGGATAGTGGAAACCGCGGCTTCGTCCATCCATTCCGCGGCCAGCGCCAGGCGCCGCGAGCAGGCGGACCAGGTAGCGGGGTCGTATTGGTCGCGGAGTTGGAGGAGTAGTGGATCTGCCCCTTCGTCTACGTCCTCAGCTCGAAACACATCCGCTGCTTCTACCAACCGGTTGCGGATGCGTTCGCGTAGCTCCTGGGTGGCGGCGTTGGTGAAGGTGACGACCAGGATTTCCGGCGGCGTGAGCGGGCGGATAAACGCGGTGTCATCATCAACCCTGTGGCCACCAAGGACCAGCCGCACGTAAAGCAGGGCGATAGTGAAAGTTTTACCGGTGCCAGCGCTAGCCTCTATCAGTCGGCTGCCGTGAAGCGGTAGGGTGAATGGGTTGAGTGGGGTGGGTTGGGTCATGCTGCACGCTCGCTCGCTATTTGCCTGTTGTGTCCCACTGAATCATGGACACTTCAGATAATGCTATCACGCTGTGCTAAAGAGCGGCGCATCCTGAACACTGCTTGCACTGACTTACGCTATGCCTGGGAGGGCTGGTTGTTTTAGAAGAACTGCTGTCTCTACAGCCGGATTGAGGAGATATTTATTAACCTAGGCCGCCCGGTGTTCAAACACTTGCCGAGCCATTCGTATGCCACGCAAATGGCGTGCCTGACGCGCCGCATACCGTCAGGCTGCGTGTGGTGACTACTTGCTTGAGTAAGGATGTCAAGCAACAATGAACGCTTACGGGTCAATACCCAACTGCTCAAGCAGAGGCGGCACCTCGTCCTTGATCTGCCCGGCGTTTTTTGGCCTGCTGGCAGCTGCTGGTGTCCCGTGCAATAGAGCTGCACCACCAGGCACCGATTACAGCAATAAAAGAATGGCAGGCCAAAAAGCCAGAGCTATTTACCAAGCGGGTAGTTAATCATCCGGGATCCGACAGTTACTGATACTGAAAGAAGGTTGTTTCAACATTAAGGTGATATTGATCAGGTTTAGAGTTTTGAGAACGGCTTTTTTTGAAAAAGGATACTTAAATGTCAGGGTATATTAGCGATAGACGGCTTCAAGCCAGGTGTTCAGACCCGCATGCAGGGCACTCTGCCCGTCCAGAAGGTCGGCCTCAACGGCATAGTACAGCCCTTCACCAGGTCGCCCCTGCCAAGCCAGCCAGGTCGCTACCTCGGCCTTAGGGCGCCGTAGCGCTTTGAACTTGGCAGGCCAAGGCAGCTCATCGATCACCCGAATGGCATGATCGAACCACGGTCGTTCGGCTGCCGTCAGGCATTGGGCCATCCAGTGTTCCAGCATACCTTCATCGGCATTGTTGGGCATAACCCAGAGCCCCAGATCGTTCAAGCCATCATCATGACTGAATAGCAGCCCGTCCGGCGACCGTGCCCCAGTGGTTCTTCGTCGATAGCCATACTCACCCACAACATTAGAAAACTGCCTGACGGTCCGCTCGAAGCCACCGCCATGCACATGGCTATCGGCATCCAGCACCACGGCCAGCCTACCATCCTCGCGATCAATCAGGTTCTCGAGCAGCGTCGGCAGGGTATGGAGTGCCGCCTGCTTGGTGTCTCGATTGGCACCGAATCGCCGCGGCGGCGCTACTTCCACGTGAGTATCTAGATTCAGTGAGCGGCAAAGCGCCTCGAAGAATCCGCGGTCCGCTTCGCCCTCGACCAGCAGGATATGATCACTCACCGCCATCACCGCACCTCGATATCGGCTTCGGTGATCTGGTAGAGCCGATCTTCATCGAAAACCGTGGCGATGGTCTTGCCGACATCGCTCTTGCGAGCGCTCTTGCCCACCCGGAACAGCACGCCCTCAGTAGATGAGTGATCCAGAGCAGACTGGGCGAAGGTCTGGATGCAATCCCAACTGTGTGTCGTCGCAAACACCTGGATATCCAGGCGCTCGGCCAGTTCGAACACCAGATCCCATACCTTCTTCTGCACACTGTAGTGCAGCCCATTCTCGAACTCGTCGATCAGCAGAATCCCCCCCTTGGCAGGGAACATTTTCAGCACCAGTTGCAGGAGGCGCAGCATGCCATCCCCCATGCTGCTGAGCGGCACCGGCTCCTCGAAGCCCTGCAGCCTCACCTTGGCCGTGCGCTGAGCCTGTCGGCGTCGCTGCCAGCTACCCGAGGGCTCGCGGCGTGAATAGCGGTCATCCTTGCTGACGAACGCCAGATCCTCGAATTCCGGTGCGATGATCCGCAGCACGGACTTCAAAGTTTCCTCATGATCGGTCAGGGCCACCTGATCCCACTCGGCCGCCAACTCATCCATGTCCACGAAGCGGGTTGGGATATAGCTGCAGGGCAAGGTGTCCGCTAGCTCCGGGCCACGCATGCGCGATCCGATGACCCCATTCATCTTCTGGAAATCCAGAAGGGTGGACTTCTGCCCCTTGTGCAATAAAAGCCCCTGGCTGACAAGCGAGTCGATCTCCTCATCGGCCAACTGGGCGGGAGGCACGGCACGACGCCGGTTGCGTGTGACCGTGGCACCGTCTTGGTCAACCGTCTGCTCTTCGTACTCCAGAATCAGCACATGCTGAATGGTCAGCCTCTGTCGATCGGGCAACTCACCTATGTCGATGGCGTCACCGCCTTGAGGAAAGCGCCGTCCGGTAAACAGGTGCTCGAAGGGCAGCTCCCCTGCCTCCGCCTCATCGTCGAGGAAGAAGCGCTCATCGTGATCCGCGGCGATCTGCTCAAGCACCGTGCGATGGCCGCTGGTGGCATAGAGCCGCAGGGCCTCCAGCACGGTGGACTTCCCAGAATTGTTCCTGCCGACGACGAGGTTCACCCGTCCCAGCTTCTCGACCTGGAAGTCCTCCAGTGCACGGTAGTTCTTGATCACGAGTGACTGCAGCATGCGGGAGTCTCGATGGGATAAGTGTCAACGATCTAGCCGAGACTATCATTTGACGGCGAAAAGTGCACGGCGGGGTGCGACATGCGCGCGATAGGCCAAGGTATTTCATCCCATGGTCCCGGACCACAGTAGTTGGAAATCACGCACTAGATCCCTGCTTCTCCCCTCGCTGACCGTAAGCAATGGAGCACCAGCCGCACATAGAGCAGCGCGATGGTGAAGGTTTTGCCGGTGCCAGCGCTGGCCTCTATCAGTCGGCTGCCGTGGAGCGGGAGGCTTAGTGGGTTGAGAGGGGCTGGTGGCTGGCTCATAAGAAGATACTGTCAAACTCAGCGGAAAAATCAGGGCTGGCTGGGAAGATATGGAGCTGCTCAGCGTTCCATGCCAAAAGACGTTGAGACGTCAGTAAAAGTATATCGGTGAGTTCGTTTAGTAGATTGAAGTGCTCCGCTATCTGGGCGTAGTCAGTCGAGTAGTCATGTGCCGCGATATTGCGGATGGCGCGGCAGCGTTGCCAGTCACTTGTTGCGTCAATCACGCCTTGTTTTTCAAACAGCGCAAGTACCTTGAGAAAGCTGTCGGTGGATTCACCTGCAAGCAAGGCGCTGTGGCGCATAGTCGAGGCGATAGAGTCTTGCAGCTTGGCAAACCGTTCATTGATGGCGGCAAGTGTTTCGAACAGCGCCACATCTTTTTTATGTTCAGCCAGCCACTCTCCCTCAATCGGCCAAGAGATTTTGTTACGTGACTGTTGCAGAAACCAGGCGCAGCGCTGAATCGCTTCCAGCAGCTGGGCAAGATAGCGTTGTTGGTCGCTAAGAACGTCCTGATTCATGCCGCTTCCTCATTTCCAATCGGGCTCGACTGTGCCAAGGCTATTGCTTGGAAAGGTGTGGGATCAGCCGTCGAGACATATGTCACGATATCTACAGGCAGTTGGAGGCGTTGTTCGAGCGCCATTTTGAGTTCGGCACAAGCAAGCAGCGGTATCGTTGTCTGGGAGATCAACAGTAGATCAACATCGCCGCCTCGCTTGTTATCATCAAGGCGCGAGCCAAACACATGAACGTTGATATCGGTGCCCATGAATTCGTGCACGCCTGAAAGAATGGCGGTGCGCTGTGCTTGAGTAAGACGCATAAAGATAGCTCCTTGCTTGTTAAAGCCTAGCACTGAATATATTAGAGCCCCGCCACCTAGTAACCTAACGCCAAGTCACTCCGGGAACATTCAGTTTACGCTACCTAGCCAATCGGGCGCGCTTCGGCTAAGACGCTTGCTTGGGTGGGGCTTGGCTCATCAGCCGATGCATAGGTGATAATTGCCACCGGCAGTTTGAGATATTCTTCGAGTACCCCTTTGAGTTCGTCACAAGCATGGGGCGATATGGCAGTTTTGGACGTTAATAACAGATCAATGCCGCCGCCTCGCTTGGAATCATCGAGTCGTGAGCCAAACACATGCGTTTCTACACCATCACCAATAAACTCGCTCACGCCAGAAAGAATGATTGCGCGATGTGTTTGGGTAATACGCATGAAGTCAGCTCCTAAACTGTATGAGAGCCCCGCCACCTGATAATCTTGTCGCCGAGCCACTTTGGGTGCATTTTAGTTTACGCTACCGGCGGCTTCGGTTCACTCTAACGATGGGATCTCATGCTGACATCGCTGCTGGATAATGACTTCTACAAGATCACGATGCAGAACGCCGTGATCAAACGCTTTCCTTATGCCCATGCGCGCTACGCCTTTATCAATCGTGGCGAGCACGCTTTTCCTGACGGCTTCGGTGCTGAACTACGCCGCGAAGTCGATAAAATGGCAGATCTTCGCCTACGCGATGACGAAAAGCGCTATCTTGAAACCACTTGCCCCTATCTCGACCCTACGTACCTCGACTTCCTCGCCGGGTTCCACTACAACCCTAGCGAAGTCATTATCGAGCAGCAGGGGAGCGATCTTTCGGTGATCATCGAAGGGCCTTGGTATCGCACCATTCTCTGGGAAGTGCCGCTGATGGCGCTGATCAGCGAGCTTTGGTATCGCGTGCGCGGCGTAACGATCACGCCTGATGCCGATGCGCTAATCGAACAGCGCGCCCAGGAGAAGATCGAACTTTACCGCCGCTTAGGGCTGAAAATTGCCGAGTTCGGCACCCGGCGGCGCTTTTCGTTTGACGTTCACGACCGCGTGGTGGGCGCACTTGGCCACTATGGCGGCGAGGCGTTCAGCGGCACCAGCAATGTGCTGCTGGCCATGCGCCACGGCGTTAAGCCGATCGGCACCCACGCCCATGAGTGGTTTATGTTCCACGGTGCCCGCTTTGGTTTCAAAATGGCCAATAGCCTGGCGCTGGAGCATTGGGTGGATGTGTATCGCGGTGATTTGGGTATCGCCTTGACGGATACCTTTACCTCCAAGGCCTTTTACGACAGCTTCGATAAGAAGTTTGCCAAGCTGTTCGATGGCGTTCGCCACGATAGCGGCGACCCTTTCGAGTTTGCCTCCCAGACCATCGCGCACTATGAACGCCTGGGTATCAATCCGCTGAGCAAGACGATTATCTTTTCCGATGGGTTGACGCCGGAACGGGTTGAGCGCATCCAAGCCTTTTGTCAGGATCGCATCGGCATGGCGTTCGGGATCGGCACCAACTTCACCAACGATGTGGGCGTCAAGCCAATGAACATGGTGGTGAAGATGGTCGAGGCACGCCCGGAAGGGCAGGGCTGGCTGCCGGTGATCAAGCTTTCCGATGTGGCGGAAAAGAACACCGGCGACCCGGAGATGATTGCCCTGGCGAAGCGGATTTTGTCGCTGAACCGCAAGGATCCTGAATGCGCTTTATGACCATTAGGCTTCGGGACCAAACACCTAGCTCTTCACGGAGCGGTGTAAGGGCGCGTAGAGCGCTTCGGTCAATGAGGCAAAGCTGTGGCCCAAAGCGCTCTCGCTAAATAGCCGTTCAAAGCTCGGCCATTGGTGGGAGAGGTAGGCGCTTTGAGCGACTTCGCCGGTCTGAAAGCGGCCGCCTTCGTAGGCGGTTTCGGCGGCGGCGTAGGCGTCGCTGTCCGGTTCTGATTCCGGGGTGCCTTGTTTGGCCAGCCAGGCAAAAGCGGCTTGTGGGGCCAGCGGTAGCGGGGCACGCATGCCATCGCACCAGGCGCCAAGCAGGGCGTCTAGCTGGTAGCGGGCATTGTCGGCTGCTAGAGGCTCCAGGCGGACGTGACCTGCTTTGGAAAGCAGCTGGGTGGTCATCGGGTGCTCAATATTGCCCGCCAAGTGAGCAACCCAGGGCCGCAGCAGGTGCTGCCAGCGATACTGACCACGGCCGCGCCCTTGGCTGATCAAGCTGCTGCTAAGCAGTAGCAGGCGGCAGCGGTTGCCCTCGTTGTCTTCTCGCAGCTCGCCTAGCCAATCTTCCAGCGTTACCCGTCCTTCAGCACTTTCAACCACGTGCACCGCCTGTGGCGCTGCGACGGCCTGGGGCCACTCTTGCAGCGCCTCTTCGTAGGCACCAAAGAGCGCGTCCATCGGCTCGGCCAGCGCTTCGCGCATGCGTTCGCCAAAAGCGCCTACGGCTAGCACGCCTTGGCCTTTAAAGCGTTCCAGTTCTGCATGCAGCGCTTCGATACGCGGCTGGCCGTTATCCATGGCGTGGCGCTGGGCGGCGATTAGCTGATCCTGCAGTTGCCAGTTTTGCAGCCCGTCTAACGTGAAGGGCTCAACGTCCAACTGCGTTAGCTCCTCTTGTTCGAAGTAGACCCCCAGGCGGGCGTTGAAAAACGCCTTGGCCGGTTCGCGCAGAAAGCTGCCCAGCTGGTTCAGGGTTAACGTGGCTTGCTGTTCCGTGTCTGTTTCAAGCGGCGTTGGTGTTGTGCTTGAAGAGTTGGCATTTCTTGGGGCGTGCAGGGCGTGCCATTCGCGGGCATAGGTAAATAGCCGCGCCTGGGCGGGGGAGTCGCTGGCTTGTTCGGTAAAGTAGCGGCGGCTGAAGGGCTGCAGTGGGTGCTCAGTAGTCAACACTTCCAGCAGCGGTTCTGCGTTTGTCGTGCGCCAGCCCGCTTCAAGATGATCGCGCAGCTGACCCACCAGTACCGAGGGCGGCATGGGGTTGTTGTCGATCTGACTGCGGCCCACCCAGCTAATGTAGAGCTGCTGGCGGGCGGAGAGCAGCGCCTCCAGAAACAGGTAGCGATCATCTTCCCGCCGGGAGCGGTCGCCGGGGCGGTAGTCGCTGCCCATCAGGTCAAAGTCCAGCGGCGGCTGGGAGCGCGGGTAATCGCCGTCGTTCATGCCCAGCAGGCACACATGCTTAAAGGGGATAGCGCGCATGGGCATGAGCGTGGCGAAGTTGACCGCCCCGGCCAGAAACCGCTGAGAGAGGCTGTGCTCGTCGATCTGCCCCAGCCAGTGTTCACGCACCATGGAGAGCGGCAACGGATCAAAAAGCTCGGCCTCTTCGGTGCTTTCCAACAGCTGCTGCAGCGCGGTTTCCAGCTTGGTGAGCATGACGCTCTCTTGGGCGTCGTCGGTTAGAAAGTAGGTTTCCAGCAGCTCTCGCAGCCGTGCCACCCAGCTGGCGGCGTCGGTGGGCTGGCAGAAGGTTTCCCAGGTACTTTCCAGCTTTTCCAGTAGGGTTGCCAGCGGGCCTGCTAGCGATGCTTCCAGGCCGCCAATGTCATCAAACGGCTCAATACCTTGCCACGCGTCAGCACTGCCGACGGCGTAGCCCAGCAGTAAGCGGCGCAGGCCAAAGGCCCAGGTGTTTTGGGTCAGCCCCTCGGGTAGGTCCAGCCGGGTACGCTGCTCGGCGTTAAGCCCCCAGCGGATGCCTGCGCCCTCAATCCAGCGGCTTAGGGTGGGCAGGTCGTGCTCTGCAATGCCAAAGCGGGCGCGCAACGCGGGCACTTCCAATAGGTCTAAAAGGTCGCTCACCGAGAGGCGCAGCTCCGGCAGGCGCAGCAGCTTTTCCAGCGCGATCATCAGCGGCAGACGATGGCGGCTTGCCTGATCCGAAAGGGTGTAGGGTATATAACGCGGATCTTCGTAGTGGGCGTTATAGCTGGTGCGGAACTGGCCAAATACCGCCTCGATATGCGGCGCGTAGCGGTCGATATCCGGCACCATAACGATGATATCCCTTGGGCGTAGGTCCGGGTCGGCGCTGAAGGCGGCGAGCAGCTGGTCGTGAAGAATCTCTACTTCCCGCTGCGGGCCGTGGGCGATATGAAACACGATGGAGTCGTCGCTGGCCGGTTCTAGCGCGGGCCAGTGATCCTGGGTTTCTGCCACCGGGCGCAGCTCGCGGATATCATCCTGCAATTGGCTGAGCAGGCAGTTACGTTCTTCGCCGCTAAAGGGTTCGAACATATCGATGCGCAGCGCCTGTTGTTCAAACAGAGTTTGATAATTGCCAGAATCGTCATGCTCATCGAGCAGGCGAAGATAGTCGCGGCCCTGTTTGCCCCAGGCAGCGAGCAGCGGCTGGGCGTGAAGGTGCAGGGCGTCGTCGGCATCGCCGGTGCCCAGCACATCCAGCGCTTCGGGCATGCCCGCTTTGCGCCGCTGACGGTAGCGGCTGGCGCGGAGCAGGTCCTTGTGCTCGATAATATCCGCCCAGTAGAACTGGCAGGGGTTGTGCACGCAGAGCACAATCTGGCAGCAGCGGGAGAGGGCCGCCAAGGCTTCCAGGGTCTGTTGCGGCAGTGACGAAATACCGAAAATAATTAGCCGCCGGGGCAGGCCGGGCGGGCACTCCTGGCCTTCCAACTGCTCGGCGGCTGCCAAAAAACGGCTATGTACCTGGGCGCGGCTGCTGTTAAGGCCCGCTTCGCCCAGCGTATTGGCCACATCGTCCCGCAGTGCACGCCACAGCTCTGGCTGCCACAGCTGGTGCGCTTCCAGCGGGCGGGCTTCGCCACGGGCGGTGATGAGCACATCGTTGCCTTTCGCCCAGGCGTCCAGCCAGTCGGCGCGGTAGACC
This sequence comes from Halovibrio sp. HP20-59, assembly GCF_033052795.2. Classification (NCBI taxonomy): domain Bacteria; kingdom Pseudomonadati; phylum Pseudomonadota; class Gammaproteobacteria; order Oceanospirillales; family Halomonadaceae; genus Halovibrio; species Halovibrio sp. HP20-59. Next base: position 17,686 of record NZ_JAWJUW020000017.1, read on the forward strand.
TGGTACTGGTCGAACAGATCCGCCAGCCGCTCGGCCAGTTGGTAGTGCTTGCGCTGGTCTCGATCGACGTCTAAAAAGCGCGCTAGCGGCGCGAAAGCCTCCTGCTTGGCCAGGCTGGGCAGCAGGCGCAGCAAACGCCATATCAGTCGCGACTTATCAAACGGCGACGTCTCAGGCACCGCTTGGGCGTCATGGGTTAGCTGCGTCAGCACCGTGCGGTAGGCCTGCCATAGAAAACGCGCAGGCAGCGTGACGTTAAGCGCCGCGGCAATGCCCGCTCCGCCTTGGGCCGGGTCTTCCGCTAACGCCAGTTTTAGCCACTGCCCAATGCCGTTGCTCTGCACCAGAATGGTCTCATTCTCCAGCGGGCCGAGCGGGTGGCCGCGCATCCACTCCACCGCCAGGCCGCGCAAATCTTCCAGGCGATTGGCGTGCACCACCATAAAGCCCGGCGTTAACGGCGTTAACGGCGTATGCGAGAGCAGCGAGTTTGCGGACATGCACGATTCCTTAATGGATGGTGTCTTCAAGGCAGGGACGAGTGTGGCTCAGTGTATGGTGCCATAAGTTAATCATCTTGCGGGATGAGGATAATATCGCCAAGCTATGCAAAAATACCGTGAACAACGCTTAGAGAGAACCTAATGACCGAGCCGACTAATAACTCCCGCAGCCACTCTTCACAAGTGGTCGATGGTCCTGGCAAAGCCGCCAGCCGCGCCATGCTGCGCGCCGTGGGCTTTAACGATGCTGATTTTAAAAAGCCTCAGGTGGGCATTGCCTCTACCTGGAGCATGGTGACGCCTTGCAATAGTCATATTAACGAGCTGGCCGAGTTTGCCCGCGATGGTGCCGACGCGGGCGGTGGTAAGGGGGTGATCTTTAACACCATTACCATTTCCGACGGCATCGCCAACGGCACTGAAGGTATGAAGTACTCCTTGGTGTCGCGGGAAGTGATTGCCGACTCCATCGAAACCGTGGCCGGTTGCGAAGGCTTTGATGGCTTAGTCGCCATTGGCGGCTGCGATAAGAACATGCCGGGCTGCCTGATGGGCTTGGCGCGCTTAAACCGCCCCAGCGTGTTTGTTTATGGCGGCACCATTATGCCCGGCAAAGGGCATACCGATATCGTGTCAGTTTTCGAGGCCATGGGCGCCCACTCCCGTGGTGATATCGACCTGATCGAACTTAAAAATATCGAAGAGACGGCGATTCCTGGTCCCGGCTCCTGTGGCGGCATGTACACCGCGAATACCATGGCCTCGGCGATTGAAGCGCTGGGCATGAGCCTGCCGGGTAGCTCGGCGCAAAATGCCATCTCCCAAGAGAAACGCGACGACTGCAAAGCAGCAGGCGAGGCGGTGCTGGCGCTGTTAGCAAATGACATCAAACCCTCCGACATCATGACCCGGAAGGCGTTTGAGAACGCCATTACAGTGACTATTGCGTTGGGTGGTTCTACCAACGCCGTGCTTCACTTGATTGGAATGGCGCGCACGATTGGTGTGGAACTGACCCTGGCGGACTTTACCGAGATTGGTAAACGCGTGCCGGTGCTCGCCGATTTGCGCCCCAGCGGCCATTACATGATGAGCGAGCTGGTGGCGATTGGTGGTATTCAACCGCTGATGAAAATGCTGCTTGACGCTGGGCTGCTCAATGGCGAGTGCTTAACCGTTACGGGTAAAACCCTAGAAGAAAATCTGGCCGAGGTCGAGCCTTATCCCATTGAGCCACCGATCATCGCGCCGCTGGGTAACCCGATTAAAACCGAAAGCCATTTGCGTATGCTCTACGGCAACCTGGCACCGGAAGGCGCGGTAGCGAAGATTACCGGCAAAGAGGGCACTCGCTTCACGGGTTCGGCGCGGGTGTTTGGCTCTGAGGAAGAAGCCCAGGCGCGCATTAACGATGGCACCGTGGTCGCGGGCGATGTGGTGGTGATTCGCTATGAAGGGCCGAAAGGCGGGCCCGGTATGCGCGAAATGCTCACACCGACCTCGGCGATTATGGGCCGTGGTTTGGGTAACGACGTGGCACTGATTACTGACGGCCGCTTCTCCGGTGGTAGCCACGGTTTTGTGGTCGGCCATGTGTCGCCGGAAGCCTTCGACGGCGGCCCGCTGGCGCTGGTGGAAGACGGTGATACCATCACCATCGATGCGGAAGCCGACACCATCGATGTTGATCTCTCCGACGAGGAGCTGACGCGCCGCCGTGCCGCCTGGCAGCAGCCAGAGCCCCGCTATACCCGCGGTGTGCTGGCTAAATATGCGCGCTTGGTGAGTTCGGCCAGCACCGGGGCGGTAACCGACCAGGAATAATCCATGTTGTCGTTATGAGCGTATCTTTATGAGCTCGCTGTCATAACTTGTTAAAGCGCAAGGCTTACTATAAGAGCCTTGCGCTTTTTTTATGGGATTAGAGGTGACGCAGATGGTAGAGCAAACGCAGCTACGTGGGCGCATAGGCGAGGTGTTTTGGGCCTTCTTAGCGCTGGGCTTAACGTCCTTTGGCGGCCCGGTAGCGCACCTGGGGTATTTCCGTACCGCGTTTGTGGAGCGGCGCCAGTGGCTGACCGAGCAAGCCTATGCTGACCTGGTGGCGCTGTGCCAATTTTTGCCTGGTCCCGCGAGCAGCCAGGTTGGCTTTGCCCTGGGCTTACTGCGCGCAGGCCCTTGGGGGGCGGCGATGGCCTGGCTGGCGTTTACACTGCCCTCAGCGATTATCCTGGTGCTGTTTGCGTTTGGTGCGGCGGTGCTGGATGGCCCCATTGCCAACGGTATTATTCACGGCTTAAAAGTGGTGGCGGTGGCGATTGTGGCCCACGCGGTATGGGGCATGGCACGCAATCTTTGCCCGGATAAAACCCGTACCGGGATCGCGCTTGCGGCTGTATTTACAGTGGTGTTGGTGAGCGGACCGTTGGGCCAGGTTGCGGCGATTATATTGGGTGGCTTGGTTGGGCTAGCACTTTGTCGCAATAGCACGGCTGCTACAAGCAGTGAGTCGCTGCATTTTTCGGTATCCCGCCGGTCAGGTATGGTGGCGCTGGGACTGTTCGCCGGGCTGTTGGTTCTGCTGCCGTTACTGGCCGGAGCGGCTGCTTGGCTGGATATCGCCGATGCATTTTACCGCTCTGGCGCATTAGTGTTCGGCGGTGGGCATGTGGTGCTGCCGCTACTAGAAGCTGAGGTTGTGCAGTCGGGTTGGATCACGCCGGATGAGTTTTTGGCCGGTTACGGCGCCGCTCAGGCAATACCGGGGCCGCTGTTTACCTTTGCCGCTTATTTGGGCGCGCTGCTGCCCGGGATCAATGGCTTCGTCGGCGCTTTACTGGCGCTGCTGGCGATTTTTATTCCCGGTTTTTTGCTGCTGGTGGGCGTGCTGCCGTTTTGGAATCAATTTCGCCAATGGGATAGTGCCCAGGCGTTGATGCGCGGTGCCAATGCAGCGGTGGTGGGTATTTTAGGCGCGGCGCTCTATCAGCCGGTTTGGACGAGTGCAATCATTGGTGCAGAAGAGTTTGCGCTGGCGCTTACTGGTTTCTTGCTATTAACCGTATGGAAGCTGCCCGCTTGGGTAGTGGTCGCTATTGTGGCGTTCGCAGGAATATTCATTTCGTTGCCGTAGATGCCATAGCAACACACAGCTGCATAGGCTAATGCATTATCCACTGCTAGATAAATCGGCCGACTCAGATTTTACCTACGCCTTCATTATCTTCTACGCTGAAATCATACGAGTAACGTCAAACTAGGGAGAAGATATTATGACAGACATGGGAGTCTGCGCTTGTCCGGGCTGTGAGCATCAAGTTTCAAGCGAGCATGCGGCTATCACTGAAGGGCGTGCTTATTGCTGTACTGCTTGCGCTGCTGGGCATCCAGCGGGCATGGAGTGTATTCATGAAGGATGCGCATGCAATGAGCTCAATCGCCCACCGGCGGGTGAAGACGTGTTAGAGGAACCCAGTAATACTCAATTTTAAATGCTCAGTTTTAAATGCTCAGGTTTTAAATACCCAGCTTTACAACTGGCACGATATTAAGCATTCCTAATTGATAAGGAGGTTATTATGTCCAGACAAGCCCGTATCGACCCTATCTACGATGCTAAGGATCTTAATGAAAAGATCGTTGGGTGGACGGTGGTGGATGTGACGCAGCCAGACAATGAGGTTGTCGTTTCTGAGCACACGTCTAATAAAGAGGCGATTCAAGCTGCCGAGGCGCTAGAGCAGCGTGAAGACTAGCCAACATTAATGGATGTAATAAGACAACGCCTCGCTAGAAGCGAGGCGTTGTCTTTATGGTTAATGCTATGGCATCTCCAGCTCCAAGGTGCGACGTAGGACATTGAGTTCATCAATGCCTAGATGCTCTAGCCTTCCGGCGAGCAGGTCGCTGATCTTTTGCACTGGAAGCCCAGCCCTGCGGGCTATTTCGCGGCTTCCCAGATCTGATACGGCGATCAGGCGGGTGATAATACGCATAAGGCGCGTACGTTTTTCTAAATCCCTGACGTCGAGGTCAGGGCTGCTTCGCGGGGGATCAAGCTGTTCCGCATTCGCAGTTGCGCGTGCCGTGCTCATGTAGCTCCTACAGTCTGAAGTGACAAGCACACAATGCCGCTAACGGGGTCGCTTTTCAATGCCTATTTTGATGAATATTTCGCGGCGATAGCAACGCCCAGAAAGGGACTAGCTCTGGTAAACTATCCGCCTTCCTATTTTAATGTGTGCCGCGTTGGTACACGCTACTTTATCGAATTTTTAGCGCGCTTTTAAAGGCCGTTGGGCCGAGGAGTTTTGCATGTCGTCGAACAGCGCACCCAAGGTGGGCGTGATTATGGGATCCAAGTCTGACTGGCCGGTCATGGAGCACGCCGTCTCTATGCTGGAACGTTTAGGCGTCGCCTATGAAACCCGCGTTGTATCAGCTCACCGCACGCCTGACCTGCTGTTCGATTACGCTAAAAGCGCTGCCGAGCGCGGCTTGCAAGTGATTGTAGCGGGTGCGGGTGGTGCTGCTCACTTGCCTGGGATGGTGGCATCGCAAACGCCACTACCGGTGCTGGGTGTGCCGGTAGAATCCAAGTCGTTGAAAGGCTTGGATTCGCTGCTCTCAATTGCGCAAATGCCGGGCGGCATCGCGGTGGGCACCTTGGCGATTGGTAAAGCGGGCGCGACTAACGCGGGTTTGCTGGCGGCACAAATTGTCGGCCTGCAAGATGCCGCCGTACGCAGCGCGGTAGAAGCGTTTCGCACTGAGCAGACGCAGAAAGTCCTCGATAACCCGGATCCGCGCCCCGAGCCGGAAGCAGAATAGGAGGCTCGTCCATGGGTTTAGGTATTACCAAAAACATCGGTGTTTTGGGCGCAGGTCAGCTAGGCCGCATGTTAGCGCTGGCGGGTTATCCGCTGGGTAATCGCTTTACCTTTCTGGATACCACCGGCAACCCTAGTGCGGGCATTGGCGAGGTGATTGTCGACCCTAATAACCAACATTTGGCTGAGTTTTTGGCCAACGTTGATGTGGTGACTTACGAGTTTGAGCACCTGCCCGTGCAACTAGTGCGCGAAATTGAGCAACATAAGCCGGTTTACCCCAGCAGCCGCGCCATTGAAGTGTGTCAGAACCGGGTCGAAGAGAAGACCCTGTTTGATCGCTTAGGCATTCCCACGCCTGCCTATCGTGTGGTGGAAAGCGCCGAGCAGTTAGAAACCGCCGCCCGTGAACTGGGTTGCCCGGTGGTAGCTAAGTCGGTCACTGAAGGCTACGACGGCAAAGGCCAAGCAGTCTTGAAAAAGCCCGAGCAGGCTGGTGAGGCGTGGAACGCTATCGGCCATTCGCAGTTGGTCGTTGAGGCCTTTGTCGATTTCGTGCGCGAAGTCTCGATGATTGCTGTGCGCGGTCGCGATGGCGAGGTGGTGTTCTACCCGATGGCTGAGAACCAGCATGTGGATGGCATCCTGCGCTACTCCGTGGCGCCGCTGCCGGACCTGGACGAAAGCGTTCAGCAAACCGCTGATGGCTATATTCGTGCGCTGCTTGATGAGCTGGATTACGTGGGTGTGCTAGCGCTGGAGCTGTTTCAAACCCGCGATGGTAGTCTGCTCGCCAACGAAATGGCGCCCCGGGTGCATAATTCCGGCCATTGGACGATGGACGGCGCAGTGACCAGCCAGTTTGAAAATCACTTGCGTGCGATACAGGGCCTGCCACTAGGTGATACCCAGGCGATTGCGCCCACCTGCATGATTAACGTGATTGGTCGTGAAGGTGACAACGCGGCGATTCTAGCGCTTGCTAATGCTCACCTGCACCGTTACGACAAAGATGAGCGCGAAGGGCGCAAGCTCGCCCACATCAATATCCTAGCGCCTAACCATGCCGAACTGCTGGAGAAAGTTCGCATCTGCAGCGCTCTACTGCCGGGGGCGCCGCAGCCTGCCTTAAGCTTTTCTATTTAACACTGATTCTTAACAATGGTTCTTAACACTGGTTCCCAAGCTGCTTAACTAGCTTAGCCTAGCCTAAGCGGCTTTTTGAACAATGTTAATTAAACAACGTCACAACTTATATCGCTAAAAGTACTTAAATGCGCTAAAAAGGAACTAGGAAAAAGTCAGCCATTTTGCTGACATTAATAGTTTCTTTTTGGTGAGTAGTCAGTATGCCTGAATCATCAACCACTGGAACGCAATCTGGGCTGCGCAGTGGTTTCCATCGCGATCATCATGTCACTGTAAAACGCTTACATAGCGAGAAAGTACGCCTGCTGTACGACAATCTTTGGCAACCGGTGCTGAGCAGCGTGCTGGCGGGAATACTGTTAGTGGCAGCAATGTGGCCTGTTATAGCAAGCGAGGTGTTGCTCACTTGGCTTGCTTTATTGATCCTCGTTTCGATGGCTCGCCTTGCCTTGGCCTTCTATTTCCGCCGTTTACCTGCGTACCAACAGCAGCGCCGCCGCTGGCTCTACCGGTTTAGTGTCGGTGCCATTGCCGCTGGCTGCGTGTGGGGCGCTGGTGGCGTTTTTCTATTTACCGGCGAAAACCATGGCCAAGTGGCGGCGCTTTCGATTGTGTTGGCGGGCATTACAGCGGGTGGAATAACCACGCTTTCGGCCGTTTGGTGGGTGGCTCTCGGTTTTGTGCTACCGATTTTGTTACCGCTGTTAGTGCAGTTTTTACTCTTAGGTTCGCCGCTGGCAATCTTGATTGGTGCCATGCTAAGCCTATTTCTCGGCTTGATTGTTATCACCAGCCGTCGTTTAAGCCACATTATTCACGACAATATTGCCCTACGGGTGAGTATGTCTGCCCGCGAAGCGCAGCTGCAAAAGAGCGAAAACCGTTATCGCTCCATCTTTCAAAAATCGCCGCTGGGTGTGCTGCATTTTGATGAGCATGGTCAAATTACTGACTGTAACGACAAACTATTGGAAATCCTCAATGTAAACCGCGCGCAGCTGCTTGGCTTTCAAATGCTATCTCGAGCGGCGGATGTTGACGTGGCGCATGCGGTACGTGAAGCGCTAAGCACAGGTAGCGGTTATTACGAAGGGACTTACTATCTGCCGAAAGCAAGCGAAGGAACACCGCTCCGCGCATTTTTTAATGGTGTACACAGCACGGGCAACGAGATGGTCGGGGGCGTGGCGATAATTGAAGATTTTTCGGAGCGAAAACGCGCCGAAGCAATCATCTACCACCAAGCGTTTTATGATTCTCTTACCGATTTGCCTAACCGTCGCTTGTTTATTGAGCGTTTGGAAACCCTTTGCGATGCAACACAAACCAAACAGCAAAGCGGGTTTTTGATGTTTTTAGACATGGACCGTTTTAAGTTGATTAATGATACATGGGGCCATGCCACCGGGGATGAGTTACTGATACAAGTGGCCCGGCGTTTAGAAAGTTGCCTGCTCGAAGGCGGTATAGCCGCACGGCTTAGCGGCGATGAGTTTGTGCTGCTGGCGCTATTCGATGAGGGGCCAGAGGAGGCTTTAGAGGCGCACGCTGATAACTATATGCGCACGGTGCAACAGGCTCTCTCACAACCCTATCGACTTTCTAATCGTGAGATAGACGTAACACCCAGCATAGGGTACACCCGCTTCACGGCTGCCGCCTGTGACCACGAAGAAGTGCTCAAACAGGCGGATATAGCGATGTACCGTGCAAAAACAGAAGGACGGGCACGGCTATGCCGCTTTCAGCCCTGGATGCGGGATACGCCGCATTAAACGGTACTGAAATTGGCCGTTATGCTATCTGACCGCTTAGCAGTAGCCACAGCGCGATTAACGCAAAGTGGCCGGGGTACCACGCAAGCCATAAGCGGCGCGGCATGGCTAAATTAATGGCAGGTACTCGCTGGGCCGCCCCTGCCGCTAGTAACAGTACGATCACACAGGTGCCTACGGTAAACGATTTGGCCATGTCGGAGACATTCATCTGCCCGGCAATCCAGAGTGCTGGGAAGGCCGCCAAGCCCGCCCACAGGCGCGCTTGAAAATAGCTTTCTGCCTGACTCAAGGCATGCATCGCGAACATTAACAGCGGAATCAACAGCAGTCCGTTATGCCCGTACTCCACCCAAAAACCGAGCAAGTACCAAGCGGTAACGCCTACCGCCGCACCGGCTAACAACCAGGGCAGGCCTAACATTTGCTGATGATAGTGCTGCCAGCCTAGACGCACTAGTGTTCCTAAAGCTAAACCGCTAGCAAGGGTAAAACAGACGTTCAAAATAAAAGCGTCTGATACGCGCGGCATCAGCATATAAGGTAACTGAGCGACCAAGCCGATAATTAAAATGCGCCGCGAGTAGCGTAGCGGATTGCGGGTATTAAACAGCCCATGCCAGGCCACCATGGCGGCAAACAGTGGAAAGGCGATACGGCCAATGGAAGCGCCCGCCCAGCTTAAGTCCCAATCGCCGGGCAGCACATAGCGAGTGAGGTGATCCACGCTCATGGTGATCAGCGCCAGCCACTGACCCCAGCCGGTCCAGTGGGAAGAAGGGCGAAGGATAGAGCCAGCATCCTGGCTAGTCGAATGAGCCATAAAACCTCCGTGTTGAACATGCGCGATGATACACAGACAGAGGTCGCTGTACCTAGTTCATCGAACTTGGTTTTTAAAACTTGGTTTATTGAATGTTGTTAACAGAATGTTCTGCGTTAGCTATAAACGCATCACCCCGGCAATTGCCGGGGTGATGGTCGGGATATTAGACATTAACGCTTGCTTTGGTGCTTACTCTTCTCCGCCGAAATAACGGTTGTAGATTTCGTCGTAAGTACCGTCTTCTTGCACTTCAGCAAGGGCTTCGTTGAACTGCTCGGCTAGCGCTTCGTCGCGTTGACGGAAGGCGATACCAAAACCATCACCAAAATATTCTTTAGGCTCGGTGAGCATCTCGCCGACAACAACGTAGTCGCCTTCTTCACTATCCAGCAGTGTGGACTTACCGACCGGGTAGTCAAGGAACAGGATGTCCAAACGCTCGGATTCCATGTCCAGCACCATGTCATCGGCGGTAGAGTAGCGGTTGATGTCGGCGACGTCGCCATACATGTCGGTGACGTAGTTATCCTGCAGGGTACCGCGCTGAACGCCGATGGTCATGCCTTCGAGCGATTCTTCATTGGTTGCATCAATGTCGGTGCCTTCAGGGGCGAACCAAGCGGACGGCGGAGTGATGTAGGGGTCAGAGAACAGCACTTGCTCGCGACGGTCATCATTGATGGTCATGGAGGACATAATAGCGTCGTATTTGCGCGCCATGAGACCAGGGATAATGCCGTCCCAGCCCTGTACCACCCATTCACATTCAACGCCGATACGCTCGCAGAGGGCGTTGCCCAGGTCGATATCAAAGCCGGTCAGCTCGCCATCGGGCGTGCGATATTCCATCGGCTCGTAAGGCACATCAACCCCAATACGTATTTGGTCTTCTTGCGCCTGGGCGGCGCTAGCTGCAACGGCTAAGCCCAGCAGTGAGACAGACAGCAGTTTTTTCATTATGTATCTCCTTGGTAGCAGAGTTCATCTAAGCAACGTTCATCTAAGCAAACACCGCGTAAAGATAGGCGTTGCCTATACGGCGTTGAACACGTTGATCACAGGTTGCTTTGCGATGATCATTATTAACTTATCCTAACTTAGCGTTGACGAAAAGCGCTTGATGATGCGTAAACCAACGTTTGTTTCCCACTAGGAAGTCTGCGGCTGTAGATGTGCGAGCAGCTTTTTCTCTAGATAACGAAAGAAATACAGGATGGTGAAGGTTAAACACAGGTATATCGCCGCCACAAACAAGAAGGCTTCAAAAGGCGCATAGTAACGGGCATAGACAAAGCGTGCCGCGCCGGTAAGGTCCATAATCGTCACCACGCTGGCAATAGCGCTGGCGTGTAGCATGAAAATGACTTCGTTGCCGTAGGCGGGAAGGGCGCGACGAAAAGCGCTGGGCATAATAATGCGCCGCATGGTCTGCTGAGGCGACATGCCATAGGCACGAGCCGCTTCAATTTCACCTTTCGAGGTAGACTTAATCGCACCGCGAAAAATCTCGGTCGTATAGGCGGCGGTGTTGAGGGTAAATGCAATGAGGGCGGGAACGAATGGCTTTTCAAGTATCACCCATAGCCAAGTGTCTTGGATACCGTCCACAAACACCACGCCGTAATAAATCAGGTAGAGCTGGATGAGCAGCGGTGTGCCACGAAAGACATAGGTGAAGGCAAAAATAGGCCATTTAATCCAGCCATGTTTTGAACCACGCCCAATGGCAAGGGGAACAGCGGCGATTAAGCCAATGATCAGCGATAAAAATACCAGCTGCACCGTGGTGGCCAACCCATCACCATAGTAGGAAAGCGTTTGCAGCGTGAAAATACTGTTTTCGGCAAGCTGATTTTCGAGCCATGTCATGAAAGCGGTCATTAATCTGCCTCCCCATAGCCGATGTCGTAGCGTTTTTGCAGACGAGCAAAGATCCACTCCGAAACGCTGGCGATGAGCAGATAGATAAGTGCGACAATAATCATGAAGGTGAAAGGTTCACGCGTCGCTTTAGAGGCTTCTGAAGCGACGCGCACCATGTCAGAAAGCCCGATTACCGAGACCAGCGCTGTGGTTTTGAGCAATACCATCCAGTTGTTGGAAAGTCCGGGTAACGCATGGCGCATCATCTGCGGAAAACGGACGCGCCGAAAAACCAGCCCATCGCTCATGCCGTAGGCTTTACCTGCTTCGATTTGCCCATTGTCGACCGCCATAAAAGCGCCGCGAAAGGTCTCCCCCATATAGGCCCCGAAGATTAGCCCAATGGTGACAACGCCCGCTACGAAGGCATTGATATTGATAAAAATATCGATATCGAACGAGTAGTAAAGCCAGTCTGTGATCATGTTGACGCCAATTTGGCCGCCGAAAAAAAACAGCATCATCAATACTAGGTCGGGCACGCCGCGAATAAGTGTGGTGTAAAGCGTGGCAAGACGATGCGCTAACCAGCTCCGCGACATCTTTGCAGTGGCGGTAAGTAACCCCAAGACAATCGCTAAAATCAGCGACAAAATCGCCAGTTGAATGGTAACACCGGCTCCCTCGATCAGCCGGGGGCCATACCCTTGTAAATCAATCATGGTAAGCCTCGCAGGTCAGTATTTGGGGGCCAGAAATTGTTGCAGGCGCGGCGATTGTGGGTTGCCGAGCACCTGATCGGGTGGGCCAGCCTCTTCCACCAGGCCCTGGTGGAGATAAATGACTTGGCTGGACACATCCCGAGCAAAGCTCATCTCGTGGGTGACCACGACCATGGTACGCCCCTCTTCAGCCAGGCCGTGCATTACTTTGAGCACGTCGCCGACCAGTTCAGGGTCGAGGGCTGAGGTGGGCTCGTCAAACAGCATCACTTCAGGGTCCATTGCCAACGCGCGGGCAATGGCGCCGCGCTGCTGTTGGCCGCCCGACATCTGCGCCGGGTAGGCGTTGGCGCGGGCGGATAAGCCAACGCGATCGAGCAGCGCGTGGGCATGATCAAGCGCCTCTTTTTTGGGTTTTTTTAACACATGAATCGGCGCTTCGATGATGTTTTCCAGCAGCGTCATATGTGCCCACAGGTTAAAGCTTTGGAACACCATGGAAAGCTTGGCGCGCATTTGCACTACCTGCTTCCAATCTTCGGGCTCGCGACCATGTTTAGTGGTTTTAAAACGGACAGGCTCGCCATGAACGATGAGATCGCCATCGTCAGGCTGCTCAAGCAGGTTCATACAGCGTAAAAAGGTACTTTTACCCGACCCAGAGGCGCCAATGAGGGTAATGACATCGCCTTTCTGGGCTTTCAGTGAGAGACCTTTCAAAACTTCCGTATCGCCAAAGCGCTTTTTGATATTACGCACTTCAAGGGGAATAGGCGTAGCGGCCATAACATTGGCTCCAGTACAGAGTTGCCGCAGCAACAGGTGGGTTGGGTGCGGCTGGCGCGAAAAAAGGGGCGATTCTATCAGGCTGAGCGCATTATGCGCGCTTTCCTTCTAACATTATGCACTCGACGATAGTCGTATCGACGTCGAGGGCCTGTTCTCGCCTCACCATTATTATTGTCTTGGCTAAAGTAGATCCTGCTTGGGGTTAAGCGACAGGCGCCACCAACAGCGCTGCCCGGGCACCTATTTCAACGTTGGCATTGGGGAAAACAACGTAAAGGGGCGTATCGGCCACTCGAAAATCCCCCGCTTCACCGTCTTGCGCCAGTAGTGTGCCTGGCTCGAAGCGGCTGAAATTGGCTGTATCCTCGGCAAAACAGAGTTTGAAGTCAGTGGATTGACGAATTAACTCGTGTTGAACCTGAAAAAAGGGCATTTGCGCGGTTGAGTAATCGGCAGGGGAGTGCCCCTGACTAAGCGCCGTGAGCAGGGCACGCATGGGTTTGAGTGATCCCATATCGTTGTGGCCAAAAGCCGCTACGCGGCCCAGCTCAAAGGTGAGTGCCTGGGCGCCATGATAGTGCTTGCTGTAGTGGGAGAATGTCCAACTGTGCTGGTGTTGATGAAGTATTGCCTGCATATCGGCAGCGGCTAGCCAGCCCCATTGCGGCGCTTCTGTGGCTGTTTCTGAAAATGGCTCCACGACAAAACGCGGGTAACGACTGTCCCGAATCGCGGTATGCAGGTCGTAGTGCAATTTAGGTAACCCGGCATGGCGGGCATAAAAGTCATCCACCGCGGCCATTAATGCCCGGGCACGATCTGGCTCCTCGCCCTTAGCGGTTAGTTCACGGCTAAATAACCGGTTTAAATTGGTAGTAACAAAACGCTGCTGCGCCTTAAGGGCGGGTAAGTTACCCAGAATCACTAGTATGGGAGCTCCTAGCGTGATGGCACCCGCTTCTAAGCCGCTTAACCACTCGCCGAGCAATTCGACCGGTGCGGTTTCGTTGCCGTGAATGGCTGCAGAAAAAATGCACGCGTGGGCATCGGGGCTTGCAACATTGGGGGTGAGCTCCAGGATGCCAGGCGCATGCAGATGGTAAGTGCCGCTTGCGAAAGCGCCTTTATGGGAGGCAGGTAGCTGCCCGTCAAGGGACCAGTCGAGCCATTGGCCTAGCATTGTCAGTTCCTTAGCAGCTGTTTTCGGTATTGTTGTCAGTCAATAAGCGAACCTAGCATCACTATGCTTGACCAGTGACACAAGCATAGAGGTCGTTGGCGTGAAAAACCCCAGCGTATTCATGAAAAGTACCTTCATGAACACGCTGGGGTAGCTTAAAAAGTGGTTCTACCCGCAAGCAAGTCAGCCTAGGCGGAACGCTGGCGCTGCATTTCTTCCTGGTATTCGCTGGCAAGGGTGGTTTTTTGCTTATCTTGGAGCCCGCGCCCTGCCAGTTGAAAAACCTCATGCTCTTCTTCATCGAGATGGTGAGTCACCAAGTGTTCTAGCTGCTTCGCATGGATTAGCCATTGGGGGGCGCTGTAATCGGTACCATCCAGGAGTTCGATTAGCTCGTCGATTTCATGGTGCTCGGCAACGCTATGGCGTGCTTTTTCTTGAGTAAGATCGACATCCATCATAGGCACGTAAAGCGCGCGTTCTTCAGCGTTGGCGTGGTATTTAAGTTCGGCGCGCACCTGTTGGTAGAGTGAATTGCGCTCGTCGCTATCGCCATGGGTTTCAATTAAGCGGGCGAGCAGGTCGCGCTGAATATCATGATCCTTGCGAAGGGCTTCAAATATTGTCATTCCAGTCTCCTAGTGAACATTTGAGGGAGTTTTTAGAAAGCTAGCGGTGGATGCCATAAAGCGCAAGGCAGAGCCCATCGATGAAATCGACGCTGGCGGTCGAAAACATTCGCTTTTATCTATCATGAGGTGCGCTATGTTATTCGCATAACTGTTGGATCGGGTATGCGCCCACCGCACAAAAAGGAGATAGCTATGACAAAGGTACTAGTACTTTACTATTCCATGTATGGACATATTGATACGATGGCACATGCCGTTGCAGAAGGCGCAAAGGGCGTTGATGGCGTCGAGGTAACGGTGAAGCGCGTGCCGGAAACCATGCCAGAAGATGCGTATAAAAATGCGGGTGGTAAGCAGGACTTTGATACGCCGGAAGCGACACCGCAAGAACTCGCCGATTACGATGCGATTATCTTCGGTACGCCTACCCGCTTCGGTAACATGGCCGGTCAGATGCGCACCTTCTTAGATCAAACTGGCGGGCTGTGGGCGAACGGTTCTCTGCGTGGCAAGGTGACAAGTGTGTTTACCTCTACCGGTACCGGCGGTGGTGATGAGATGACCATTACCTCTACTTGGACTACGCTTGCCCATCACGGGATGATCATCGTGCCGATTGGCTACGGTCTTGAAGAGCAGTTTGATATTTCCAAAGTCAGCGGCGGTACGCCTTACGGCGCCGCAACCATTGCTGGTGGTGACGGTTCACGCCAACCTGACGAACGCGAGCTGAAAATCGCCCGCTTCCAGGGTGAGTTAGTGGCCCAAACGGCAGCCAAATTGACTCGCTAATTCTCTTTTAGCCAGCAATGCAAAAGCCTCCTCGGGCATGCCTGAGGAGGCTTTTTTTGGCGTAACGTTAATAGCTACAAATAAAACGATCCAGCTAATGTCATTGTGCTAGCTTTTTGGCAATTGCTTTGCCTAGGCTTTCCGTGGTGCCTTCTCCACCCACATCGCGGGTAAGTACGCTGGCGTCTCCCTCGCTTAATACTGCCTCAATGGCCGTGACCATCGCGTCACCGGCTTCTTTATAGCCGAGATGCTCCAGCATCATCGCGCCTGACCAAATCTGACCGATAGGGTTGGCAATGCCTTTACCGGCGATATCCGGCGCGCTGCCGTGTACAGGCTCAAACAGGCTAGGAAAGTTGCCTTCGGGGTTGATGTTGGCTGAAGGGGCGATGCCTATCGTGCCGGTGCAGGCGGGGCCGAGATCAGAAAGAATATCGCCGAACAGATTGCTGCCCACGACCACATCGAACCAATCTGGGTGGAGGACAAAGTTGGCGGTGAGAATATCGATATGAAATTTATCCACCGCGATCTCAGGGTAGCCCTTCGCCATTTCCACTACACGCTCATCCCAGTAAGGCATAGTGATTGAGATGCCGTTGGACTTGGTCGCGGAGGTGAGCTTTTTACGCGGGCGAGTTTGCGCCAGCTCAAAGGCGTATTTCAATACGCGGTCTACGCCGGTGCGGGTCATGACCGTGTCTTGAATGACCACTTCACGGTCAGTGCCTTCAAACATTTTGCCGCCAACGCTTGAGTACTCGCCTTCGGTGTTCTCACGCACTACGTAAAAGTCGATATCGCCGGGTTCGCGGCCTGCTAACGGACTTTTGATGCCGGGCATGAGCTTGCAGGGGCGTAAGTTGATGTACTGATCAAAGCGGCGCCGGAATTGCAGCAGAGAGCCCCATAGGGAAATATGGTCGGGAACTTTGTCTGGCCAGCCCACTGCACCATAAAACAGCGCATCGAAGCCATTTAACTGCTCGAACCAATCATCCGGCAGCATTTTGCCGTGTTCCAGGTAGTAGTCGCAGCTACCAAACTCAAAGGTGGTGAACTCAAGATCAATATTGAAGCGCTTGGCGGTGGCTTCCAGGGCGCGTATGCCTTCGGGCATGACTTCGGTGCCGATGCCGTCACCGGCAATAATGGCGATGCGATGGGTCATAGTCATTCCTTGTTGTGTTAGTTGCTTTGCATGTTAGTGGTTCGTGAATAGAGTGTAGCGCCTATTTTTGCAGAGATAATCAGGCTAATATTCAAGCTATTGTTGCGTGAAAGTATAGAGTGGCTGAGGAGAGACATGGCGCACCTGGATGATTTGGCATTCTTTCAGCACTTAGCGCGAGCGGGGAGCCTAACCGCCACCGCCCGCGAGCTTGGGCTGTCGCTTTCCGCAGTAAGTAAGCGGCTAAAACAGTTGGAGGCGCGCCTGGGAGTAGAGCTTGCGGCTCGCACCACGCGGCGTTTGACGCTGACCGCAGAGGGCGAGCGCTATTTGGCCCGTGGCGCGCTGATTTTAGATGAGTTGGATGAGCTGGAAAATTCATTGGGTGAGGGGGTCGATCAAGCGCTTAGCGGACGTTTGCGGGTAAACGCCACTTTTGGCTTTGGCCGCCGCCATATTGCGCCGCTGCTATCGCGCTTTTGTGCGGATCACCCCGAGGTAGAAGGCTGGTTAGAGCTCACCAATTTTCCGCTCAACTTGAGCGACCACGGCTTTGACATTGGTATTCGCGTGGGTGAACCACCCGAGTCGCGCTTGGTCGCGCGGCGTATTCTGGCCAATCGACGAGTACTCTGCGCAGCACCTGTCTATATCGCTCAAGCGCCGATCATAAAAGTACCGGCAGATTTGCAGCAGCACGCTTGTTTGGTGATTCGCGAGAACGATAGTGATTTCCCGCTTTGGCGGTTTGAACAAAATGATCAGCCTGGAAAGATGCAGTCGGTAAAGGTCAGCGGTCGATTAGCCAGCAACGATGGCGAAGTGATTACCCGCTTAGCATTGGATGGCCATGGCGTTATGCTGCGTTCTTGGTGGGACGTTAACGAACACCTTGCCAGCGGTGCATTGGTTGAACTGCTGCCTGGTTGGCAGAGCGTGCGGGCAGATTTTTACGCGGTGTTTGAACAACGCCGCCATGTGCCCGCCCGGCTACGCGCTTTTGTTGACTATGTTCAGCGCGAGATGGCCAGCAGGGTATCGGCCCTGCCGGAGGGTTAATCGTTTACAGGCCGGGGCACTCATCGCCCTGCGCGACATCAATCAACTCATCGGTGGGGAAATTCAACTCTGCAGCCCGTTGGCGTAGGCGAGTTTCAGTGGCGCTATCCATTTCCGCGGTGCGCGAAAGTATCCACAGGTAGTCGCGGTTTGGGCCTGCTACCAGCGCCCACTGGTAGTCATCATCCAGCTCAAGCACGTTGTAGCCACCGTAAAAGGGGCCAAAGAAGCTGACTTTTAAGCGCCCAACGCTTTCATCGTCAATAAAGTAGGCACGCCCTTCGGCTTCATCCCACGTTTGCTCTTCCAGTTTATAGCCACGATTGATCACCCGCACGCCGCCGTCATCGCGCAGGCTGTAAGTGGCGGTAACGCAATCAAGGCCGCGTTCAAAGGAGTGATCCAGGCGGGCAATTTCAAACCACTGGCCCAGGTAGCGGTCTAGCTCAAAATCGTTCACCGGCTGGGTGCCCTCGGGGATGCCAGTGCAGCCAGTGAGTAGTGCCATGCTAATAACGCTGCTGCCTAGCAGAAATTTCATTGAGCGCGTTCCTTGTCGGTAAACGATGAGTAATCGACTATGGTGGATATGGCAATCTTAATGATCAGAATAGTTATTTTGCCATATAAGAAAGGCGTACTGGAGATGAAGAAATGCCTCCGTTTAGATAACAAATAAAGGAGTATTTATGTGGTGCCAACAAGAGGTTCATCTGCCCGAGCTGCCGCGCGGTTTTCATCTGGTGACCGATGACGTGATCCGTGCTTTGCCTTTTCTAAGCGACTGCCCCATGGGGATGCTTCATTTACAGCTGATGCATACGTCCGCTTCGTTAACGCTCAATGAAAACACAGACCCTGACGTACGCCACGATTTAGATGCGTTTTTACGCCGATTGGTGCCCGAAGATTTGGCCTATTTCCGGCATACCCTGGAAGGTCCTGATGACATGCCTGCTCATGTGGTGGCCAGTCTAATGGGAACTCAGCTTACCCTGGCGGTACGCGACGGACGATTAGCGCTAGGGACTTGGCAGGGCCTATGGCTTGGCGAACATCGCAACCAGGCTGGACCGCGACGGCTGCTGGCAACGCTTAGCGGGTCTGACGCAGGCTGACGTTGGTTCATCCTCTTCGTGCAGTGTTGCTATAAAGACAATTTTGCCTCAGTGGTCAATGTTTTTTACGCTGAATTGCAGGCTAAGTATCACTCGTCATCGTGATGAGGGCGTTTTTGTGATGCTTGGCGTCGTTTGGCATAGCGCTTAAGCCCGACGAGTAGGCCAAGCCCTGCGGCAAGCCCAACGCCTGCCAGAATGAGTTCTTGGGCCGAGGCCGCGGTGAATAGCGCGCCCAATTGGCTGCCCAGTAAAATCACCGCAGCCAACCCGGGCACGATGCCCAGGGTAGAGCCGATCATGTAGTCGCGAAACTTAAGGTGAAAAGCGCCCGCGAGCATATTGGTCAGCGTGAACGGGGCGAGCGGCAGCAGGTTAACCACCGTCATGGTACGAATGCCACGCCGGGATAAGTAACCGGATAAACCGCGCAGATGACGCCCACCGTAATGCATCAGCGCATCCCGACCTAGCCAATGGCCCACCCAGTAGGAAACGATCGACGAAGTCAACGTGCCTAGAGTGGCGTAAGCCAACCCCCACAGCGGGCCAAACAGTAAGCCTGTTACCATCACTAGAAGGCTAAGCGGGAACATCACCAGCAAGGCACTGGCGTAAGTGATCATCACCGCAGCAAACATCCAGGGCGCGGTACGCCACTGGCGGACGTAATCAATCAGTTCGCTGAGTCGCGCCTGGGTCAGAAGGTCGTAACGTTGTAGTAATTGCCACATAACGGCTAACAGTATGACCGCGGCCAGCAGGCCAGCGCCCTTGCCTAATGAACGCGACATGTTCATTCCCATCGGCTAAAAAAGCGCTAGCATACGCTAGCCGTCCGATGGGATGAAGGCGCTTTTATATTAAGTGCAATAGTTGCTCAGAGGTTTCTTAGTTGTTGAGCTGGGCTTCAATGACCGGCCAAGCGGGCTCGCCGTCGGTAGTGGTCACGTCAGCCAGCATTGCTTCGATGCGCTCCGGGTGGTCGTTGATCCACTGCTCGGCGACGTCATCAAGGTCTTGTTCTTCCTGGCCGTAGGCTTGAATCATCCAGCTTTGCTCTTCAGCAGAGAAGGTGAACTGTTCAAAAAACGTCACTACATTGGGGTGGGCGTCGGCGTAGCCGCTGCGCAGTAGTGTCAGCACATCGCTTTCACCGTTATTCTCACCGAACAAGTCTTCGGGGTCTTCCAGGTAGCGCATTGGCAGTTCAAGATTCATCCAGTGGGGCGTCCAGCCGACCCAGACAATCGGTTCCTCGCGGGAGATGGCATCACGTGCAGCGGAAAGCATGGCCACTTCACTGGTATCGACTACCTGCCAGTCACCTAATCCCCAGGTGTCGTTATCAATGGCATTGTGAAGAATCTCGCTAGCGGCGGAGCCGGCCCCAAAGCCATAAATTTTACCCTCGAACTGATCGCGGTTTTCATCCAAATCGGCAAAGCTCTGAATGCCGCTTTCATACAGGTATTCTGGCACTGCCAGGGTCATTTGTGCGCCGTCGACGTTATTGGCGACGTCTACCAGCACGCCCGACTCTTTGCGGGGATTAAACATTTCTCGTTGGGCGGGTAGCCAAGCACCTAGAAAGGCGTCGATATCGCCGCTTTCGATACCTTGGTAGATCACCTGTAGGCCGATTGCCTGAGTGCTGGTTTGGTAGCCCAGTGGGTTCAATAATTGCTCGGCAATAGCGGTTTTAACCGTAATGCCGGGCCAGGCAGGCACGCCAAAATCAAGCGTCTGGTCATCGGCCTGCGCCGCCGAGACGAATAGTGCGGTGGTGGCGAGGACAATGCCCGAGGTGAGAGGTTTAAGGTGTGTCATACGATCTCCTTGCTAGGTGTTATTTTCAGTCAGGGTGTTGCTATCGAGTATCGGTTTTTAGCGGTGGCGAGCGAGTACGCGAAGGCGTGAAGCGAGCATATCGCGGTCTAAATAAGTGCCTTGTAAATGGCGTGCACCGCTGTTCGGGTCAAACTCGCGGCGGCCGTGGAGCACGCGACGGTTGTCAAAAGCGACCATCTGCCCTGGGCGAAGAGTGAACTCTAGCTGGTGTGCTTCGCTGTGAAACAGCTTCCACAGTAGGGCATAGGCGCTGTACCAAGCGTCCATCTGCTCTATGGGCATCTGTAAAGCATCGCGAATCCAGTTGTTCAAGCGTGCTTCAACCAGGTTGCCGTCGGGATCAAGTGAAATGACCGGCGCACGGGTGGCGATATCGTGGGTTTCGTCCTGAAAGCGAAAGTCGATCGGCGTCTCGCTGAGAATCGCCAACGCTTCTGGGGACTGCTGGCGCAGGGCTTCAACAACACGAGCGCCATCAGCAAATAGCGATTCACCGCCACTGGCTTCATTCTGCAGGCAGTAGAGCAGCTGAATATCGGGCGGATGGCGCCAGTTGGGCAAATCAATGTGCAACGGCAAACCCACCGCCGTATAAGCCGCATTATTGGGGTTAGGTTTAGAGCGCACATCGAAACGGGCGCCAAAGTTGGTGGCGCGCTGTGGGCCTATGCGTTCTGCTAAGCGGCTGACTTCTTCTTCTACCAGTGGCCCATCTGTGATCAGCGCCAGCCCGTCGCGCAGCATGGCAGTCAGCCAGGCTTTCTCGCCTGTTGGCGTTAAAAAGTCTGCATGGCGAACACGCTCGGGAGCGAAATTATCCTCCCAGGGATGAACGTTGGGTACTGGTGAGGCCAGGGTCGCTTCTGGACGGCGCTGGTAAAGCCAGCCGCTATGAAAGTCACTGACGTGGCCATCCTGCCAGTGAAGGTGTAGATGCCCATTCAGCAGCGTAACGCTGGGTGGCTCAGTGATCGCTTCAAGCGGCAGGTAGAGCCTTTCGCGGGTCTGCGGATGTCGACAGGCCGTGCAAGCGCAGTGGTCGCGTAGCCAAAGCAGCGGCAGGGTAGTTTGTTGGCCGTCTTGCCATTCCAGGGCCACGCCGTTGTGCGTCAGCGTCGCTAGTATGAGTGACGGGCCTGATTGGTAAGGGCTCAACTCGCCCATTTCAGGGGCTGGCGTATTGTCCGCTGATGAGATTGCTTGTACTGCGCTGTTCATTGAATACTCCGGTTCGCTCCCCTAGAGAATTGGGGGTGTGCGTTAGTGCTATCCAGAATGGGGAGTAGAAGCGCCGGTGACAAACGATTAATCTGACCCCTAAGACATCATTTTACTTATAGGTCACTTTTTCATGAGCCAGTTGCCGCCCCTACTATGGCTGCAAGCCTTTGAGTCCGCTGCAAGGACGTTAAGTTTTACCTCCGCTGGCAACGAGCTGGGTGTTACCCAAGCGGCGATCAGTCAGCGTGTTCGGCTATTGGAAGACCGAGTGGGGCAAAAACTCTTTGTGCGCCATGCGCGTAGCTTAACGTTAACCCCCGCCGGGCAAGCGTGGCTGCCAAGTATTCACGATGCGTTCATGCGTATTAGCGAAGGCACGTTGGAAGTGTTTGGCAGCACGTCTGAGCAGCCGGTGACGTTGCGCACAACGCCAGTGATTCAACAGTCGTGGCTAGCACCGCGTTTGATTGCCTTTCATCGTGCCCACCCGCAGGTGGCGATTCGCGTGGTAAGTGCCATCTGGCCAGATGACTTTGGTCCTGAAGGGGCCGATATCGAGATTCGCTACGGTAAAGGGGAGTGGACAGGGGTAGAAATGCAATCGCTGGGTGCCGAGCAGCTACTGCCGGTTTGCTCGCCCGGGTTGGCTGAAAGGCTGATCATTCCAGCCGATCTTGCCGGGCACACTTTGCTCCACGCCGCCGGGTTTGGCGTCGGTTGGCCTGGCTGGTTGCAGGAAGCGGGCATGGCCCACTTGGAAGCGCAGTGCCGGTCACTCACCTGCGATAACCAGGTAATGACGTTAGCATTAGCCAGCCAGGGCGGCGGCATCGCGCTGACTCACCGGCGTTTGCTGGAACAGCGAATGGACCTGGTGGCGCCGTTTGAGCTCAGTGCGCTGAGCGATGAGCGCTTCTGGCTGGTGCGTCCTAGTCGCCGCCACGTAAGCGATGAGACGGAACGTGTGTGGCAGTGGCTAACGGGCTCAATTTGAACAGTGGTTGTTACTGTATTTAAGTAATTTTGCCAATTTTCTTGCCATTTTGGTGCAGCCGTGAAGAATGATGCGCCTTCAATCGTTTAAAAAGGCGTGAATTTCATGGATTTTACTCTTCCTCCGCTGCTGACCTCGTTGGTGGATCGTGGCAACGGCCTGCTTTGGGGTAGTGTGCTGATTTATCTTTTAATTGGCGCTGGCCTTTATTTTACGGTGATGACGCGCGGCATTCAGCTGCGTTATTTCGGCCATATGTTTAAGCTGCTGCGCAGCTCGCGAGAATCGAATGGCGGGATATCATCCTTTCAGGCGCTCTCCACCAGTTTGGCGGCGCGGGTAGGCACCGGCAACCTAGCGGGCGTGGCCGTGGCTATCTATTTTGGCGGACCCGGTGCGATTTTTTGGATGTGGATGACTGCTATCGTGGGTATGGCGACCAGCTTTGTAGAGTCGACGCTGGCCCAGGCGTATAAAACCGACCATGGCGACAACACCTTTCGCGGCGGCCCGGCACGTTACATTGAGCGCGGCCTGGGCCTACGCTGGCTGGCCGTGCTGTTTTCGATCTGTTTGATTATTGCCTTTGGGTTGGCGTTTAACAGCGTGCAGGCCAACTCCATCGCCCAGGCTATGGAGCAGGCCTTTGCCATTCCTACCTGGGCCATGGGATTAGTCTTGATGGCGGTGGTAGCGCCGATTATCTTTGGTGGTTTGAAGTCGATTGCCAAGGTGGCCGAGCTTGTTGTACCGCTGATGGCGCTGCTTTACCTGGTGCTGGCGCTGGTCGTGGTTGGCCTCAATATTAGCGACTTGCCCGCTGCAATCATGACCATCGTGCGCAGTGCGTTTGGCTTTGAGCAGGCGGCCGGTGGCGCGGTGGGTTACGCGGTTTCCCAGGCGATTATGAACGGCATTCAGCGCGGGCTATTTTCTAATGAAGCGGGTATGGGCTCAGCGCCGAATGCGGCAGCGACCGCCACTACACGGCCCAACCATCCCGCTGCCCAAGGCTTTATTCAAATGCTTGGGGTGTTTCTGGACACGCTGGTAATCTGCACGGCCACGGCGGCTATCATCATTATGGCAGGGCCTGAGCTAATGGCGGGCGATGAGAATAACGGCATTCAGTTGACGCAGATGGCGCTCTCTAGCCATGTGGGCGACTGGGGCGGTATGTTTGTTGCGGTGGCCATTCTGCTGTTTGCGTTTACCTCGGTGATTGCCAACTACTCCTATGGTGAGTCCAATATTGAGTATTTAGCCGGGCGCCGGGCTCCCGTGGCCGTGTTTATTTATCGCTTAGCGGTGCTGGCGATGGTCATGGTGGGTTCGGTGGCAAGCTTGGGGGCGATTTGGAGCTTTGCTGATCTTTCCATGGGCATGATGGCGATTATTAACCTGATCGCTATTTTAATGCTGTCGCCGGTGGCGTTTTCGCTCTTTCGCGATTACGAAACGCAGTTGAAAGCGGGCAAAGAGCCGGTTTTCGACCCCAGCCACTTCCCCAAATTGGTCAACAAGGTTGATCCCAAGGCGTGGCCTGCTATTACTAAAAAACAGTAATCCTGCGTATATGGAGAAACGCCAATGCCTCGGCCTGAATTACTCGAACAGATCTACACGATTGTCGACCAGATTCCGCCGGGGCGGGTGACCACCTATGGCCGCATTGCCGCCATGACCGAAGGCGCCACCCCGCGCATGGTGGGCTCGGCGATGCGCCACCTGCCAGATGGCCACCAGCTGCCCTGGCATCGTGTGATTGCTGCGTCGTTAACGCTTGCCGACCACGGTGGCGCCGAGCGCCAACATCGCAAACTATGCGATGAGGGCGTGCTGTTTGATGCCAAAGGCCGCGTGCCTGCGCACCTCGTTTGGCCTGATTGAGATTTTTAAGAAGCTCTAAGCCATGAGCGTTTTTATTTGTCCTCCTTGATAACTCATGAGTGGTTTACGACACTGTTAAGAAAGTTGCTTAATACGTGAATTTTGGCAGCAAAAGGAGATGTTAAAGGATGAATACGCATAAGCTTTGAAGGTGAAAAGCGCCAGGAAGAAAACGTGTTTTTATGCGCCTTGGCACAAGGTGCCTATCTTGTTTTAGTCGACTAGTGAAGAAGGAACTGATCATGAACGATGAGCGCAATATCAACGATACTGCCGAACAGCGTGAGCGTGACGTTTTTCAACAACTCGAAGATGAGGCAAAAGGCAAGAAATACAAGGATGAAGTGCTGCTGGGTACTCAGATGGAAGGCACTATTGATGATCATCTAGATCGTGGTGTCATCCTGACGCCAGCTCAGCATGCTGGCATGATCATTCGAGACAATCTGAATGCCTCGGTTTCTGTGGATGCACAAACGAAAGCGGGAACCGCTGGTTTCGAAGCCGGAGAGGCAGGGCTGGACCCCGCCTATTTCGGTCCTTTTCTCAATGAAAAGCAACGCCAACGGTTTGTCGAAAAATACCTGATTGGTGAAGAAAATCGTGCCGCCGCTGTCCAGGGAGAACGGGAAGAATAGTCACGCCTGTGCCCGTGAGAAAAGCTGGATCGCCCCTGAAAAGTAGACTCCTTCTCTAATTAACGTAAGTGTCTACTCAATCAGGGGCACTTAAGCTTTCCACCCTTCAATCTTCCAGATTAGCACCCGATTTCCACGACCAATCGCGCCAGCGCAGGTCGAACAGATCCTTGCGGCGGTCTTTAAGGTTGGTCACTGAGCCTTCGGCACGTACTACCGTCAGGCGGGTGAGATCCAAGTCCGAGAAGAAAATCATCTCGGTATTCGGTGTGGTTTCCGCCAGGACCGCATCGTGGGGGAAGGCGAAATCAGACGGTGAAAACACCGCTGATTGGGCGTATTGGATATCCAGGTTTTCAATCGAAGGCAAGTTACCGACGCTGCCGCAGAGCACCACGTAGCACTCGTTTTCAATTGCCCGCGCCTGACTACAATGGCGTACGCGCAAGTAACCGTTTTTGGTGTCGGTCCAGAACGGCACGAACAGAATATCCATGTCCTGGTCGGCCAGCAGGCGGCCAAGTTCCGGGAATTCCACGTCGTAGCAGATCAGGATGCCCACGCGGCCTGCGTCGGTATCAAAAACCTGCAGCTCATCGCCACCCTCAATCACCCAATCGCGGCGCTCTTGAGGCGTAATGTGTAGTTTGGCTTGGCGCTCAACGCTGCCATCGCGATGGAACAGGTAGGCGATGTTGTAGAGTCGGTCATCTTCACCGACTTCGATCATCGAGCCGCCAACAATATTGATGTTGTACGACACCGCCATGCGCGACAGTTCGGTTTTAAAGCGCTCGGTGAAGCCGGCCAAAAAGCGAATCGCGCCCATTTGATCCTGCTGAGCAGCGCGGTCTTGTAAGCCCATTAACGGCGCGTTAAACAGCTCTGGGAAAACGGCAAAATCACTCTGGTAATCGGACAGCGCATCGACGAAGTACTCGATCTGCTGCAGGGCTGCTTCAACCGAGGAAAACTCACGCATCTGCCACTGCACCGCGCCTACGCGTACTTGGGTGGGGCGGGTGTCGAGCACGCTGGCGGCAGGCTCAAACAGAATATTATTCCACTCAAGCAAGGTGGCGTAGCCGCGCGATTGCTCGTCTTCTGGCAGGTACTTGCGCAGCAGGCGCTTTACTTGGAAGTCGTTGGCCTGCTGAAAAGACAGGATCGGATCGTAGATCTCTTTGCGCGAGACTTTCTCAATGTATTGGGCGGGCGTGAGCTCGTCGGCGTACTGGTGATACTCAGGAATACGCCCACCGGCAAGAATAGCCCGCAGGTTCAGCGAACGGCACAGCTCTTTGCGCGCTTCGTAAAGGCGGCGGCCCAGGCGATAACCCCGGTAGTCAGGATGAATCAGCACATCCAGCCCGTACATGGCGTCGCCATCCGCATCGTTGAGGATAGTTTCGCGGTGGCCGATCAGGTCATCGTACTTATGCGGGTTGGAAAACTCGTCATAGTCGACCCGAACGGTGAGCGCCACGCCCACCAAAAGACCATCATCCTCAATAGCGATTTGGCCATCGGGGAATTCATGGATCAGCTTGTCGATCGTAAGCTTAGGCCATGACCCGCCAAGATCGTGATAGACAGCATCCATTAATGTCTTGAGCTGACCGTAGTCGTCGCTCGTTAGGTTGCGCAGATTAAGGTGTAGTTCTTCCAGGGACATATAAGGGCTTCCCAGCGTTAGAAATCGGCAGCCATTCTAGCATCATCGAGCGCCGCTCGGCTTATCTGAAGTTAAACCACGTGCTAACGGGCGTGTCAGCGTTTGCGCCATAATGACACCCGCCAGAATCAACAGCCCGCCGATAAAGTGGAACCCCGCCACCTGTTCGCCTAACAAGGCCATCGCAATTAGCGCGCTAAACAGCGGCATCAAGTTGATAAAGATACTCGATTGGTTGGCGCCGATCTGGCGTACCGCGCGCATCCATAAAAAGGTCGTGATAATGGACGCTGGTATACCTGCGTAAACAATCAACCCGATATTCTGCCCGCTGATGGGCGTCATGGGCCCCAGTAAATAAGGCGGCAGCAGAATTAGCACGGCAAAACAGACCTGGGCGTAGAGCATTACCCAGGGCGGTAAGTTCATCGACCACCGTTTTAGCATGACACCGTAGAGCGCGTAGCAGGTAGCGGCTACTACCATGAGGGCATCACCAAAGGCGACCTGAAGCTGCAGTAGCGAGAGGGGGTTGCCGCGCCCTAGTAGCACCGTAACGCCTACAAACGCCAGCACACCCCCCAATATGCCACCTAGCGATGGCGGCTCGCGCAAAATCAGCGCGCTAAGCAGCACCGTTAGCAGCGGCACCATGGCGGCGAGAATACCCATGTTGGTAGCGGTTGTCGTTTCTGCGGCGACATAGGCCAGCCCTTGCCATAGCCCCATGCCGAGTAGCCCTAGCAGCGCCAACTTAGGCCATTGGCGGCGAATTTCATCGCGGTGGCGCAGCGCGGCAGGCAGCACAAACGGAGTCATGACGGCTAGCGCTAACAACCAGCGTAGAAAAGCAATGCTGCTGGGAGCGATGGCGCCTACGCTAAGCTGATTAATGGTCATATTGCCTGACCAGATAAGCACGGTAGCGAGCGGCGGCAAAAAGTACATCAAGGGCATAGCAACGGTTCCTTATCGTTAGCCGGGTAATGTGACGTGGATTGGCGCGTTGGGCAAGTCGCTGGCAAAAGATCAAAGGGCTAGATTGAAGGGCTATACGTGCTGCTCAAGATGTCATACGCTTGTTTGAATATGTGCTAACACTGCTACCAACAATATCCAGGAGTTCCGTGATGACCTCTGTGCCCGCCTATCCACACCTTTTCAGACCGCTGACCATTGGCCATTTAACGCTGCCTAACCGGGTTTTGATGGGCTCCATGCACACTAATTTGGAAGAGGCGCCCAACGGTTTTGAACGCTTAGCGGCGTTTTATGCTGAACGGGCAGCGCAGGGGGTTAGCCTGATTGTTACTGGCGGTATTGCCCCCAACGAAGAAGGCGCCGTATTCCAGGGCGCTCATGCCCTCGTTAATGACAGCCAGTTGCCCGCACATCGCCTGGTGGTAGACGCGGTGCATGCTGAGGGCGGTCATCTTTGCATGCAGATTCTTCACGCTGGGCGTTACGCCTACTCGCCAGATTTGATCGCGCCTTCGGCCATACAGGCGCCGATCAATCCCTTTATGCCTCGCGCGCTCGCCAGCGATGAGGTTGAGCAACAAATTACTGACTACGTGCGTTGCGCAAGTCTTGCTCAGCAGGCGGGTTACGATGGCGTTGAGATCATGGGTTCAGAAGGCTACCTGATTAATCAGTTTATCTGCCGGCGTACCAATCAGCGCGACGACGAGTGGGGCGGGGCGTTTGAGAACCGCATGCGCTTTGCTGTCGAGATTGTACGTCGTGTCCGCGCGGCGGTGGGCGAGCGTTTTGTGATTATCTTCCGCCTTTCCATGATTGATTTAGTCGAAGAGGGTAGCACCTGGGAAGAGGTCGTCACGCTGGGCCAGGCGATCGAAGCCGCCGGGGCGAACGTGATCAATACCGGCATTGGCTGGCACGAAGCGCGGGTGCCCACCATTGTGACTAGCGTGCCCCGCGCCGCCTTTACCGAAGTGACTCGGCGAATCAAATCGGCGCTATCGATTCCGCTGATCACCACCAACCGCATCAATATGCCCGAGGTAGCCGAGCGAGTGCTGGCGGCGGGCCATGCGGATATGGTTTCTATGGCGCGGCCTTTTCTAGCGGATCCGGCCTGGGTACGTAAAGCCGAAGAGGGCTTGACGCAAGAGATTAACACCTGCATTGCCTGTAATCAGGCCTGCCTGGATCACACCTTTGCCGGAAAGCTGACCTCCTGCCTAGTTAACCCACGCGCCTGCCACGAAACCGAACTGGTGATTGAGCCTGCAAAAACGCCCAAACGGGTGGCCGTTGTAGGAGGCGGCCCGGCCGGGCTGGCAACCGCGGTGACCGCTGCCAGCCGAGGACATCAGGTGGTGCTGTTTGAACGCCGCAGTGAGCTGGGCGGGCAGTTTAACTACGCGCGCAAGATTCCCGGCAAAGAGGAGTTTAACGAAACCCTGCGCTACTACCGGGTGATGCTGGAGAAATATACGGTAGAGGTTCGCTTGAACACCACGGCAACGGTAGAAACACTCGCCGATTTCGATGAGGTGGTGATGGCCACTGGGGTTCAGCCCCGCGAGCTAAGCCTGCCCGGCCACGATCACGATAAGGTGCTGAGCTACGCCGAAGCGATTGAATCCCCTGAACGCGTTGGTCGTAAAGTAGCGGTGATTGGCGCGGGCGGTATTGGTTTTGATGTCTCTGAGCTGCTCGCGCACCAAGGCCACCCCGCGTTGGATATAGCCAACTGGTGCGACGAGTGGGGCGTTGATTTGGCAGTCGGTGAACGGGGCGGTCTAAAAGCGCCGACGCCGCCCGTGGTTCCCCGCGAGATTGTTATGCTCCAGCGTAAAACGTCCAAGCCCGGCAAGTATCTAGGCAAAACCACTGGCTGGGTGCACCGGGCCTCGCTCAAGCAGCGGGGAGTGAAAACACTCACCGGCTGCGAATACCTCAAAATCGATGACGAGGGGCTGCATATTCGCCGCGATGGCGTCGATCAAATATTGGCGGTAGATAGCGTAGTGGTGTGCGCTGGGCAGGAGTCAGTACGTGATCTGCTGGCGCAGCTGGAACGCGCGCGGGCAGCAGTGCATATTATTGGCGGCGCGGATGAAGCCAGCGAGCTGGATGCCAAGCGTGCGATTGAGCAGGGCACACGATTGGCAGCGAGCTTATAAAAAGAAGATGAGGACAGCTTTATAAGAAGGTGCTCAAAAGCGCGGGTGACGTTAGCCCATAAATAGCGATAGACTAAATGACTACCCTAGCTATTAAGCATAACTAGGTATTAAAGGCGCAGGTGGCACCCAGCCCGCGCCGTAAGATTGCCGGACATAAGGACTATCGTCATGACCTCGGAGTGTAGCCCGCGTTTTTTAGCCAGTGATAACACCTCCGGTATCTGCCCGGAGGCGATGGAATACCTGCTTGCCGCCAATCGCTGCGATGATTTGGCTTACGGTAACGATACTTGGACGGCTCGTGCCGCAGACCGTTTCCGGGAAATGTTTGACTACGACTGCGATGTTTTCTTTGTTTTCAACGGCACCGCCGCTAACTCGTTGGCGCTCTCCGCGATGGGCCGCAGTTACCACAGCGTGATTTGCCATGAGCTTGCGCATATTGAAACCGACGAGTGCGGTGGCCCCGAGTTCTTTTCTAACGGCGCCAAGCTGCTGACTTCACCCGGGGCGGATGGCAAGCTGACGCCGGAAGGCATAGAGGCGCTGGTCACCAAGCGCAGTGACATCCACTACCCCAAACCCAAAGTGGTATCGCTCACTCAAGCCACCGAAGTAGGCACGCTCTACTCCCGCGAAGAGCTCATGGCCATTCGCGCTATTGCCGATAAGCACGACCTGCGCCTGCACATGGACGGCGCTCGCTTTGCCAATGCCTGTGCCAGCTTGGAGGCAACACCCGCAGAAATAACCTGGCAGGTGGGCGTTGACGCGCTGTGTTTCTCGGGGACCAAAAACGGCTTAGCCTTTGGCGAAGCTATTTTGTTTTTCAACCGTGAATTAGCCGAAGATTTTTCCTACCGCTGCAAGCAGGCGGGTCAGCTCGCTTCGAAAATGCGCTTTGTGTCGGCCCCTTGGTTAGGATTATTAGAGAGCGGCGCCTGGTTGACGAATGCCCAGCATGCCAACGCGATGGCGCGCTATTTATCAGAAGGATTGCAGGCCCTACCCGGCGTATCGTTGATGTTCCCTACCCAAGCGAATAGCGTCTTCGTTGAATTACCCCTCCCCGCCATTGAAGCGTTGAAAGCAAAAGGCTGGACCTTCTATACTTTTATTGGCGCTGGTGGTGCTCGTTTTGTGTGCGCTTGGAACACCACCGTTGAGCTGTTGGACGAATTGTTAGCTGATATCCGCTCGGTACT
Organism: Halovibrio sp. HP20-59; assembly: GCF_033052795.2. Lineage (NCBI taxonomy): Bacteria > Pseudomonadati > Pseudomonadota > Gammaproteobacteria > Oceanospirillales > Halomonadaceae > Halovibrio > Halovibrio sp. HP20-59. The sequence continues at coordinate 48,726 of NZ_JAWJUW020000017.1, forward strand.
TGCGCGCTAGTCGCGCTTATTGATCAGCTCTTGCCACTGTTTGACACTTTTCTACTCGGTCCTGCCGCTGTTCCCAGCGGTGGGCCGCCTTTGCGCTTTGCGTGCTTTTCTGCTGGGCGGTTCAACGCAACTTATCTGGCGAATAATTCTCTTAATAATATCGCTGCTGCGTTGAAGGTTTAGTCATCACTTTTTGCTAATGCTGACTACGCTAAAAAAAGCGACACCTCGTTTGGCACACCGTTGCGACCTATTTTGCTTGGCGGTGACTGCCCGGGGTTGGGCCACAGGAGAGTTCCATGAGCATCTTTGATCACGTTCAAGACCGTTTTTCCCGCGTTCAGCAAGAAGACATGAGCCTGGAAGAGTATCTGGCGTTATGTCGCCGTGAGCCAAAAGTGTATGCCAGTGCCGCCGAGCGTATGCTAGAGGCGATTGGCGAGCCCGAGGTCATCGACACCGCAAAAGACCCACGGCTATCGCGTATTTTTTCCAATAAAGTGATTCGCCGTTACCCTGCCTTTGCCGAATTCCACGGTATGGAAGAAGCCATTGAGCAAATCGTGTCTTACTTTCGTCATGCGTCTCAAGGACTTGAAGAGCGCAAGCAGATCCTTTATCTGCTGGGCCCCGTGGGTGGCGGTAAGTCGTCGCTAGCGGAGCGCCTTAAGCTGCTTATGGAGCGTATCCCGTTTTACGCCATTAAGGGCTCGCCGGTGTACGAGTCACCGCTGGGGCTGTTCTCGCCTGAAGAAGATGGCGAGCTGCTGGAAAAAGAGTACGGCATTCCCCAGCGCTATCTGAAAAGCGTCATGTCGCCTTGGGCCGCTAAACGGCTAAAAGAATATGGCGGCGATATCTCTCAATTCCGAGTGGTGCGGCTATATCCCTCACGGCTCAACCAAATTGCTATCTCAAAAACCGAGCCGGGGGATGAGAATAACCAAGACATCTCGTCACTGGTGGGTAAAGTCGATATTCGCCAGTTGGAGCTTTACTCGCAAGACGATCCCGACGCTTATAGCTTTTCCGGTGGCTTGTGCCGCGCTAACCAGGGGCTAATGGAGTTTGTGGAGATGTTTAAAGCGCCGATTAAGGTGCTGCACCCACTGCTCACTGCCACCCAGGAAGGCAATTACAACCCCACGGAAGGCATGGGGGCAATTCCCTTTGACGGCATTATATTGGCCCACTCCAACGAGTCAGAGTGGCAGGCATTCCGCAACAACCGCAACAATGAGGCGTTTCTTGATCGGGTCTATATCGTCAAGGTGCCTTATTGCCTGCGCGTGTCAGAAGAGATAAAAATCTACCAGAAGCTGCTTGAGGAATCGTCGCTCAACGCAGCGCCTTGCGCACCCGATACGCTGCGCATGCTGGCTCAGTTCTCCGTGCTTTCGCGGTTGAAAGTGCCGGAAAACTCCAACGTCTACTCTAAGATGCGCGTTTACGACGGGGAAAATCTGAAAGATACCGACCCCCGCGCCAAATCGATTCAAGAGTACCGCGACGCCGCAGGTGTAGACGAAGGGATGCAGGGGCTCTCAACGCGCTTTGCCTTTAAGATTCTCTCCAAGGTCTTTAACTTCGACAACACGGAAGTCGCCGCCAATCCGGTGCATTTACTTTATGTGCTGGAGCAGGCGTTGGAGCGCGAGCAGCTGCCGCCAGAAGTATTCGAGCGCTACTTAGGCTTTATCAAGGAGTACATGGCGCCGCGCTATGTGGACTTTATCGGTAAAGAGATTCAAACCGCTTACCTGGAATCCTACAGCGAGTATGGCCAGAACATCTTCGACCGTTATGTCACCTACGCTGATTTTTGGATTCAGGATCAAGAGTACCGCGACCACGAAACCGGCGAGTTGCTTAACCGTCAAGCGCTCAACGAAGAGCTGGAGAAAATCGAGAAGCCGGCGGGGATTTCCAACCCTAAAGACTTCCGCCACGAAGTGGTTAACTTTGTGTTGCGGGCGCGGGCGCAGAACAATGGCATGAACCCGAGCTGGCAGTCCTACGAAAAGCTCAAAGGGGTTATCGAACACAAAATGTTTGCCAATACCGAAGAGCTGCTGCCGGTGATTTCGTTTAATGCTAAGGCGTCTAAATCGGACCACAAAAAGCACCAAGACTTCGTTGCGCGGATGGTGGAGCGTGGCTACACCGAGAAGCAGGTCCGGCTGCTTTCCGAGTGGTATTTGCGTGTGCGTAAGTCGCAGTAGCGCTTAGCTTAAAGTAGCGCTCAAAGATAAGGTTTGTGCGAAAATTCACTGATTACGGGTAGTTTTCGTTCAAGACCGGGGTTTTTAAAGGAGGTCGTATGACCTACTTCATCGATCGCAGGCCTAACGCAAAACACAAAAGCGCAGTGAATCGTCAGCGCTTTTTGGAGCGCTACCGAAAGCATATCAAACGCTCGGTGGAAGAGGCTGTGAACCGTCGTTCGATTACCGATATGGAGCGAGGGGAAAAAGTCTCTATCCCCGTCAAGGATATTTCAGAGCCGGTATTTCAACACGGCCCAGGCGGCGCGCGTGACATTGTGGCACCCGGCAACAAGGAATTTATCGCCGGTGATAAAATTCGCCGTCCAAGTGGCCAAGGCGGCGGAGACGGCGCAGGAGAAGGCGGCGCTTCCAACCAGGGTGAAGGGGTGGATGAGTTTGCTTTCACCCTCAGCCGCGAGGAGTTTCTAGAGTTTGTTTTTGAAGGCTTGGAATTGCCTCATTTGCAGCGCAAGTCGCTCAAGTCGTTGGAAGAAATCAAGATGGTTCGGGCTGGCCTTGCCCGCGACGGGGTGCCTTCCCGGATTAGCATTACCCGGTCAATGCGTGAAGCCTACGCCAGGCGTATTGCCATGCGCGCGCCGATCAAACGGGCACTGAAAGAGGCCGTTGAGGCACTCGACGCCGAAGAGCGTAAAGACCCGGTGTTGCGTAATCCCAAGCGTATCAGCGAACTCAAAGCCGAGATTGAACGTTTGGAGAAGCGAATTGCAGGCGTGCCCTTTATCGATACCTACGACTTGCGCTACCACCAGCTCAGCGCGCAGCCGCAGCCATCCAATCAGGCAGTAATGTTTTGTGTGATGGATGTCTCCGGGTCAATGACCCAAAACCATAAAGACATCGCTAAGCGCTTTTTCCTGCTGCTGTATATGTTTTTGGAAAAACACTACGAGAAAGTGGAGCTAGTGTTTGTGCGCCACCACACCGCTGCGCGCGAGGTGGGCGAAGAGGAATTCTTCTACTCACGAGAAACCGGCGGCACGATAGTGTCTAGTGCGCTGCACTTGGTCAATAAGATCATCGAAAAGCGCTACCCAGTGGGCCAGTGGAATCTGTATGTGGCCCAGGCGTCAGATGGTGACAACTGGGATGATGATTCGAATATCTGCCGCGATTTGTTGGTCGAAGAGTTGATGCCGCAGTTGCAGTATTACGCCTATGTAGAGATTACGCCCCACGACCATCAGTCGCTATGGTATGAATATGAAAGTGTTGTGAAGCAGTTTCCCGAACGCTTTGCGATGCGACAGATCGTCGAGGCGGGCGATATTTATCCGGTCTTTCGCGAACTGTTTAAGCGCCGCTTAAACCAGCCCTAATGACCGCGTACGGAGGAGGGAGCTATGAATGCGACCCGTAAGCCGATTGCGACCGGCTCTGATTGGAGCTTTAGCGTGCTGGAGCGTTTCGATGCCGAGCTAGCCAGACTCGCTGATATCTACCGCTTGGATACCTACCCTAATCAAATCGAAGTCATCACCACAGAACAGATGATGGATGCCTATGCGAGCGTTGGCATGCCGGTGGGCTACCATCACTGGTCGTTTGGTAAACAATTTTTAGCCGTTGAGCAGGCCTATAAGCGCGGCCAAATGGGTTTGGCTTATGAACTGGTCATTAACTCGGACCCTTGCATCGCCTATCTGATGGAGGAAAATACGCTGATGATGCAGGTGCTGGTGATGGCCCACGCCTGCTACGGACACAACTCATTTTTTAAAGGCAATTACCTGTTCCGTACCTGGACCGATGCTTCTTCCATCGTTGATTACCTCGTTTTTGCGCGGCAGTATATCGCCCAGTGTGAAGAACGCCACGGCGTGCAGGCTGTTGAGCAATTGCTAGATGCGTGCCATGCGTTGCAAAATTATGGTGTCGACCGCTACAAGCGCCCCTCGCCGATTTCGGCGGAAGAAGAGGCCAAGCGCCAGGATGAGCGCGAAGCCTATTTGCAAGCCCAGGTTAATACGCTTTGGCGGACTATTCCTGAAGCACCCGCTGGGGGGGAGCCCCCGTTGCCCGGCAGCCTGAATAGCGATGGTGATGATCCACTTGGCTTGCACGGTGGTGGTCGTTACCCTCCAGAGCCTCAGGAAAATCTGCTTTACTTTATTGAGAAAAACGCCCCGCTGCTGGCGCCGTGGCAGCGTGAAATCGTGCGCATTGTGCGCAAGCTGGCCCAGTATTTTTATCCTCAGCGGCAAACCCAGGTAATGAATGAAGGCTGGGCTTGTTTCTGGCATTACACATTGATGAACCGTCTCTATGACGACGGCAACGTCGATGAAGGGCTGATGCTAGAGTTTTTGCAGTCGCATGCCGCCGTGATTAACCAGCCGGCATTCGACAGCCCTCACTACAGTGGTATTAACCCCTATGCCTTGGGCTTCGCGATCTTTATGGATATTAAGCGCATCTGCGAAGCGCCCACCGACGAGGATCGCCAGTGGTTTCCGGACATTGCGGGCTCGCCTTGGCGGGATACGCTTGAGTTTGCGATGCGTAACTTTAAGGATGAATCCTTTATTCAGCAGTTTCTATCCCCCAAGGTGATGCGTGATCATAAGCTGTTTTTAGTGGTGGATGATGATCAGGCTGAGAACCTGGAAGTGGCGGCGATTCATAACGAGCAGGGCTACCGTCAGGTTCGTGAAGCGCTCGCTACACAGTATGCGTTGTCTGTTCGTGAACCGAATATCCAGGTAGTGGAAGCGGCTATCCGCGGCGATCGCTCATTAACTCTCCATCACGTGCAGGATAGTCGCCGTCCGTTAGGGCGCAGCGTTTATCCGGTGATTCGCCACTTGCAGCAGCTGTGGGGGTTCCCCATTCATTTGGTCTCAATGGAAGAGGGTCAGGTCACTCGACGCTTTCATTGGCCAATAGAGGATGAAAACACGACTGCCTAAATAGCGTCTATAAAAGCAGTTTTCTTAAAAAGCCAGCGCTTAATCACTGTCGCTGCTCTACACAACTGCCATATACAACTACCCCGCTCAAAAGAGCGGGGTAGTTGTGTCAGTGCTAACACTTCTTTCAAATGCTTAGCCTTGGGCGGTCCAGGATTGGCACCAGCCACCAGGCGCTACGCTGTTCCCTGGAAACAGTTGGCAGCCCTGATTGTCTGCAGTGTAGAACATGCAGTTGTCGCAGCGTTCACCCTCTTCGTAGGCCGGGTGATCGCTCGCGTCACTGGCGTCTTCGACGTAGTTAAGCGCTTGAGCAGTGCTTGAGGTAGGGTCAACACGCGGTAGCTCTTGAGCGAAGGCAGTCTTAGAAAGAATGCCAACGCCAAGCGGTAGGGCAGCAAGCCCTAACATGCTGTTGCGCATGAAGTCACGACGGCTTTTATTAGCCATGATTTCTCCTTATCGTCACGGTTTGACGTTTTATTACGGTTGTCGGGTGGTTGTCCACCTCTTAAAGCTACCTACTTTTTAAAACTATCCACTTCTTAAAACTCCGAATGAAGCTTGGAAGGAGTTCTACACTTCATGCTAGCGGATGTACAAAGGTTGTGCGAATAACCTGGTGCGTATAGCGACAATTAGCCACGCTGACCAGCAGGCGATACACCCTCTCTCAGTCGCTGCTATACTCTGCGCGACGTGGGAACTAGTTGTTGACCATGATTTTTTTTGGGGAAATATAAGCTATGCAAAACGCAGTCATTTTAATCAATACCGATAAAGGTCAAGTGAAGGCGGTAGCCGAGCGTTTGGCAGAATTAGAAGGTATCAGCGAAGTTTATTCTACCTGTGGCCGTTATGACTTGGTGGCCATTGCCCGTACCCGCGATTTTGAGGGCCTTGCCGAGTTGGTAACTGAACGCTTGAATGCCGTTGAAGGCATTAGCGATACAGAAACCCTCAATGCCATGCAGGTTCACTCCCGGCACGATTTAGAAACCATGTTTTCGCTAGGCTGGTAGTGCGCTTACGGGCTTGGCAATTTAAAATAGCCGTATTGATGTGATGCAAAAATTACAAGGCGCTTGAAAGCGCTCGTTAGGGAGCAAGTGTGTTGGGAACCTCATTTTTGCGCTGGCGCCGACAAGGGAAGCGCCTGGGCATTGCTTTGCTGTTTGTGGTGGTTGGCACAGGGCTTTGGGAATTTCAGGAGCGCCAGCATAAAGATGCCTACACCTGGATGGGAGTTCCCACTTGGGAAGCGTTTCGTCCCACGACGATGCACCGAGTGCTGCGTAATGACGGCTATTTAGTCGGCTGGTCCGATGTGCGCGTGAATCCGCTGTGGGTCAGCTATCAGCTGGCCGCCGTTGATGATTCAGGCATCGGCTCGCGGCCGAATTTCCAAACTGATTGGCGCACGCTATGGCCAGTCGGCACCGATAGCTATGCGGGCAGTGGCTATGACCGAGGCCATTTGGCGCCTAATTATGCTATTGCCGCCGTTCATGGCCGTAGTGCTCAAGTCGATACCTTCTTAATGAGCAACATGACCCCGCAGCGGCCTAAGCTAAATCGTCAGCTCTGGCAGCGCCTGGAAGAAGCGGTCATGGATCACTTCGCGCCGCGCTTTGACCGTTTGCAGGTGATTACTGGCCCCATCTTTCCCGAGCACTTTATGGATAACGTGTTTAATCGCGTAGGCCTGGTCGAAGTGCCGGAAGCGTTTTATAAAATCATCGTAGTGCCCCATAACGAAGGGCCTTTAGCGCTGGCGTTTATAATGCCGCAAAATGTACGTGGCAATGAGCCGCTGGATGACTATTTAGTGACCATTGATGAGATTGAGGCGCGCACAGGGCTTAACTTCTTTCCTGACTTAACACCCGCGATAGAAGCCGTGTTAGAGGGCGAGCTGCGCACGCAAGGGTGGGCGCTTGAGGAAGTGGCGAAGAAGCCGGGGCGTTTTCAATAAGGTAGGTAAGTCAGTGAAGCAACAACAGGAAGTGCAATAAAAGAAGGGCAGTAACAACAAAGGAAGGATAGTAACGATGATGCGGACTGGCCCATGTAACTCATGGTGCCCAGGAGAGGACTTGAACCTCCACGTCCATACGGACACTAGCACCTGAAGCTAGCGCGTCTACCAATTCCGCCACCTGGGCGCATCATTTACAGCTGAAATGAACTACTTGCCGTTTGTGTTCGTATGGTGCCCAGGAGAGGACTTGAACCTCCACGTCCATACAGACACTAGCACCTGAAGCTAGCGCGTCTACCAATTCCGCCACCTGGGCGAACACAAACCTGCTTAACACCCTACCGTTCGTTACCATTAGTATGGCATAAAACAATATGGTGCCCAGAAGAGGACTTGAACCTCCACGTCCATACGGACACTAGCACCTGAAGCTAGCGCGTCTACCAATTCCGCCATCTGGGCAAGTGGCGCGTATAATACCGGGGTGATGGTTAAATGCAAGACCCCGCATGCGCTTTTTATAAAGCAAAATATATAAACAACGGCTAAGACGGTTGGGTGATTGAACGTGCAGCGCTATACTGCGCGTATGACTAAACAAAACACTATTCATTTCAGCCTCTCAAGCGCTGAAATAGCCCATCCGCAACGCACCGCGTTTGCGCCTTTTTTATGCCGCTCGCAAATGACGCCATCAAGGATGTTGATCGCATGAAGTATTGGACGTTAAGTGATGATCCGCACGCCGAGCGTGAGGCGCATAAATATGGTAATCCAGCGCCGAGCCGTGAGTACCTGCTTGCTGCCTTAGAAAGCTATGGTAAGCCGATCACCCATGAAAACATGAGCCGAATGCTCGGGCTCGAAGACGAAGACCTCATTGAAGCGGTGAGGCGTCGTTTGGCGGCCATGGAGCGCGACGGCCAAGTGCTGCGCGATCGGCGCGGCGCCTATGCGTTGATCGACAAGCTGGATCTGATTAAAGGCAAGGTGCTTGGACACCGTGACGGCTTTGGGTTTCTGCTCCGCGATGATGGCAAAAAGCCAGACCTAGTATTGCCACCACGCCAAATGCGGCGTGTTTTCCACGGTGACCACGTGCTGGTGCGTATCAGTGGGCGCGACCGTCGTGGCCGTGACGAAGCCACCATTGCCGATGTCATCTCACGCAACACTCAGACCATTGTGGGCGTGTATCGCAGCAATACCCCTGAGTTCGGCATCCTGATCCCGGAAAATCCGCGCATCACTCAGGAAGTTATTATTCCTCATAGTGCTTGCGGTGGCGCTAAAGATGGTCAAGTTATCTCGGCCAAGATCGTCCAGCAGCCTGAGACGCGCGTGCAGCCGGTAGGTGAAGTGGTTGAGGTGCTGGGCGAGCGTATGGACCCAGGCATGGAAATTGATATTGCGATTCGCAGTTACGATATCCCCGCTGAATTCCCGCCGGAAGTGCTAGATCAAATTGCAGGTATTTCAGCGGAAGTGCTGGAAGAGGATAAGCAGCACCGTGTCGACCTGCGTGATGTACCGCTGGTTACCATTGACGATGAGTCTGCCAAAGACTTTGACGATGCGGTGTGTGCCTGGAAAACCAAATCGGGTAGTTGGAAGCTCCTCGTTGCCATCGCGGATGTTTCCCACTACGTCCGCCCAGGCACGCCGCTAGATAATGAAGGCCGCACTCGGGGTAACTCTGTTTATTTCCCTGGCCAAGTCGTCCCCATGCTGCCGGAGCTGCTGTCTAACGGGCTCTGTTCGCTGAATCCCCATGTGGATCGCCTGGTGCTGGTGTGCGAGATGAATATTTCGCAAACCGGTGCGATTAGCCGCTACCGCTTCTACGAAGCCGTCATGAATTCCCACGCTCGCCTTACCTATAACAAGGTGGCCGCGATTCTCGACGAGAAGAGCGAAGAGGGCGAGGCGCTACGCACAGAGCACAGCGAGCTAGTTAAGCCGCTGAAAAACCTGGAAGAGCTTTACTACTTGCTGCGCGAAGCGCGTGCGGAACGTGGCGCGATCGATTTTGATACCACCGAAACGGCGATCATTTTTAACGATGAGCGCAAAATTGAAAAAATCGTCCCGCGCAGCCGGAACAATGCCCATAAGCTGATTGAAGAGTGCATGCTGGCGGCCAACGTGGCGACCGCGCGCTTCTTGGATAAGCACGACCTACCGGCGCTCTACCGTATCCATGAACGGCCCACGCCTGAGCGGCTGGATAAGCTACGCCTGTTCTTGAATGAGCTGGGGCTTTCTTTAGGTGGCGGCGATATGCCGACGCCGCAGGATTATCAGGCGCTACGCGAGACGATTGCCGACCGTCCCGACTTTGATATCATTCAAACAGTGATGTTGCGGTCGATGAATCAAGCGGTCTATTCGCCGCAAAACGAAGGTCACTTTGGCTTAGCGTATCAAGCCTACGCCCACTTTACCTCGCCGATACGCCGCTACCCCGACCTGCTGGTTCACCGTGCGATTCGTTCGGTGATTCGCGGTCCACGCCAAACCAACACGGTGCTGCGCGTAGAAGGCGCACCGGTTGATCCGCCGAGCAAGTGGTGCCCGTATACCTTCGAGCAAATGCTTGAGCTAGGCGAACATTGTTCCATGACCGAGCGGCGCGCTGACGAAGCCACCCGAGATGTGGAAGGCTGGCTGAAATGCGAGTTTATGTCCGACAAGCTGGGCGAAACGTTTGACGGCACGATTGCCTCGGTCACACAGTTTGGCTTGTTTGTGCGTCTTGATGACTTCTACGTGGAAGGCTTGGTTCATGTGACCTCGCTGCCTTCGGATTACTACCACTATGAAGCTGAAAAGCATCGTCTTAAAGGCGAGCGCACCGGCACGACGTATCGTTTGGGCGATGGTCTTACCGTCCAGGTGGCCCGCGTCGATATGGACGATCGTAAGATCGACTTTGGCTTGGGAGATGAAAAGCCGCGCCCGCGTCGTCAGCCGCGTAAGAGCCGCGGTGGGTCAGAAGGCGCGGGTGCTAAAACAAGTGGCGATAAAGCCGGTGGTGCGAAAGCGGCGAGTGACAAATCCAATAGCGAGAAGCCTGCTACGCGCCGTGGCCCTCGGCGCACACGCAATGGTCCGCGCAAACCATCACCGAATAAAGGCTGATGAGTATGAAGTCGGCGTCTTCACGGCGGGGCCCCAAGGCCCCTGATGGGTTGGATCAGGTATATGGCATCCATGCACTGCAGAGCTTGCTCGATAGGGGGGAGGCGCCCCGAGAGCTGTGGATACAGCAAGGGGCGGGGAGCCGTTTAAAAGAGCTGGTCGCTCACGCTCAATCGCAAGGCGCCAGGGTTAAAGAGCAGCCGCGCGACCTGCTGGACCAATTGACTCAGGGAGCTGCCCACCAGGGCGTGGTGGCATTTTGCCCACCGTTAACGCCGGAAGGGGAAGAGTCGCTCTGGCTTAAGCTGCGGGCTTGGCCGTCGTCTACGCCGCCGCTGCTGCTTATTTTGGACGGGGTTACCGATGTGCATAACTTCGGCGCCTGCCTACGCAGTGCCGATGCGGCCGGCGCCCATGGCGTGATTGTGGCCAAAGATAAAGCCGCTCCGCTCAATGCAACGGTGCGTAAAGTCGCCTGTGGTGCCGCTGAGGTAGTGCCGGTTTATCAAGTCACCAACCTGGCGCGCACTCTAGCCAAGCTAAAAGACGCTGGTGTGTGGATAACCGGTACGGCTGGCGAGGCTGAAGCCAGCGTTTTTGATATCGATATGACTGGCCCCATGGCGTTGGTGATGGGCGCCGAGGGTAAGGGCATGCGCCGCTTAACCCGCGAAGCATGCGATAACCTTGCCAAGCTGCCCATGGCCGGGGAAGTGTCTAGTTTGAATGTGTCGGTAGCGACCGGCATTTGTTTGTTTGAGGCTGTTCGTCAACGCCAGCTTGCAAGTTAACCGCTACACTACTAAGATACACGCGCCCGTTTGTATGCAAGCGGGCGTTAGCTGTCGTTAAAATGAAAGTTCTGTTTGATGTTCCAGTACCGCCTAACGCGGTGGCTGGGTGCTTCAGTTAACTCCTTGCTTCCTTGTTGTCGTTGGCTGCGTCTCGCATCAGCACACAAAGGAAGCTGTCAAACCGCAAGGAGATCCCATGCGTCATTACGAAATCGTGTTTATGGTCCACCCGGATCAAAGCGAGCAGGTGCCAGCGATGGTTGAGCGCTACACCAGCATCGTTACCGAAAACAGCGGCACTGTGCACCGTCTAGAAGATTGGGGCCGTCGTCACTTGGCTTATCCGATCAACAAGATCCACAAAGCCCACTACGTGCTGATGAACGTTGAATGCAGCGGCGAGACCCTCGATGAGATCGAGAATATCTTCCGTTACAACGACGCCATCATCCGCAGCTTGGTTGTACGCTGCAAAGAAGCCGTTACTGAAGCTTCACCGATGATGAAACCGGCAGAAGAAAAACGTCCGCGTCGCGAAGAAAAACCGCGCGCTGAAGAAGAAGAAACTGCCTGATTTTATTCACTGCACGTTTTAAGGAGCTAGTCCATGGCACGTTTTTTCCGTCGCCGTAAGTTTTGCCGCTTCACCGCTGAAGGCGTCAAGCAGATCGATTACAAAGATCTGGACACGCTGAAGGCTTACATCACCGAAACCGGCAAGATCGTCCCAAGCCGTATTACTGGCACCAAAGCACGCTATCAGCGTCAGTTGGCGACTGCTATTAAGCGCTCGCGTTACTTGGCACTGCTACCCTACTCCGATAGCCACCAGTAAGCGTTTAACGTGATGCTGGCACTAGCCCGATGGCTGATGCGGGGCACGCCTTACGCTGCCGGTGGCGCGGCCCTGGCAACCCTGGTGCCTTGGCTGTTCTGGTTAGGGGCAGCCATCGCCGCGTTGATGACGCTGCGTAAAGGCTTTGTGCCTGCGCTGCCGGTGATTCTTGCTGCTGCAGTTCCGGCTGGCTGGTGGTGGGTGCAGGGTGATGTGATTCCGCTTTCTAGCATTCTGCTGGTAACGCTGATGGCCGTTATTCTGCGCGAGAGGATGCGTTGGGGTGAAACGCTAATAGTGGGGACGCTTGTCGCCGCTGTTATGGTTCAGCTGGGCATCTTTAGTCCGCCGGGTGGTACGGAGCTAATGCTTGAGCAGTTGCGGGAAGGTTCGCAAGAAGTTGACCGCATGCTCACGGAATTCGCCAATCAGGGCTACGATACTCAAACCCTGGCTACGTTAGTAGTGGGTGGGGTGACCGGGTTTGTGGTGCTGTTGGCAGCAATCATGTGTTTGACACTCGCGCGGAGTTGGCAAGCTGGGTTGTACAACCCAGGTGGCTTTCGCGAAGAGTTTCATTCGCTACGCTTGACCCCTAAAGAACTGGCCGTATTGGCTGTGATTGGGGTAGTCGGCATGCTGTTGGGCGCTCACGCGCTGGCCATGCTTGGCTGGATTCCGCTGTTAGTAGCTGGCGTTGCGTTAGTGCACGGGGTTATTGGAATAAAGGGGATGAACGGGCTGTGGCTGGTGGCATTTTATGTGCTGCTAATCACGACCTGGCCCACGATTCTCATTGTGCTGCTGTTGGGGCTGATTGATACATTCGCGAACTTTCGCGCACGCCTTGCCCGCAGCAATTGACAAGAGGTTTACGAGATGGAAGTCATTCTGCTCGACAACATTGGTAAGCTGGGCGGCCTGGGTGACAAGGTCACTGTAAAGCCTGGTTATGGTCGTAACTATTTGGTGCCTTACGGTTTAGCCGTACCGGCCACCAAAGACAACGTTGAAGCATTTGAAGCCCAGCGTGCTGAGCTTGAAGCACAAGCCGCTGAGCGTAAGGCTGAAGCTCAAGCGCGTGCTGAGCAGCTTAACGACATCGAACTGTCTTTGGTTTCCAAAGCAGGCGACGAAGGCAAGCTGTTTGGTTCTATTGGCCCGCGTGATCTGGCCGACGCAATTTCCTCTGCTGGCATCGATATTGCCAAGAGCGAAGTCCGTATGCCAAATGGCCCGATTCGCCAAACCGGCGAATACGACATCGCTATTCACTTGCACGCTGAAGTGGATGCCGCTGTTCGCGTAGTGGTAGTTGCAGAATAGTTGCAGAGTAATTGAGAAAGTCATTAAGTTAGTCACGACGTAAAGCCGTCACTAGCTGCAGTTAATACAGCTGCCTCATAAGGCGCGGGTTTTGTCCCGCGCCTTATGTTTTTTGGTATTCGCTATTTCAGGATGTTGCCTAAATTATCTCACCCATCATGGTTGGGTATTTAAGACAACGTCTAGATCATGATGATAGTCGCACGGCATGGCAGCGGCTAAGATAAGCCTTTTCAATGGCGCCGTGTTTAAAGGAGCTCGCTATGCAGGACCAGCCTACTGCTGATACAGAAACGGCAGCGCTAAAACTGCCGCCGCATTCGCTGGAGGCGGAGCAGTCGGTATTAGGCGGGCTCATGCTGGACAACCAAGCCTGGGATAATGTCTCAGAGCGCTTAGTCGCGGATGATTTCTACCGCTATGAGCACCGTTTGGTGTTCAACGTGATGATTCATCTGGCTGAAGCCGGTCAGCCAATGGACGTGGTGACGCTTTCTGAAGCGCTGGAAGCGCGCGATCAGTTAGATACCGTGGGCGGGCTGGCTTTTCTGGCCGAGTTGGCGCGCAACACTCCTTCTGCCAGCAATATTCGCGCCTACGCCGATATCGTGCGCGAACGGGCAACGTTGCGTAAGTTGATCCGTGCCGCTAACCAAATTGCCGATAGCGCTTTTACCCCCCAGGGTCGCCCGGCTGATGAATTGCTTAACGAAGCCGAGCGGTTAGTGTTCCAGATTGCCGAGGAGCGCCCCAAAACCGGTGGCCCTATCGGCATGAGCGATCTGTTGACCAAAGCCGTCGATCGCATCGATGAGCTGTTTAACCTGAAAGGCGAAATGACCGGGCTTTCCACTGGTTTTCGTGATTTGGATGACATGACCACCGGGCTACAACCTTCGGATATGGTGGTGATCGCGGGTCGCCCCTCGATGGGCAAGTGTTTGATGAGTGGTTCGCGACTGGTAGACCCCCTAAGTGGCGCACTGGTCACGATTGACGAACTAGTGGCCCGCCAACAAGCGCCACTTATAACGTTGACTGATGACTTTAAGCTGAAGCAGTCTCAGGCATCGGCCTTTGTCGATGATGGTGAAAAGCCCGTTTTTCGTGTTCGTACCGCCACAGGCAGGGAAGTTGCGACAACGCTAACACACCCATTTTTAACCGGGGATGGCTGGCAGCCGCTGAAAAAAATAGTCGTCGGCGAACGTATTGCAGTGCCTCGTGAGATACCGGTGTTTGGTCATGAGGCAATGCCAGAGCACCAAGTGAAAACGCTGGCGTTTATGTTGGCCGATGGCGGTACAACCCAAAGCTGCCCAATGTTTACTAACAGTAGCGCGGAACTACGCGCTGACTTCACTGAGGCGGTGAGTCACTTTCCAGGTGTAACGTGTCGTTTGGTTGTATGTGGCGAACAAAACGTTGAGCGAACGCCTGTTTTGCGGGTGAGCCGGGATGCAGCACTTTTACAGCCACTACGGGAGCAGTTTTCACGGGCGGTACGTGAGCAGCTTCAGGCGAAAAGCCTGACGGGGGAGGCGCTTGCTGCGTTGCTAAACGTGAGTAAATCCGCAGTGAGTGCATGGTGCAATGGGAAATCTGTTCCCGCTCAGTCCACCTTTATGCCGTTTTGTGAGGCGTTGGGTATGCCTTTAACGAACGACTACTCTGCGTCTGACTATAGCGCTTTGGCAAAAAACGCCCCAAACCCTGTGAGACACTTTCTTGAAGTGCATGGAGTGTGGGCCAAAAAAGCATTACACAAGCGGGTGCCAGACTGCATATTTCGCTTACCTAAGCAGCAATTAGCCCTATTTCTAAATCGTCTCTTCGCCTGTGATGGCAGCGCCTTCGTACAGGCAAATGGCCAAGGCCGTATTAGCTATGCGTCATCAAGCCGCGAACTGATTCGCGATGTGCAGCATTTGCTATTGCGCTTTGGTATTTTGAGCAAAATTCGTGAGAAGCAGAACCGCTATGCCAATCTGCGCCAATCACCTTGGGAGCTTGAGATACTTGACCAGGCAAGCCAAAAGCGTTTTATCCAAGAAGTGGGTATCTTTAGCAAAGAGCAAGCATTAGAAGCGCTTAACATCTGTATTAGCTCCAAGCGTATGCATAGTAACCGCGACAGCTTACCTAAATCGGTCAATCGCTATGTGCTGGCAAAAAAAGGGCAGCGGTGTTGGCAAGAGCTGTTCGAACAATCGGGTGAGCCCTTGCCGGTGGGGTATAACGCGCATTTGTCAGGTCGTAGTGAGCGTTGTTTATCACGCCAGCGCGCTGCGGTGTTTGCACAACTATTTCAGGGGGATGCCTACCTCGAAAACCTGGCCTCATCGGATGTTTATTGGGATGAAGTTGTCGCCATTGAGCCGCTCGGCATGCAGCAGGTCTACGACTTGACGGTGGATGACACGCATAACTTCGTCGCGGAAGATATTTGTGTTCATAACACCACCTTCGCTATGAACTTGGTTGAACATGCGGTTATTTCCAGCGACAAGCCGGTCATGGTGTTTTCCATGGAGATGCCCGCCGAATCGTTGATGCTGAGGATGCTCTCATCCCTGGGCCGGATTGATCAAACCCGCGTGCGTACCGGTCAGTTGGAAGATGAGGATTGGCCGCGCTTAACGTCCGCGGTCAATCTGCTCAAAGATAAACAGCTGTTTATCGATGATACCGCGGCCTTGTCGCCTAACGAGATGCGCTCAAGATTGCGCCGTGTAGTGCGTGAACATGGCAATATTGCGCTGGTCATGATCGATTACCTTCAGCTAATGCAGATCCCCGGTTTTAGCGAAAACCGCACCGGTGAGATTTCTGAAATCTCGCGCTCCTTGAAGGGCTTAGCGAAAGAGTTTAATTGCCCTGTCGTCGCGCTTTCTCAGTTGAACCGTTCATTGGAGCAGCGTCCTAATAAGCGACCGGTGATGTCGGATCTGAGGGAATCGGGAGCGATTGAGCAGGATGCGGATGTGATCGCCTTCGTCTATCGCGATGAAGTCTATAACCCCGATAACCCGGATAACCAAGGTATTGCTGAGTTGATTATCGGCAAGCAGCGTAACGGACCGATTGGCACCGTGCATATGGCGTTTATTGGCAAATATACCCGCTTTGAAGATTTGGCTCCGGACAGTTACGGCGATTCCTTTGGCGATTAACTTGAGCATAAGAAGCGAGCTCGTATAATGCCCAATTTTGATAGTTAAATAACGGGAGAAGTAAATGGCAGGTGGATTTCGGCGCGGTAATCGACCGCGTCTTCCTAAGCTTGAAGGTCGCGGTGAGCTAGAAGCACTAGAGCGTGAAGGGCCTTTCAAAGAGTGGCTAGGTATGCCAGACCTTTATCGTTACCACTTGGTCGTGGAAGGTGAGAAATATAGCTACCAAACCGAAGATGGTGAGCTGCCGGTTAAGGTGGGAGATAAGGTGGTTTTTCGCTATAAAGAAACCAAGGGCGGCAATTGGATTGACCGCAACTCGCTTGGTAAAGCTATTGACCCTTCCGAGTACCAATGAGGCGCTTTTGGGCAACGCTTTGGCTAGGGCTTTCTTCTCTGGTCAGGTGATTTATTTCTAGGAACTCTCTTGTAATGTTGCCGTCATAGTAGGGATCTTATTTTATTGAAGAGCGTCATGGCACTGCAATAATAAGGCAACATAAATGACATAGGGTTCAGTCATTCTGTTCCCTATCGTCGTATCTATATAACAGGAGGGAACCATGGAGCTGAAAAACCTTAAGCAATTTGTCGCCAATAACGATAATTTTGAAATTCGCGTTATCACTCATTCAGGCAGCCGTTTTTATCAAATCGAGTTAGAAGACGTCGAAGGCGACCGCCATATGCTGATGCAGCGTGCTAAACCTATGCTGTTTCGCTCGCTAGATGATGTTTATATTGAGCTTAAACGTGCCAGTATTCATCGCGCTTACCTGGTGCAACACGTACCTCACGATGAAGTGATTGGTCGCGATGCGCACTACAGTGAACCGCTCACATCGCGTATGCCGTTAGTCTTCTGAGTAACCCATTCACTAGGGCCTGTTGACGTTTTGAGGGATAGCATTGGCAGGATAGGGGCAAACTCGCAGAATACAGGTTCCGACACCAA
>NZ_JAWJUW020000018.1:0-63652 GCF_033052795.2 Halovibrio sp. HP20-59
AACAACATGCCGACCCATGCAGGCTCCTTCAACATTACACGCTGATTTTATTGAAAATATTCGTGGGGATCCCTCAGACTTAAAGGCGTTACTGCACTTGCATTGAGTGCTTTGATACTGACGGGGATTCAAGGCGTTAGTGCCAATGACCATGGTCATGAGCATGACCATACTCATAGCGATCACGATCACGATCACGATCACGATCACGATCACGATAGCGATATTTATGCAGGTTATTTTGAAGACGAACAGGTCGAGGACCGCCCGCTTTCCGACTGGGCGGGTGATTGGCAATCCGTCTACCCTTATCTAGAAGATGGCACGCTAGATGAAGTGTTTGCGCACAAAGCAGCCCAAGGCGATAAAACAGCTGAGGAATACAGAGCGTATTACGATACGGGGTACCAAACCGATGTAGAGCGTATCGTTATTGAAGGAAGCGACGTCACCTTTTATGAGAACGGCGAAGAGAAAACCGGCGAATACCAATACGATGGCTATGAAATTTTAACCTACCAAGCGGGCAATCGCGGTGTACGGTTTATTTTCGAACTGGAAGGTGACTTTGATGAGCTTCCTCAGTATATCCAGTTCAGCGATCACGATATTTATCCTACCGATGCGAACCATTTCCACCGCTACTGGGGCGATGATCGCGAGGCGCTGCTAGAAGAAGTGACTAACTGGCCGACTTACTATCCATCGGCGATGGATGGTGAAGAAATTGTTGAGGAAATGATCGCGCATTAATCGCAACAGCCAAAGAAAAAACACTATTAGTGTGTTCAATTTATCACAAAGCGCTGGCCGAGAGGCCAGCGCTTTGCTTTTATAAGGCTGTGCCCAGAGCTGTGTGGGGGTAGGTGCCTAGTGGTTCCGTTTAATGTTTACTCGTTCTCAGGAGATAAAACGATGCGGTTATCAGTTCTATCTATTGGCGTCGGACTTTTGCTCTCTAGCGGTTTTGTCACCGCAAACGAGGCGTGCGATAACGCCAACACACAAGCCGAGCTAACCCAATGCACGGCGCAGGGGTACCAGGTGGCCGATGACGAGCTTAACGAGGCTTATCGGGTATTGGTTAGCAAGTTGGACAATAATTCAGCGTCGCTTGAAAAGCTCAGAGAGGCCCAGCGGGCGTGGATCAATTTTCGTGATGCCGAGTGCGCGTTTGAAAGTAGCGCTGTTGAAGGCGGTAGCGCACAGCCCATGGTGCGTAATGGGTGCCTGACCGCGCAGACAAAAGCGCGTACGGAAAGATTGCAGGAGCATGCTAGCTGCGAAGAAGGGGATTTAAGCTGCCCGTGGTGAGCGAGTAGGCTGCCTACCGTAAGTACTTCCCCTGGCGGCCTTATGAGCCCTATCTGCCGGAAGACCGCTTTGAAGTATCTATAAGCCCTTCTTTTTTCATAGCTGGCTAGCAGTGAAAATCGCCTCTTCGCTAATCTGCGTTTGAATCCCTCACCTTGTTTTCTCCTGCGTAAGATTAATGAACTTGGTGCAAATGTCGCTCTCCTTAGTGGGTTTTATCCATAGCAGTTCCTGCTTGTTTGGCGACTTTGTCGTTGAAAGCTCGAGCATACAAAACTCAGTTGGCTTAATCCTCATGTGCTAGGCTGAAAGAGTATGGCGGATGGCTGCTGGTGGCAATCGACCCTGAGTGTACATTCCGGAAAATGCAGCAGGCGCGCGAGTTTTGATTATACGGCCTAGTGGAAGTTAATAGTTCAAAGAATCATAGCCTTGGAAGGGCCTGGCAAGCTGCATTTGCCGGAAAAAAGTGACAGTTCGTTCATTCGATCATAAAACGCGCCGTCTAATACGCTGTTAGATTAATAGGGACTTTGTCTTTGTGATTATTGAGCTTCCAAAAATCATCCCAGTTTTGGTAGGTGGCTTGCTCGCCATCGGTGGTGGTGTAGCAGCACAGGTCGTGACGCACTGGCTCTCCGCCCGTCGAGAAAGGGAAAAACTGATTAGGCAAAAAGCAGAGGAGTTTATTTCGGCCCTCTATGATCACCGAGACTGGTTGAGTGATCAGAATAGCCGCCTTGTATTTGGTGCAGAATCACCTGAAATGCCCTCGCCGCTGGATAGGGCTTCAGCCATTCAAGAGCTGTACTTCCCAGATTTATCGTCGGCTTTAGCAAAAATTAATCGGGCTCTTGTACCGATTGTCCAATTTCAATATGAGAACGCAAAAGCTCGCCTTGAGGATAAGGCGAAGTGGGTTGAAACCTACGATAGTGAAGAATTTAACGTTTTGTATCAGCCGTACTTGGAGGCCTTCCATGAGGCAGTCGAAGCAGTTGTTCAGAGTGTGAAACTTCGGACAAGAATCTAACCAAGCGCTCAACGGGACGCCAACTACGCGCTGCTCCGTTGCCTCCCATTAGCGCAGCGTTAAAGCGCTATATCAGTGGCTCCTAAAAGGCCGCTCTTGGCCGAAAGCTGCCTTCAAAAATCGACCGTAGTCTCTAGCGCCACATGCAATGCCGAAAACGATATGGGCCGCAAGCACAGTGGCCAATAAATCGGCAGAATGGGTAGAGTAACAAGCTGATTAACCCAGCCTGGCTGAAGATATCTAGGAAAAAGGCTAGCCAAAAAGTTGACCACGCTATGCCGAAACAGGCGCTTTTCAGCCCGCAGTCACAAAAAAAGCACCCATAGGTGCTTGATTTGTATAGTAAGGTGGTGGAGGCGGCGGGAATTGAACCCGCGTCCGCCAGCACGCGCCTATTGGCTCTACATGCTTAGATTTCGTCATTTGATTTAACGCGACTGACTCCGACGATCAGGATTCAGCCACGCGAGTCTTCTAAAGTTTAACGCTTGGCGAGAAGACACCACCAAACGCGATCCTATCAGCTTTAGCTCGTATCCCCTCAGTGATGAATAGGCACATCACCTTGGGGCCAGACAAGAAGCTAACAGTGTTTAAGCTGCTAGCGCGCCTTGAGCGTAGTTTTCGTCATTTGCGACTATTTTTCGTGATGTGGGATTTACGAGATACATCACGCTCTCGGCATGCACCGCAAGGGTTGTTACCGGCGTCGAAACCATGTCGCCCCCTTATTACAAGTACGTATTCTAACGTGCTCACAACTGATTGACCAGTTATGCCTTGTTATGTTCCCGCATAATTCGACCTTTTTGACGGCTCCAATCGCGATCTTTTTCTGTCGCGCGCTTGTCATGCTGCTGTTTGCCGGTAACTAGCGCCAGCTCGCACTTCACTTTATTGCGCTTCCAGTACAGCTTGAGAGGCACACAGGTGTGGCCTTTGTCCTGGGTAATCGAAAAGATTTTGGCGATCTCTTTGCGATGCAGCAGCAGTTTGCGAGTGCGCGTCGGGTCAGCAATTTCATGGGTGCTCGCGGTATTGAGCGGCATGATATGGCTGCCCAGCAGGAACGCTTCGCCGTTGCGTACTAAAATATAGGTATCGGTGAGCTGCGCTTTGCCAGCGCGCAAGCTTTTCACTTCCCAGCCAGCGAGTGATAACCCAGCCTCGAAGGTTTCATCAATATGGTACTCAAACCGCGCCTTTTTATTCTGGGCGATAACGCTGCTGCCGGGACCTTTGCTTTTACCTTTCTTTGTGGCCATGGAACCTCATCATTAATCTGTCAGTGGCATCCCCTTCGTTATTTGGGGAGGCGTGATACCATTTAAGGTCTAAAAAATTGTTCCCCATGATACGCTTTGGGTACTGTGAAGTCAGCGGAGAGGTCAATGCCAACCGTCAATCGTTCCGCCTTAGTGCGGCATACCCCCCAAAAAATGTTCGATTTGGTTAACGACTTCGAACGCTACCCCGAATTTTTGCCCGGCTGTCGTCAGGCGCGTTTGCTCGAACATGATGAGGTGCATCTCATCGGTGAAATGACCTTGGGGCGCGCCGGGGTCGAGCAAACCATTACGACTCGCAATGACCTTTTTGCGCCCGAGCGCATTGAGATGTCGCTCGTCAAAGGGCCCTTCAAGCGACTGAAAGGACGCTGGCTGTTTATCCCCATGGGGGAGGGGTCTTGCAAAGTCAGCCTGGAAATGGAGTTTGAATTTGCCAATCGCCTGCTCGGCATGGCCTTCGGGAAGCTCTTTCAGCAGATAGCCGGGCAGTTAGTCGATGCCTTCACTAAGCGCGCCAACGACCTGTATGGCCGCTGAAAGGCTTGCTGTCGAGGTTGCCTACGCCCTGCCGCACAAACAGCGCATCGTGGCGTTGAGGGTGCCTGAAGGCACCACTGCGCGCCAAGCTGTGACGCTGGCCGATTTGCCTGCGCTGTTCCCCGAGTTGCCCAGTGACACTTTTGCTCAGGCGGTGCTGGGTATCTTCGGTAAAGCGCTACGCGACCCCGAGACACATGCATTGCGTGAAGGTGATCGAGTAGAGGTATATCGACCGCTGGCCGTCGACCCCAAGGTCGCTCGCTTAGCGCGTGCAAAACGCCAAGCAAGCGATCAGGGGCGCTAAATCCGTTTCTAAAACCGGTTAAGGTTGCGAAATGGGTTGTGCGCTTGGCGGTATAGGCGTCTCTGTGCTCTCTTCAGGCAGGGCATCAAGGGGGTCAGCTCCCTCTGCTGCTGGCCCTATGCTGTTCTCGCCATCGAGTGGCAGCGGTTCGGAAAAATCGCCTTCTTTTTCGATGTTCGCTAAGCGCCCTTGGGGGTCGAAAGTAAGCGTGACGCGACGCTGCTCTACATCGCCATACGCCTCGTCGAGACGGAACACGTAGTCCCATTCGCTGGCGTCAAAGGGCGCTTCCAGCAGTGGCCTGCCCATCACGTAAGTAACCTGCTCTTGGGTCATGCCAAGTTCCAGCTGACTGACCATTGTCTGGGTGATCAAGTTGCCTTGGGGGATATCGCGCTTGTACACGCCAACGTAGCTGCAGCCGCTAACAACGGTAAGGGCAACGGAAAGCGTGATGATTTGAGTCAATTTTTGCATTTGGGCCTATTCTTCACTATCGTGGTTTCGGTTGATCATACCCGACCTAACCAGTTACTGCGAAGAGCGACCATGGCCGATCAGAACCATGAATTACGCAAAGCCGGTCTAAAAGTGACCCTGCCGCGCGTCAAGATACTGCAGATTCTCGAAAATGTTTCGGGCCAACACCACCTTAGCGCTGAAGAAGTGTATAAAACACTGATTGACGCTGGCGAAGATGTTGGTCTAGCGACTGTCTACCGCGTACTGACTCAGTTCGAGTCAGCAGGCTTGGTCATACGTCATAATTTTGACGGTGGTCATGCGGTATTTGAGATGACCCAAGAGGATCACCATGACCACATGGTGTGCCTTGAAAGCGGCGAAATCATTGAGTTTGTCGATGAAATCATTGAACGTCGTCAGCAAGAAATCGCTGAAGAGCATGGCTACGAACTAGTGGATCATGCCTTGGTGCTTTACGTCCGCCCGCGTGGGTCTGACGTAACCCGGCAAGACAGCGGGCCTACGAATAGAAAGTAAACATCGTGGGTCGCAACAGTAAGCGCTCCTGCACTACCTAGTTGATTTCACTGCCGGTGAAATTGGCTGAGTAGTCAGGAGCGTTTTTGTTGTTTCTAAGCATAACTTTTTTGTTGTACGTATAGCGGTCTGCAAGCGCTGAGAGGCGCTCCCGTCAGTGCGGTGGGCGTTGGCTAGCGTGCAGCATCTCGCGCGCGTGGGCGAGCGTTTGGTCCGAAAGCGTTACACCGCCCAGCATGCGCGCTAGCTCGCTGACGCGGCCTTGTTCATCGAGTAGTGCCATTTGCGTCAGGGTGGTATCGCGTTTCGCCTGTTTCTCGATATGTAAGTGCTGGTGCGCCTGTGCCGCCACCTGGGGCAGGTGGGTTACGGTCATGACTTGGCCGTTTTCGCCCAGCTTGCGCAGGAGCTGCCCGACTATTTCGGCGGTGGCACCTGAGATGCCGACGTCCACTTCGTCAAACACCAAGCTGGGCACCGTCGAATGCGTTGCCGCGACGACTTGGATCGCCAGGCTAATCCGCGATAATTCACCCCCAGAGGCGACTTTGGTCAGCGGGCGTGCGGGTTGCCCGGGGTTGGCGCTAATCAAAAACTGCACGCGATCAAGCCCTTCAGGAGAAGGCGCGTCTTTCGCGGTCACTTCCACTTCAAAGCGCGCTTTGCCCATGGCCAAATAGCCCAGCTGCTGCTGTACCTCTTTGCCCAGGCGTAGCGCGGCTTTTTGGCGTTTATCGCTGAGTTTCTTAGCGGCTTGGCGGTAGCGCTCGCGGTACTCGACCACTTGGGCGCCAAGTGCCTCAAGGTCGTTGCCTCCCTCTTCGAGTTGCGCGACTTCCCGCTGTAAATTGGCATGCAGAGCGCAGAGCTCTTCAGGAGCAACATGGTGCTTGCGAGAAATCCGGTGCACATCGGTCATGCGCTCTTCCACCCAGGCCAGCCTCTCTGGGTCTAATTCGGTGGTGCTCGCGAGGCGGTTAAGCTCGCTGGAGGCCTCTTCGACTTGGATACGCGCATCGCTCAACATGGCGAGCGTATTGGCTAGAGTGCCCTTGTCGCTACCCGGCAGGGCGCTTAGGTGGGCGAACGCTTGGTTGAGTAACGAAAGCGCGCCACCCTCATCGCCAGCGCAGCAGTCGGCGGCAAACTGGGTTTCGCGTAGCGTCTCTTCGGCATGGGCAAGGGTATGCTGTTCTTCTTCCAGCGTGGTCAGTTCGCCTTCTGCCAAACCGAGCTGGTCAAGCTCTTCAACCTGGTAGCGCAACAGCTGACGCTTGGCTTCTACTTCGCTGCCCGCTTCGCTCAGCTTCTTCAATTGACGGCGCGCATTGCGCCACTCGCGAAATGTCTCGGCTAATTGCGTCGCGGTATCGCCAAGCCCGGCGTAATCGTCAAGCAATGTTAGATGGGTCTCTTCGCGCATTAAAGCGTGATGGGCATGTTGCCCATGGACCTGAATCAGCTGTTCGCCGAGTGACTTGAGATCTGAAATGGTCGCCGGGTGGCCGTTAATCCACGCTTTGGAGCGGCCGTTGGCGGTGACGACTCGGCGCAGCAAGCACTCTTCTGCAGGGAGGTCGCGAGCCGCTAACCATTTGGCGGCGGCAGGCAGGTGCTGGATGTCGAAGCGTGCGGAGAGGTGCGTGCGTTCGCGGCCGTGGCGTACGCTGCCGGCATCTGCGCGTTCGCCCAGACATAGCCCAAGGGCGCCTAGCAGGATAGATTTTCCTGCCCCGGTCTCCCCGGTAATCGCGGTCATACCACCGGTCAAGTCGAGTTCTAAATGATCGACGATGGCGAAATCTTGAATAGCGAGCTGAGTGAGCATGGCGCCTCCTGAGGCGGTACGGCACAGAAGCTGGATACTTATCCAATAGTTGTTGTTTTATACAGTAGTTAATAACTCACTTCAATGCGCCCTCTTGAGATGACATTTATGGCCCCCATATAGCGTGGATAGTTAGCTAAAGCCTTATTTTTTGTGCGTCGCCCGGTGTGGCAGCGCCTTATCTTTTTAGGAGCACAACATGGCAAAAGAACCGCAAACTCCGTTGGATGACGAGCTGGCTCGCCAAGAGCAAGAAGCGGATGGCGCCGAGCAGGCGGCTGAGCAAGCCGCAGAAGAGCGCTTGGCAGAAGGTGAGTTAGAAGGCTTGATCAATGACGAAGAGTCGTTAGAAGGCAGCGTAGGCAATCCCGAAGCGGAAGTGCTGGCTGAAAAGGTCGAAGAATTGGAGCAAAGCTTGGCTGAAGCCAAAGATCAGGCATTGCGCGCCGCTGCTGAAGCGCAAAACGTGCGCCGCCGTGCTGAACAAGACGCTGAAAAAGCGCGCAAGTTTGCCTTGGAAAAATTTGTCAAAGAGCTGTTGCCAGTGGTGGATAGCTTGGAAAAAGCGCTTGAGACCATGCAAGAAGGCGCCTCAGAAATTCATCGTGAAGGTGTCTCCATGACCTTGAAGATGCAGCTGGATGTCCTCAATAAGTTTGGGGTTGAAAGCATTGAGCCCCACGGCGAGCCGTTTGACCCTCAAGTGCACGAGGCGATGACCATGGTGCCGAATCCGGACCTGGAGCCAAACACCGTCATGGAAGTGATGCAGAAAGGTTACTTGCTCAATGGACGCTTGGTGCGCCCGGCCATGGTGGTGGTGAGTCAGAAAGCCAGTTAAGCCAATGGCGCACAAGGTGTGAAAAAAGCCTTGAAAAGCTAGCAGCGGCCCCCAAATAAGGGGTAACCCTGCGGGACATCCCGCAAAAAGCTTTAAAAGCTAAATTTTCAGTTTTGTAACAACCGAATTCGAGGTATTTGCTATGGGACGTATTATTGGTATCGATCTGGGCACCACTAACTCTTGTGTGGCCGTGCTCGATGGAGACAGCGCTAAGGTTATTGAAAACGCTGAAGGCGGCCGTACCACGCCTTCCATCATCGCTTACACCGATGATGGTGAAACGTTGGTAGGCCAGGCGGCCAAGCGTCAAGCGGTAACCAATCCCGAAAACACCCTGTACGCCATCAAGCGTCTAATCGGCCGTCGTTTTAAAGACGACGTTGTCCAGAAAGACATTAAAATGGTGCCGTACAAAATCACCGAAGCCGACAACGGCGATGCCTGGGTAGAAGTAAAAGGCAAGAAGATGGCGCCGCCGCAGGTGAGTGCGGAAGTGCTGAAGAAAATGAAAAAGACCGCCGAAGACTACCTCGGCGAAGAAGTGACCGACGCCGTTATTACCGTGCCGGCTTACTTCAACGACAGCCAGCGTCAGGCCACCAAAGACGCCGGTCGCATCGCGGGGCTTGAAGTTAAACGTATTATCAACGAGCCGACCGCTGCTGCACTGGCCTACGGCATGGATAAAACCCGCGGCGACAAAACCATCGCGGTTTATGACCTAGGTGGCGGTACCTTCGATATCTCTATCATCGAAATTGCCGATGTTGATGGCGAAACCCAGTTTGAAGTGTTGGCCACTAACGGTGACACCTTCCTGGGCGGTGAAGATTTCGATCTGGCGTTGATCAACTATCTGGTTGACCAGTTCAAGTCTGACAGCGGCATTGACCTGTCGGGTGACAACTTGGCCATGCAGCGCCTGAAAGAAGCCGCTGAGAAAGCCAAGATCGAGCTATCAAGCGCCCAACAGACCGATGTTAATCTGCCTTATATCACAGCCGATAACACCGGCCCGAAACACCTGAACGTGAAAGTGACCCGTGCCAAGTTGGAATCGCTGGTTGAAGACCTGATCCAACGCTCGCTTGAGCCGTGCAAAGTGGCACTGAAAGACGCTGGCCTGTCCGCGTCTGAAATCGACGAAGTGATCCTGGTCGGTGGTCAGACACGCATGCCGATGGTGCAGAAGAATGCCGCAGACTTCTTCGGTAAAGAAGCGCGCAAAGATGTTAACCCGGACGAAGCGGTAGCCGTTGGTGCTGCGATTCAGGGCGGCGTACTTGGCGGCGACGTTAAAGACGTACTGTTGCTCGACGTGACCCCGCTCACCTTGGGCATCGAAACCCTGGGTGGCGTGATGACGCCGCTGATCGAAAAGAACACCACCATCCCGACCAAGAAGACCCAAACCTTCTCAACCGCGGATGACAACCAAACGGCGGTGACCATCCACGCCGTACAGGGTGAGCGTAAGCAAGTGTCGCAGAACAAGTCGCTGGGTCGTTTTGATCTCGCCGACATTCCGCCCGCACCGCGCGGCGTGCCGCAGATTGAAGTCGCCTTCGATTTGGATGCCAACGGTATCTTGAACGTTTCGGCGAAAGACAAGGCCACTGGCAAAGAGCAGTCGATTGTCATTAAGGCGTCTAGCGGCTTGTCAGAGGAAGAAGTCGAGCAGATGGTGCGCGATGCTGAAGCTCACGCTGAAGAGGACAAAAAGTTCGAAACGCTGGTTCAGCTGCGTAACCAAGCCGATGGCATGATTCACGCCACGCGCAAAACGCTAGAAGAAGCGGGCGATAAAGCCACTGACGACGAAAAGCAGTCGATTGAAACGGCCATCACCGAGCTGGAAGAAGCAGTGAAAAGTGACGATGCCGATGAGATCCAGAAGAAACTGGATACGCTAACCGAAGCCTCTGGTCAGCTAGCTCAGAAAATGTATGCCGAGCAAGCCGAAGCAGCTCAGCAAGAGGGCGGTGAAGGCGCTGAGAGCACAAGCTCCAAGCCGGAAGATGACGTGGTTGACGCCGAGTACGAAGAAGTTAACGACGATCAGAAAAAGCAGTAATTAACCTCTTTCTGCCAAGGAAAGTGGTGACGCGGGAGCTAACTCCCGCGTTGCTGTTTCCGCAGCCGAGACGCCTAAAGTTGAATGCGTAGCTAACCAGGAGGCGTAGGGCCTATGTCCAAACGCGATTATTACGAAGTCCTGGGTGTCGAAAAAGGGGCCGATCAGAAAGAGATCAAAAAGGCCTATCGCCGTCTGGCGCAAAAATTCCACCCTGACCGAAACCCGGACGATAAAACCTCGGCGGAAAAATTCCGCGAAGTGTCCGAAGCCTATGAAGTGCTGAGCGACGGCGAAAAGCGCGCTGCCTATGACCAGTTTGGTCATGCCGGCGTTGATGGCCAAGGTGGCGGCGGCGGTGGTGGTTTCGGTGGCGCCGGTGCTGGCGACTTCAGCGACATTTTCGGCGATGTGTTTGGCGATATCTTTGGCGGAGGCGGCGGTCGCCGTCGTGGGCCTAATTCGCCAGCGCGCGGGTCTGACTTGCGCTATAACCTAGAGCTGGATTTAGAAAGCGCCGTTTCAGGTACTACGGTAGACATCCGCGTGCCGAGGCATATCGAGTGTGACCGTTGCGATGGTGATGGTGCTGAGCCCGGTACCACAAAAGAAGGCTGCCCTACGTGTCACGGCCACGGTCAAGTGCGCATGCAGCAAGGCTTTTTTGCGGTGCAGCAGACTTGCCCCACTTGCCACGGTACCGGCGTACAAATCAAGGTGCCGTGTCACAAGTGCAACGGCGATGGGCGTGTGCGTGAAACGCGGACGCTTTCCGTTAAGATTCCGCCCGGTGTGGATACCGGCGACCGTATCCGCCTGAACGCTGAAGGTGAAAGCGGCGTTAACGGTGGCCCGCCCGGTGATCTTTATGTGCAGGTGGCTATTAAGCCGCACCACATCTTTGAGCGCGACGGTAGGCACCTGCAGTGCGAAGTGCCGATCAATTTTGTTGATGCAGCGCTGGGTGGTGAACTTGAAGTGCCGACACTCGATGGCCGTGTGAAGTTGAAAATTCCGCCGGAAACCCAAACCGGTAAGCTGTTCCGTCTGCGTGGCAAAGGCGTGAAGCCTGTGCGCGGCGGCATGCCGGGTGATCTGCTATGCAAAGTAGTCGTGGAAACACCGGTGAAGCTTAACGACGAGCAGCGCGACCTACTGCGCCAGCTGCAAGAGAGCTTCGACGGTAGCAACAGCCACAGCCACTCGCCGAAGAAAACCGGTTTCTTCGATAGCGTGAAGAGCTTCTTTGAAGACATAAAGTCGTAATATAGCGCTTTAAAGGATGCTTTCAGTGGTACTCTGTTACCTGTAAGTTGACAATAACCCCTTGCTCTGTAAGGGGTTATTTTTTTATAAGGGAATAAGACGTAATGGTGGGTAGCGACGAACGGCTTGGCTTAGGCATCTGGCTACGCGTACTGTCCGGTGCACTGTTTACAGGCATGCTGGTGTGCATTAAAGCCGTGAGTGACGAAGTCCCGGTAGGGCAGTCGGTGTTTTTCCGCTCGCTGTTTGCGCTACTGCCGATTGTCGTTTTCCTTCTGCTGCGGCGAGAGTTCCCCAGGGGGCTGGCCACGCGCCGCCCGCTGGGGCACGTGCTACGTTCTGGGTTGGGGGCGGCGGCGATGTTTGCCTCTTTTGCCGCGGTGGCGCTATTGCCCGTCGCCGAGGCAACCCTGCTCGCCCAGTTGACGCCGGTCTTTATGGCGCTGGGGGGCGTGCTGCTTCTGGGGGAGCGCTTCTCGCTTAATCGCGCGGGCGGCGTGGTGCTGGCGCTTGCCGGGGTCGCAGTGCTGATTTTACCCGGGCTTAATGCCAGTTCGAGTAACGGCCAAGCTGTCGGATACGCGCTAGGAGCGCTGAGTGCGCTGTTAACTGCCGGGGCGCTACTCACTGTCAGGCGGATTTCGCGAACAGAAACGGCGGCCTCAATCGCCTTCTACTTTATCCTGGTGGCTGCGTTGGCCGGGCTGGCAACGCTTCCGCTGGGTTGGGCGGCGCTTACCCAAGTGGAGTTTGCACTTTTAGTGTTATCGGGGTTGTTTGGCGGTGCTGCGCATATCGCGATGACGCTCGCCTTACG
Source organism: Halovibrio sp. HP20-59 (assembly GCF_033052795.2). NCBI lineage: Bacteria > Pseudomonadati > Pseudomonadota > Gammaproteobacteria > Oceanospirillales > Halomonadaceae > Halovibrio > Halovibrio sp. HP20-59. The sequence goes on from NZ_JAWJUW020000018.1 coordinate 12,315, forward strand.
CTACGCTGAGGCGTCGCGTTTGGCGCCTTTCGAATATATTGCCTTGGTATGGCCGGTACTCGCTGATTGGGTGCTGTTTGGCATTCCCGTTTCCAGTGGGTTTTTGCTAGCGCTACCGCTGATGTTAAGCGGGGTAGCGCTAGCGGCCATGGAAGGGCGACGGCTTAAACGGCCTCTTCGACAATAAGCTGAGGCCGCCCCTTCGAGCACGACTCAATGCGAGCGGTGACTTTATACACCTGGCGCAGGAGCGCAGGGGTAATCACTTCCGCCGTGGGGCCGCAGGCGATCAGGCGTCCGTTTTCGAGCACCATTGAGGCGTCGGTAAAACGTAGCGCGTGGCCAAGATCATGCAAAGCCACCAGAATCAGCATATTGCGCTCGTCGGCCAGACGGCGCAGCACGGTCAGCAGATTGATCTGACGATTGAGATCGAGCGCTGAAGTAGGTTCATCCAGCATCAATATATCGGGCTCTTGCACCAGCGCTTGTGCGGCGCTGACAAGCTGGCGTTGCCCACCGCTAAGGTTGCCGATGACAGCATGGCGACCGAGTTGCTATTGTAACTGATTATCGTTTGGGTGGCATTACCGTCTTGCGGTGTTTTATAAGCTACCTGCTAGGCTTGTTACGTTGCCTTACGCACTATCGCCATGGTGGCTGGTAGCACGTGTTGGAGTTCGCGGCCTGCTATCGTTGTCGCCTTTTACAGTTAGCAAGTGCTTACGTTGTTGGAGAGTCATTATGCCGTTATCCCGTGCTGAAGTTGTTACGCCTTCTGCCGAGCGTTTGATTAATCGTCTAAGCAAACACTGGGCGCATAAGCTGGAAGTTGAGCAAACTGACCAGCAAACCAAAATCACCTTTCCGACGGGCGCTTGTTTAATGAGCGTTGCGCCCGATATGTTGGTGGTTGCCATCGAAACCCTAGAAGAGGGGCATTTAGATGAGCTCGAAGGCGTGATTGAGCGCCACTTGATTCGCATGGCGGGTGATGAAGAGCTGATAGTTGTTTGGGAGAACTAAATTGTCTGGGAGGACTAATGTTTTGAGAGAGCTAAGTTGTTTAAGAGAGCTAAGCAAAGCCTCTTCGTAAAAAAGAGCAGGGCACCGAATGCCTCGGCGCGTCTGCTATAATCGCAGCAGTTATTGATTCGTCTATTTTTGGCGCCAAGCGCAGAGCACAGGAGTTCGCATGACCCGAATTGCGATTGTGGGGGTGGCTGGTCGTATGGGCCGCACGTTAGTCAATGCTGTCGAGCAAGCAGCTGAGGCGACGCTAGCCGGTGGGATCGTGGAGCCAGGTAGTTCATTGGCCGGTGCTGATATCGGCGAGCTTGCCGGTGTAGGTAAGCGTGGTGTCGTTGCGGTCGATTCACTCGAAGCGATTGTTGACGACTTTGATGTGCTGATTGATTTCACTGCCCCGCAGGTCACTCTGGCGAATCTGGCCTTTTGTGCGCAGCACGGTAAGCGCATTGTGATTGGCACTACCGGGATGAGTGACGACGAGCTCAACCAACTTGATAGCTACCGCGATAAGGTGGCGATGGTGTTTGCGCCTAACATGAGCGTCGGGGTTAATTTGACCCTGAAGCTGCTCGAAACCGCTGCCAAAGCGCTGGGTGATGAAGGTTACGATATTGAAGTCATAGAGTCCCATCATCGTCACAAGGTCGATGCGCCTTCCGGTACGGCAATCAAAATGGGCGAAGTGATTGCCGACAGCCTGGGGCGTAACTTGAAAGATCACGGCGTATTTGAGCGTGTTGGCCAGTGCGGCCCGCGCACTGACAAAGAAATCGGCTTTGCCACCGTTCGTGCGGGGGATATCGTCGGCGAGCACACGGTGATGTTTGCCACCGAAGGCGAGCGCATCGAAATCATTCACAAGGCTTCCAGCCGCATGACCTTTGCCAAAGGTGCCGTACGCGCTGCGCGCTGGGTCGCTGACAAAGATAACGGCCGTTACGACATGCAGGATGTATTGGGACTAGCGTAAGAGCTTGTCTGTCACTACTTGAGCAGGGCGCTAGAGCAACCCTGCCATCAAGGGGTAGTCTTCGGCCAAAAATTCCTGTAACATTCCAAAAATTTTGGCCGGGTGGCATCTTAAAAGGCGCGCTTGTTGCGTTGGTCAGCCCCAAAGCCTGCCCCCTGAGTTTGCTGTTATTAAGTTAATAAGCTAAGCGGCTCTGAAGGGCATCAAACAACAAGCGGGATGAAACCGATTCTTTTTATCGGCTTCGTCCCGCTTTTTTACGGCCCTTATTTTGATGATAAAAGTTTTATCACGATGCGCCGTGAACGATGAAAAAATTGCTGAGCCTGCGCCCCACAGGCTCCCACCAGCATGGGAGAATCTTGTTTTGAATAACCCCGCATTGAGCAAACCCGCCATATTGGCTCTGGAAGATGGCAGCGTGTTCCATGGCACCGCGATTGGCGCGGACGGACTAACAAGCGGTGAAGTGGTGTTCAATACGGCCATGACCGGCTATCAAGAAATCCTCACCGACCCTTCCTATGCCCGCCAAATCGTGACCCTGACCTATCCCCATATCGGCAATACCGGCGTTAACGGCGAAGACGTGGAATCCGCCTCAATTGCCGCGGCGGGCTTGGTGATTCGTGATCTGCCACTCATGGCCAGTAGCTTTCGCTCTGAGCAATCGCTGTCGGACTACCTGAAAAGCCAGAACGTGCTCGGGATTGCCGATATCGATACCCGCCGCCTTACGCGTATTTTGCGCGACAAAGGGGCGCAAAAAGGGGCAATTTTAGCGGGTGCCGATGCAGAAGGGGACGACGCGGTCACGCGGGCGCTGGAAGCCGCCAAGGCATTCCCTGGCCTGAAAGGTATGGATCTGGCCAAAGAAGTGTCGTGCAAAGAGTCCTACGAGTGGTCGGAAGGCGAGTGGGTACTGGGTGCAGGCTACGCTGATGCTTCTAAAAGCGAGCGCCCTTACCATGTGGTGGCGTATGACTACGGCGTGAAATTTAACATTTTGCGCATGCTAGCCGCGCGCGGCTGCCGCTTGACGGTCGTGCCCGCGCAAACACCTGCTGCTGAGGTGCTGGCGATGAATCCCGATGGTGTGTTTTTAGCCAACGGCCCCGGCGACCCGGCGCCCTGCGACTACGCTATCAAGGCGATTCAGGAAGTGCTGAAAACCGACATTCCGATGTTTGGTATCTGCCTGGGCCACCAGCTGCTGGCGCTTGCGGCAGGGGCGAAGACAGTCAAAATGAACCTCGGTCACCATGGCGCCAACCACCCAGTGCAGGACCTTGCTACAGGCACTGTGATGATTACCAGCCAAAATCATGGCTTTGCGGCGGATGAGGCGACCCTGCCTGCGAATGTGCGCGCAACGCACCGCTCGCTGTTTGATGGCACGTTGCAAGGGATTGAGCTTACTGACCGACCAGCGTTCAGCTTTCAAGGCCACCCAGAAGCGAGCCCCGGCCCGCGTGATGTGGCGCCGCTGTTTGATCGTTTCGTGACCATGATGCAAGTGCGTCGCTAACGCGTCCTGTTGCATCACTGTATCGCCGCCTTTTGTCGCTAATCGTCACCATTTTTTGCGGGAACCGTTATGCCTAAGCGTACCGACATCAACAGTATTTTGATCATTGGCGCTGGCCCGATTGTGATCGGCCAGGCCTGCGAATTCGACTACTCCGGCGCCCAGGCGTGTAAAGCGCTGCGCGAGGAGGGTTACCGGGTTATTTTGGTTAACTCCAATCCCGCTACCATCATGACTGATCCGGCCATGGCCGATGCTACTTACATCGAGCCGATCACCTGGCAGACGGTGGAAAAAATCATCGAAGCCGAGCGCCCGGATGCGATTCTGCCCACCATGGGCGGCCAGACCGCGCTGAACTGCGCGCTCGAGCTTGAAAAGCATGGCGTGTTGGAGAAGTTCAGTGTCGAGATGATCGGTGCCAATGCCGATGCTATTAACATGGCCGAAGACCGCGACCTGTTCGATCAGGCCATGAAGCGCATTGGTTTAGAGTGCCCGAAGGCGAAAGTGGCGCACAGCATGGATGAAGCCTGGGAAATTCAGGCCGAGTTGGGTTTTCCGACCATTATTCGTCCTTCCTACACCATGGGCGGTTCCGGCGGCGGCGTGGCGTACAACAAGGAAGAGTTCGAGGAGATCTGTACCCGCGGTTTCGAGCTCTCCAACAACCACGAGCTGCTCATCGATGAGTCGCTGCTGGGTTGGAAAGAGTACGAGATGGAAGTTGTGCGTGATAAAAACGACAACTGCATCATTGTCTGTGCGATTGAAAACTTCGACCCCATGGGCGTGCATACCGGTGACTCCATTACCGTAGCCCCGGCGCAAACGCTGACCGATAAAGAGTATCAGATCATGCGTGACGCCAGCCTCGCGGTACTACGCGAGATTGGTGTAGAGACCGGTGGTTCCAACGTCCAGTTTGGTATGGACCCTAAGACCGGGCGCTTGGTGGTTATCGAGATGAACCCGCGGGTGTCGCGCTCTTCGGCGCTGGCCTCAAAGGCGACCGGTTTCCCAATTGCTAAAATCGCCGCGAAATTGGCGGTGGGCTATACCCTCGACGAGCTGCAGAACGATATTACGGGTGGCCGCACCCCAGCCTCGTTTGAGCCGTCTATTGATTACGTGGTCACCAAGATCCCACGCTTCACGTTCGAGAAATTCCCCCAGGCTAACGACCGCCTGACCACCCAGATGAAGTCGGTGGGTGAGGTGATGGCGATTGGGCGTACTTTCCAAGAGTCGCTGCAGAAAGCGCTGCGCGGCCTGGAAACCGGTAACGATGGTCTTGATCCGATCATTACCGATTTCACGCCAGATAACATGGCGATTATCCAGGGCGAACTGCAGGCCGCCGGTGCCGAGCGTATTTTCTACGTGGCGGACGCTATCCGCTCAGGTATGAGCGTCGACGACGTCTTCGCGCTGACCAATATCGATCCTTGGTTCCTGGTGCAGTTAGAAGATCTGGTGCTGACTGAAAACGCCGTCGCTAAACGTTCGCTAGCCGACTTCTCCGCTCGTGAGATCTATCAGCTCAAGCGCAAAGGCTTCGGCGATGCGCGCCTAGCCAAGTTGCTGGGAGTGACAGAAAAAGCGTTCCGCAAAAACCGTCAAGCGGCGGGTATTCGTCCTGTTTATAAGCGTGTTGATACCTGTGCCGCTGAGTTTGCTTCAGACACCGCTTATATGTACTCCACGTATGAAGAGGAGTGCGAGGCGGATGTTACTGATCGTCAGAAAATTATGGTACTGGGCGGTGGCCCCAATCGTATCGGCCAGGGTATCGAATTTGACTACTGTTGCGTTCACGCCGCCTTCGCCATGCACGACGACGGCTATGAAACCATCATGGTCAACTGCAACCCAGAAACGGTTTCTACCGACTACGACACCTCTGATCGTCTCTATTTCGAGCCGGTAACGCTGGAAGACGTGCTGGAAATCGCCGATAAAGAGAAGCCGGTGGGCGTGATCGTTCAGTTCGGTGGTCAGACGCCGCTGAAACTGGCCCGTGAGCTAGAGGCTGCCGGTGTGCCGATCATTGGTACCACGCCGGATGCTATCGACCGCGCAGAAGATCGTGAACGCTTCCAGGTGATGATCGAAAAGCTGGGCCTGAAGCAGCCGCCCAATGCCACCGCGCGCAGCTTTGCCGAAGCCTTCGATAAAGCCGAAGTGATTGGCTACCCGCTGGTGGTGCGCCCCAGTTACGTGTTGGGCGGCCGGGCCATGGAGATCGTCTACGACGCCTCCGAGCTTGAAAACTACATGACTCACGCGGTGAAAGTTTCTAACGATTCACCGGTGCTGCTGGATCACTTCTTGAGTGCGGCAATCGAGATCGATATCGATGCAGTGTCAGACGGTCAGCAGGTGGTGATCGGCGGCATCATGCAGCACGTAGAGCAAGCGGGCGTTCACTCCGGTGACTCCGCCTGTGCGCTGCCGCCTTACTCGCTACCTGCCGACGTGCAGGACGAGATGCGCAATCAGGTTAAGCAGATGGCCGTTGAACTGGGCGTTAAAGGCTTAATGAACGTGCAACTGGCCTGGCAGGATGGCGAGATCTACGTGATCGAGGTTAACCCACGCGCCTCGCGTACGGTGCCCTTTGTGTCCAAGTGCATCGGCACCTCGCTGGCGCAGATTGCGGCCCGCTGCATGGCCGGTAAAACTCTGGCTGAGCAGGGTTTTGAGAAGGAGATCGTGCCGCACTTCTATAGTGTTAAAGAGGCAGTTTTCCCGTTCAATAAATTCCCCGGAGTCGACCCGATTTTGTCGCCGGAAATGAAGTCCACCGGCGAAGTGATGGGCTCGGGCGAGACCTTTGCTGAAGCCTTCTTCAAGGCGCAGCTGGGAGCAGGCGAGGCCATTCCTGCGCTGACGGGTGAGCGTAAAGCGTTTCTTTCCGTGCGCGAGCCGGATAAGGCGGGGATTATCGAAGTGGGCCGTTCTCTGCTAACATTAGGCTTTACGCTATGTGCAACACGGGGAACTGCGGCTGCTTTGGAAGCTGCCGGGCTTGCCGTGGAGCACGTCAATAAAGTCTACGAAGGTCGTCCCCATATCGTCGATCTGCTTAAGAACGACGAAATCGCCTACATTGTGAACACTACCGAAGGTCGTCAGGCTATTAACGACTCTTCGGTCATTCGCCGTACTGCTCTCTCGCGCAAGGTGCCCTATGCGACCACCTTGGCGGGCGCTAATGCTGTTTGCATGGCGCTTGAGTACGGTAGGGAGATTACGGTGCGGCGCCTTCAGGATCTGCATGCAGGAGCAAGTCAATGAACAAGGTCCCGATGACAGTGGCGGGAGAGAGAAGCCTTCGTGAAGAGCTCGATCACCTCAAAAGCGAAGCGCGTCCGCAGGTGATCGCGGCCATCGCCGAAGCGCGTGAGCACGGCGATCTGAAAGAGAATGCTGAGTATCATGCCGCTCGCGAACAGCAGGGGTTTATTGAGGGGCGTATTCAGGAGATCGAAAGTAAGCTCTCCGTCGCCCAGGTGATTGACGTCACTAAGCTACCCAACACGGGTAAAGTGATTTTTGGGGTCACCGTATCGTTAATGAATCTGGATACCGATGCGGAAGTCACGTATCGCATTGTCGGTGAAGATGAGGCGGATATTAAGTCCGGGCGTATTTCGGTCACCTCGCCGATCGCGCGTGCGCTGATTGGCAAAGAAGAGGGCGATGTCGTGGTGGTCAAAACCCCCGGTGGTGACGTGGAGTATGAGATAGGTAGCGTCGAGTACGTGTAACAAAAAACGCCCCTTCAATTGACCCATGTTAGGTCGATTGAGGGGCGTTTTAGTGTAGCGCCGCTCTGTCTTAAGCGGTGCTCTGTCTTAAGTGAGACTGTATAAAACAAGTGCTTAGAATGCTTTCAAGCTAGCGGTTAATGCCGGCCATGGTGGTTCTCAAAGCGGGTGACATTAGACAGTTTTGGGTTCACCTTTGGGTTTCTGCGGTACAACAACGCCATTTTGCCAATGGCTTGCACAAGGTCGGCACGGCTGTTGGCAGTTAGTTCGGCGATTATGGCAGCGCGGTCATCTCGCTCAGGAAGAGCGAGCTTCACTTTGATCAGTTCGTGATCGGTGAGCGCGCGGTTAAGTTCTGCGAGCAGATTTTCGGAGACGCCGTTCTCAGAAACGGTGACCACTGGGTTAAGATGGTGGCCAATGCTACGAAATGCTTTCTTTTGTGCCTGTGACAAGCTCATGGTATCTTGCGGTATCCCGGTTAGCGCTTAACGCTCCATCTTACGGTGAAACGTCATCGAGTGAAAGCACTCGCGTGAAAGCGCCCATCTCTTATTCCAGCGTTAGATTCCCACATGCAGCAAAAGCCTCCAAACCGTAAACATTCAGTCAGTAAAACCAGTAGTAATTGGAAGAAGGAGCATTTTGACGACCAATACGTGAAGCAGAGCTGGCAAGATGGCTATCGCTCCCGCGCCAGCTACAAGCTGATCGAGTTGGATGAAAAGGATAAGCTGCTACGCCCTGGTATGACGGTGATCGACCTAGGCGCCGCGCCCGGTGGCTGGAGTCAAATTGCCGCCGAGAAAGTGGGGCCTGAAGGGGTGGTCATTGCCTCCGATATTCTGGAGATGGATGCGCTAGCTGGCGTCGATTTTATACAGGGGGATTTTACTGAAGAGGCTGTGCTTGAGGCGATACTGAAACGCCTAGATAATCGGCGCGTAGACCTTGTGATGTCGGACATGGCCCCCAATATGAGTGGTATGGCGGCGATTGATCAGCCTCAGGCGATGTACTTAGTAGAGTTAGCGTTAGAATTAGCTCGCGATACATTGTCGCCTGGTGGTCGATTTTTAGCTAAGGTATTCCAAGGTGAGGGGTTTGACGCCTACTTGAAAGAGCTGCGTAGCAACTTTAGTAAAGTCGTCACTCGGAAGCCGGATGCATCGCGAGCTCGCTCGCGTGAAGTCTACTTCCTCGCCGAAGGATTTCGCGGGTAGTTATTAGCCATTAGTTATTAGCAAGTAGCTGTTATTCCCAGGCAGTTGTTACTTGCGAGTAACGAACGGTGAGCCTTGATGACTATCCGTATGGTTGGGCATTTGAACCTATGGTTCATAGCCAAGATTTATCAGCGCGATTGCCAGACAGGTAAGCGCACGTGTGTCACATTACGCGATGAACGCGCGTGACACAGATGGCCCGAGGCATAAGACGCTTTGGCAATGGTTGAACGCTTGATGCTGGTGTAATGTCCAAAACTAGATGTATTAGTAGCAGGCTTTATTAAGCATCAGGATTTAACTGACGGATTCTTGTAATGAGGGTAGCCCCTTGAACGATATGGCGAAGAACCTGATTCTGTGGTTGGTCATCGCGGCCGTCCTACTGACAGTGTTCAACAACTTCAGTACCGAAAGCGCACCGCAAACCATGAACTATTCCCAGTTTGTGGAGCAGGTGCAAAATCAGCAGGTACGTAGCGTGACCATTGATGGTTACACCATCAGTGGTGAGCGTTCGGACGGCTCTCAGTTTCAGACAATCCGCCCCTCGGCGGAAGATCCGAAGCTGATGGACGACCTGTTGAGCAATGATGTGACCGTGGTGGGTAAAGAGCCGGAGCAGCAAAGTATCTGGACGCGACTGCTTATTGCCAGCTTCCCGATCCTGCTGATTCTGGGCATCTTTATGTTCTTTATGCGTCAGATGCAGGGCGGTTCCGGTGGCGGTAAAGGCGGTCCGATGAGCTTTGGCAAGTCGAAAGCCAAGCTGCTCTCTCAAGATCAAATCAAAACCACTTTTGCCGACGTGGCTGGGTGTGATGAAGCCAAGGAAGAAGTGGAGGAGTTGGTCGACTTCCTGCGTGAACCGACTAAATTCCAGCGCTTAGGTGGCGCCATCCCTCGTGGCGTATTAATGGTGGGTCCGCCAGGTACGGGTAAAACGCTGTTGGCCAAGTCGATTGCAGGCGAAGCTAAGGTGCCGTTCTTCTCGATCTCTGGCTCTGACTTTGTTGAGATGTTCGTTGGTGTCGGTGCCTCTCGTGTACGCGACATGTTTGAACAGGCCAAGAAGCAGGCTCCCTGCATTATCTTCATTGACGAGATTGACGCGGTCGGTCGCTCGCGTGGTGCTGGCATGGGCGGCGGCAACGATGAACGCGAGCAGACACTGAACCAGCTGCTGGTTGAGATGGACGGTTTTGAAGAAAACGAAGGCGTTATCGTGATTGCTGCGACTAACCGTCCTGACGTTCTTGACCCTGCGCTAATGCGCCCTGGCCGTTTTGACCGCCAAGTGACGGTTGGTCTGCCGGATATCCGTGGTCGTGAGCATATTATGGGTGTTCACCTGCGCAAGGTGCCGCTGGCGGATGACGTAAAGCCTCAATTGATTGCTCGTGGTACACCGGGTTTCTCCGGCGCAGATTTGGCTAACTTGGTCAATGAAGCCGCTTTGTTTGCTGCGCGCCGTAACAAGCGCTTGGTAAGCATGGAAGAGCTTGAGCTTGCCAAGGACAAGATCATGATGGGCGCTGAGCGCAAATCGATGGTCATGACCGACAAAGAGAAGCTCAATACCGCTTACCATGAGTCGGGTCACGCCATCATTGGTCTGGTCGTGCCTTCCCATGATCCTGTCTATAAGGTAACGATTATTCCTCGTGGCCGTGCGCTGGGTGTCACCATGTTCCTGCCGGAAGAGGATCGTTACAGCCTCTCGCGTCAGCAAATTATCGGCCAAATCTGTTCGCTGTTTGGTGGCCGTATTGCCGAAGAAATGACGCTAGGCCCTAACGGCGTAACCACCGGGGCTTCAAACGACATTAAGCGCGCCACTGAGCTTGCTCATAACATGGTCGCTAAATGGGGCTTGTCAGACGAAATGGGCCCCATCATGTACGACGAAGACGAGTCGCATCAGTTCCTGGGCGGCCCGGGTCAAGGTGGCAACAAGATGAAGTCGGGCGAAACGACCACGCGTCTGGATAAGGAAGTGCGCAAGATTATCGACGGTTGTTACGAGCAAGCGCGTCAGATTTTGACCGACAATCGCGATAAGCTCGATGCGATGGCCGAAGCCTTGATGAAGTACGAAACTATTGATGCCAGCCAGTTGAAGGACATCATGGACGGACGTGATCCGCGCCCGCCTGAAGGTTGGAATGATGGTGACTCACCCGGCGGCGGTACGCCCGTTGGCGACGACACGCCACAGGCTAAAGCCGATGAAGAAGAGGATGATGAGCCGCGTCGGCGTCCTTCTGACCCATTAGGTGGCCCGGCTGGCCCCTAAGCGCTAAGCCCCGTATGAGCCAAAGGCGTCCCATGATGGGGCGCCTTATTTATTATGCTGTGTACCTACTTCTGTGTACTTACCACGGCGATGTTTCTTTTTTGACCAGGCAGCAGCATGAGATCACTTCTGGACATTTCTTCTACGCAGGCCGCTGAGAACGCTTTCCAGCTGCGTTGTGGGCGACACCTGCTAGACTTATCCTTCCCTCGCGTTATGGGAGTCTTAAACGTTACCCCCGACTCTTTTTCTGATGGTGGTCAGCACGTGGCGTTAGATGACGCCTTGCGTCATGCCGAGCGAATGCTGGCCGAGGGTGCCGCAATCATTGATGTGGGCGGCGAGTCGACACGCCCGGGCGCGACCCCTGTCAGCTCTCAGCAGGAGCTGGATCGCGTGGCGCCGGTGGTGGAAGCCTTGGTGCGCGAGTTGGATGCGCTGGTCTCGGTGGATACCAGCTGCCCGGCGGTGATGCGCGAGGCGGGTGGGTTAGGGGCCGGGATGATTAACGATGTGCGCGCTTTAGAGCGCGAAGGGGCATTGTTGGCAGCGGCCGGTAGCGGCCTACCCGTCTGCTTGATGCATCGCCAGGGTGAGCCGCAAAATATGCAGCAGGCGCCTAGCTATCAGCAGCCGGTTGAAGAGGTGGTCGCTGACTATTTAGCGCGTCGGATCGCCGCGTGTGAAGCGGCGGGGCTACGCCGAAACCGTTTGTTAATTGACCCTGGCTTTGGTTTCGGCAAAAGCGTCGAACACAATCTACGCTTACTGAAGTACATGCAGTCGCTACAAACGCTGTCGCTGCCGCTGCTGGTCGGTATGTCACGCAAAAGTATGATTGGTAAAGTATTGGGTCGCCCGGTGGAGGAGCGCCTCTCGGGGGGGTTAGCGCTCACCGCGATGGCGGTGGAGCGGGGGGCGAATATTTTGCGCGTTCACGATGTCGCTGCAACGATCGATGCCGTCAATATGACCTGGGCAGTACTACAAGAAGGTGGCGAGCCGCCGCTACATTGAGGAGTGAGGTGCATGACAAGGCGCTATTTTGGGACGGATGGTATTCGTGGAACGGTCGGCCAGTCACCGATTACCGCCGATTTTATGCTCAAATTGGGCTGGGCGACTGGACAAGTGCTGCGCCGCGACCGTGGTCGAACGCGGGTGCTGATTGGCAAAGACACACGCATTTCAGGCTATATGTTTGAGTCCGCTTTAGAGGCAGGGTTGTCGGCCGCGGGCGTTGATGTGTCGCTGCTCGGGCCCATGCCGACCCCAGGTATTGCTTACCTAACGCGAACGTTTCGTGCTGATGCGGGGATTGTTATTTCGGCGTCACACAATCCTTATGACGATAATGGCATCAAATTCTTTTCCGCCGAAGGCAAAAAGCTGCCCGACGATATCGAAGGCCGGATTGAGGCGATGCTAGATGAACCGCTCACCACGGCTGAAGCTGCGCAGTTGGGCAAGGCGACCCGCATCGACGACGCTGCCGGCCGTTACATTGAGTTTTGTAAATCGACCCTGCCTGATCGGCTTAGCCTGCATGGCCTCAACATCGTATTGGATTGTGCTCACGGCGCCACCTACCACATTGCACCTAACGTATTTCGCGAACTGGGGGCTTATGTCACTACGCTTGGCGCTTCTCCCGATGGGTTAAACATTAACCAGGAGGTAGGTTCAACGCATCCCGCCGCGCTGCGTGCTGCCGTGATTCAGCAAAAAGCCGATTTAGGCATTGCCTTCGACGGCGATGGCGATCGTGTGCTAATGGTAGATGGCGATGGCCGTGAGGTGGATGGCGATGACATCCTCTATTTGATTGCCCGCGACCGCCTTGAGCGCGGTTTGCTTGAAGGCGGCGTAGTAGGCACGGTGATGTCTAATTTGGGTCTCGCCATGGCACTTGATAAGCTGGGCATTCCCTTTGAGCGAGCCAAAGTGGGCGACCGCTTTGTGATTGAACGTATGGCCGCCAATGGTTGGGAACTGGGGGGCGAGTCGTCTGGGCACATTGTGTGCGGCCATGTTCAGAGTACCGGCGACGGAATCGTTTCGGCATTGCAGGTATTGGCCTTGATGATGCGCGAGCAAAAAAGCCTACCGACTCTGCTTAAAGAGCTGGAAAAAGTGCCGCAGGTGCTCATCAATGTGCGATTGCCCGCAGGCGCCAATGCCAAAGAGTTGATGGAATCCGCGCCTCTCAAAAAAGCCGTGGCTGCTTTGGAGCATGAGCTAGGCGATAATGGTCGAGTACTGCTAAGGCCGTCAGGCACCGAGCCGTTAATTCGAGTAATGGTGGAAGGGCGCGCCCATTTGGACGTGGATCAATTGGCGCGTACCTTGGCGGGGCAAGTGACTACCCTGCTCAGCTAGGCTTGCTCAACAAACCAGACAGTGTTTACAACAGCGGTTGTCTTGACAAGGCCGCTCCTATACCATTTCGCTCCACCTTAGAGTGAGGACAGTCGATGCGCACGCCTTTAATTGCCGGCAACTGGAAAATGAACGGTTCCGTAGCGTTGATTAATGATTTCGGTCAGGCATTCGCAGCTGACGTATCGCCAACCAGTGTGGAAGTGGTTATTATTCCACCATTTCCCTATCTGGATGCGGCGCGCCAGGCGTTTGAAGGAACCGTGCTGTCAATTGGCGCGCAAACGCTGAACCCCATTCACTCAGGCGCGCATACCGGTGAAGTCAGTGGCCGCATGCTTAAGGAGTTTGCGGTTTCCCACGTATTGGTGGGGCACTCGGAGCGGCGTCAGCTGTATAACGAGAGCGACGAACAGATATTTGCGCGTCTTTTGGCAGCCCTGAGTGTCGAGATCAAACCGATTCTGTGTGTGGGCGAGTCTTTAGAGGAGCGTGATGCAGGCCGTACCATGGAAGTGGTGCTTCGCCAAGTGGGCTATGTGATGTCACGTTTAGACCCAGACCAGCGCCAGCAGGTGGTTATTGCCTACGAGCCCGTATGGGCGATTGGCACAGGACGCACGGCTAGCCCTGAGCAGGCTCAAGAGGTGATGGCTGGTATTCGTGCCTATCAGGCGGGCTTTGATAAACAGCTCGCCGAAAAGCTGCGTCTGCTTTATGGCGGCAGCATGAATGCAAGCAATGCGGCTGAGCTGCTCGCTCAGCCGGATATCGACGGCGGTCTAGTGGGCGGAGCCTCACTCAAGATCGATGATTTTTATACCATTTGTCAGTCAGCAGGATAACGCCATGCAAGTTGCAATTCTTATGATTCACGTGGTGATTGCGATCGCCCTGGTGGTACTCATTCTGCTTCAGCAGGGTAAAGGTGCCGAAGCCGGTGCGGCTTTCGGTGGCGGCGCCTCGCAAACGGTGTTTGGGTCGCGAGGCAGCGGTAATTTTCTGTCGCGTACTACGGCTATTTTGGCGGCGGGCTTTTTCGCCACTTCTATGGCATTGGCTTATTTTGCCACTCAGGCTGGCCAAGCCCCCGAAGCCGGTATTCCGGATTCACGCCTGATCGAGCAGCAGCAAAGCGTTCCAACGCTTGACGACGGCCCAGCAGACGTGGATAATGCCGCGCCAGTGCTAGAGGAAAGCAGCGACTAAGTGGTTAGCGACTAAGTAGTTAATGATTTAGATGCTGTGATGTTCTTTAGTCTCCCCTGTTGCCGAAGTGGTGGAATTGGTAGACACGCTATCTTGAGGGGGTAGTGACCGTATGGTCGTGCGGGTTCAAGTCCCGCCTTCGGCACCATCTGTTTGGCTGGCTCGCCAGCTTGTCAGAATGTCTTTTTTGTTACCAGAAAGCTAGGTTTGGTGACTAACGTTAAAAAGACAGCTTTAAGTAGAGGGCAATCGAAAAAAGCCGTTCTTGAAGCAAGAAGTACTTGACGTTAATAGCATAAGTGTCTATTATCGTCGACCTAGATTGATGCGGGGTGGAGCAGTCTGGTAGCTCGTCGGGCTCATAACCCGAAGGTCATCGGTTCAAATCCGGTCCCCGCTACCATTTTTTGTAAGCATGTAACTAAGTTGTTTTTCAGGTAATGAGTTCGGAAAACAATGGCTTATTAAAGTAAAGCCTGTTACGTGTTGCTAGGATAGATGGTACTTAAGGTTTATTTCAAAAAGCCCCTTCCAGTGAAGGGGCTTTTTGTTAGCAGCTTTTGGTTAGCAAGAGCATGTGTCATGCCTGCTTTTGGCTAATGCAAATATCTAAATAGCGGATGCCGACCGGAAAGCCGGAGGCACATTTCCGAGTAACGCCAATCAGCCACCTAGCTTTACTAATGACTCCTGGCCAGGTGCCTGATGCAACGGCTATAGGAGCTTTGTCTGTGGCCACTAAACACGCTGCGCTTCACGCGCTGATAGAACCTATCGTTGCCTCCATGGGTTTTGAGCTATGGGGTATCGATCATCTTTCCCAGGGCAAAAATTCGCGGCTGGTGATCTATATTGAGCGCGAAAGTGGTGTCAGCGTGGAAGACTGCGCAGATATTAGCCGCCAAGTTAGTGCTGTTATGGATGTAGAAGACCCCATTGCCGGTGAATATCGCTTGGAAGTCTCTTCACCTGGCATGGCGCGCCCTTTGTATTCCCTGGATCAGTTTACCCGCTTTCAAGGTCATCACGTCGCGCTCAAGCTGCGCACTGCCTTTGACGGGCGGCGCAAGTATCAAGGGCTCTTGGTCGGTGTTGAGGGGGATGAGGTGCTGCTACAAATGGATGGCGAAGAGTACTGCTTTCCCATTGAGAGCATCGATTCTGCCCATATCGTACCGCAGTTCGACGATTAACCGGGTAGCGGCGCTGCCGGCAGGCTGCCGGGGTGATGCACATAAGGATAGGTTTTCTGGCGAGGCATACGCATGAGTAAAGAGATTTTAATGGTCGTTGACGCGATCTCCAATGAGAAGGGCGTCCCCCGGGATGTCATCTTCGAGGCGGTTGAAGCCGCTCTCGCGAGCGCGTCACGCAAGCGTTTTGAACAAGAAGAAGCCAATGTGCGCGTGCATATTGACCGCCGCACTGGTGAATACGAAACCTTCCGCTTCTGGACAGTCGTAGAAGATGATGAATTCGAAACGCCAGATTATGAAATTAAACAGAGCATCGCCGAGCAGCGCGACCCGCCATTAAAGCTGGGTGATGTGGTTGAAACACGCATTGAAAATGCGTCGTTTGGCCGTATTGCCGCGCAAACTGCTAAGCAAGTTATCGTGCAAAAAGTGCGCGAGGCTGAGCGTGCTGAAGTCGTGCGCCAATACGCTGATCGCGAAGGCGAATTAGTAGCGGGTATCGTTAAAAAAACCACTCGTGATGGCCTGATCATCGACCTGGGCGATAACGCGGAAGCGTTTTTGCCGCGCAATGAAATGATTCACGGTGAGCGTTACCGCATGAACGAGCGGGTGCGCGCTCTGTTGGTCAAAGTGGATCCCGAGGCTCGCGGTGCCCAGCTTCAGCTATCGCGGACGTGCCCCGAGCTGATCATCGAGCTGTTTAAAATTGAAGTGCCTGAAATCGCTGAGCAGTTGATTGAGATTAAAGGTGCCGCCCGGGACCCCGGTTCGCGGGCTAAAATTGCGGTAAAAACGAACGATCGACGCATTGATCCAGTGGGCGCCTGTGTGGGGATGCGCGGTTCGCGCGTTCAAGCAGTTTCTTCGGAACTGCAAAACGAACGCGTTGATATCGTGCTGTGGGACGACAATCCTGCCCAGCTGGTGATCAACGCCATGGCGCCTGCCGATGTGGGGTCTATTCTAGTGGACGAAGACGCCCATGCGATGGATGTCGCGGTGGCGCAAGATAACTTGGCGCAAGCCATTGGTCGCAGCGGTCAGAACGTGCGTTTGGCCTCGGAGCTCACCGGCTGGCGGATTAACGTCATGACCGAAGAGGAAGCCGAGTCTAAGCGCGATCAAGAAATTGATAGCCTGGTGGACTCTTTCATCCAGCACCTTGAAGTGGATGAAGACGTTGCCCGCCTGTTGGTGGAAGAGGGGTTCACAACGCTGGAAGAAGTCGCCTACGTGCCGATGGAAGAAATGCTCGAAATCGAAGAGTTTGATGAAGATTTGGTAGAGCAGCTACGCGCACGTGCGAAAGACGAGCTGCTGACGATGGCCATTGCCTCGGAAGAAGCGCTAGACGGTGCCCAACCAGCCGCTGATCTGCTGGAAATGGATGGCATGGAGCGCCATCTGGCCTTCATTCTGGCCAGTCGCGGCATTGTCACCATGGAAGATCTCGCCGAGCAGTCTGTCGACGATCTGGTCGATATCGAGGAGTTGGACGAAGCGCGCGCAGCGGCACTGATCATGACTGCCCGTGCGCCCTGGTTTGAAGACGAAGACATACCGGATTCAAACACACAGTAAACAGGTCACGGGCTGAGGAGGGTCAATATGTCAGATATGACAGTTAAAGATTTCGCAGTAAAGGTGGGCCGAGATGTGCCCCGCCTACTAGAGCAAATGAAAGAAGCGGGCTTAAAGCACGCGTCTGAAAAAGATGCAGTGTCTGAAGAAGACAAGCAAACGCTGTTGAGTTTTCTTAAGAAGAGTCATGGCGGTAGCGAAGCAGCTGAGGCAGGCAAGAACCGCATCACGCTGACGCGCAAAACCCGCAGCCGTATCAACACCGGCGAGCGCGGCAAAACCATTGAAGTGCAGGTACGTAAGAAAAAAACCTACGTCAAAAGCGCTGAAGATGAGAAGCCGAAAGCGCCGGAGCCTAGCTATACCGGCCCGCGCCAGCTAGTCGGCGACATGGCGGAAGCCGAAGCTGAGCGCAAAGTGTCTGATGCGCGTGAAGCCGAAGAGAAAGCCGCGGCGCAGAAAGCTAGAGCGGCTGAAAAGGCGGCTAAAGCGGCTGAAGAAGCAGCTAGCCAGAAAGAGGCTGCTAACAAGCAAGAAACTGAAGCCAAGCCGCACGCCCCTTCAACCCCGAAAGCGCCGGCTAAGCCGAGCCTTGAAGTGCCTAATCTTGAAGTTGAAGAAGCGCCTTCAGGTGATGATATGCCGCCAGCGCCGCCGAAAGAAGGCCGCACTGACCGTCGTACCGCACCCCCTAAAAAGGTGGCGGCGAAGGCCAAAGGGCGGCGTGACGATGAAGATCGTGGTGATCGCGAAGAGCGTAAGCGTGGCAATGGCGGTAAGAAGGTCAAACGTGCCGAGCAGCGTCGCGGTGGTCGTCGCGGTGGCAGCCAGGCCGGCAACGGCAAGCACGCCTTCCAGAAGCCGACCCAGCCGATCGTGCGTGAAGTAGCGATCCCAGAGTCGATTAGCGTGGCGGAATTGGCCGACAAAATGTCGATCAAAGCCAACGAAGTGATCAAGGCCATGTTTAACATGGGCGCAGCGGTCACCATCAACCAAACCATCGATCAGGATACGGCTGCGATCGTGGTGGAAGAGATGGGCCATACAGTCAAGCTGGTCAAAGATGACGCGCTGGAAACAGAAATGCTCGAAGGCATTTCCTACGAAGGTGACGAAATCACTCGTTCGCCCGTCGTCACCGTTATGGGTCACGTTGACCACGGTAAAACCTCGCTGCTGGATTACATCCGTAAAGCCAAAGTAGCGACCGGTGAAGCCGGCGGTATCACTCAACATATTGGTGCTTACCACGTGGAAGATAACCACGGCGGTGTCACCTTCCTGGATACCCCAGGCCACGCGGCGTTTACTGCCATGCGTGCCCGCGGTGCCAAGGCGACCGACGTGGTCATTCTGGTTGTTGCAGCGGACGACGGCGTGATGCCGCAGACTGTTGAAGCGATCGAACACTCCAAGGCCGCCGAAGTGCCGATGGTCGTGGCGGTCAACAAGATCGATAAAGATGGTATCGATCTTGACCGCCTCAAAAATGAGCTTTCGCAGCATGGCGTGATCTCCGAAGAGTGGGGCGGTGATACTCAGTTTGTTCACGTGTCTGCCAAGACCGGTGAAGGTATGGAAGATCTGCTGGAAGCGATCCAGCTGGCCTCTGAAGTACTCGAACTTAAAGCGGTTCCTTCTGCGCCAGGTAAAGGCGTGGTGGTTGAATCTCGTCTTGATAAGGGTCGTGGTCCTGTGGCTACCGTGCTGGTTCAGAACGGTACGCTGAAAAAGGGCGATATCGTCCTGGCAGGCTTGCACTACGGTCGTGTGCGTGCGCTGACCAACGAACTTGCCCAGCAAGTCGACGAGGCTGGCCCGGCCATGCCGGTCGAGATTCAAGGCTTGGGCGGCACACCGGATGCCGGTGATGACTTCATGGTCGTCGCCGACGAGAAGAAAGCCCGCGAAGTGGCTAACTTCCGTCAGGGCAAATACCGTGAAGTGCGCTTGGCGCGTCAGCAGAAGGCCAAACTGGAGAACATGTTCAGCCAGATGGGCCAAGACGAAGTGGCTAAGGTCAATATCGTCCTCAAAGTTGACGTTCAAGGCTCACTGGAAGCGATTAAAGGCGCCCTGGAAGAGCTTTCCACCGATGAAGTGGAAGTGGCCGTGGTGTCTTCGGGTGTCGGTGGTATCACCGGTACCGATGCCAACTTGGCACTGGCTTCTGAAGCCATCGTGGTCGGCTTTAACGTCCGCGCTGATGCCGCCGCCCGTGAGATTATCGAACGTGAAGGCTTGGATCTGCGCTACTACAGCGTTATCTACCAGCTGATCGACGAGGTCAAGCAGGCGATGAGCGGTAGGCTCGCCCCGGAGTGGAAAGAAGAGATCGTTGGGATTGCCGAAGTACGCGACGTCTTCCGAGCGCCGAAGATTGGTGCGATTGCCGGCTGTATGGTGGTTGAAGGCAGCGTGCATCGTAACAAGAAGATCCGCGTGTTGCGTGATGACGTTGTGATCTACGAAGGCGAGCTCGAATCGCTACGCCGCTTCAAAGACGATGTGCAGGAAGTGCGCAACGGCATGGAGTGTGGCATCGGCGTGAAGAACTATAACGATGTCCAAGTCGGCGACAAGATTGAAGTCTTCGACCAAGTGAAGGTCGAGCGCAGCCTTTAAGGCCGCGAGGAGACAAACATGCGCGAATTTAAGCGTACCGACCGGGTAGCCGACCAGCTCCAAAAGGAGCTGGCGGTGTTGATCCAACGAGAAGTGAAAGACCCCCGGCTGGGCATGGTCACGGTTAGTGGTGTCACCGTTAGCCGTGATTTGGGCTACGCCGACGTGTACGTCACCTTGTTGGGTGAGCAAGAGCCCGAGCGTATTAAAGAGAATCTGCAAGTACTTAAGCGTGCGGCCGGTTTTCTACGCAGTCAGATTGCTAAGCGTATCAAGCTGCGTCACGTGCCGGAACTACGCTTTCATTTCGATGAAAGTGTAGTACGCGGTCAGCAGCTCTCATCGTTAATCGAAGAAGCCGTGACGACTGATCGGGCACGTAATCAAGACCATGAGGATGACACCGACGCCGAGCAAAGTGAGGAAACTCGCTAGTGGCGCGTCAACGTCGTGGTTTGCCGGTCGATGGTGTATTGCTACTGGATAAGCCCAAGGGCGTTTCCAGCAACCATGCGCTGCAGCGAGTCCGCCGCTTGTTTCAAGCTCAAAAAGCCGGGCACACCGGCACGCTAGACCCGATGGCCACCGGCTTATTGCCGATTTGCTTAGGCGAAGCGACCAAGTTCTCGTCGCACTTGCTGGAAGCCGACAAGGTGTATCGTACCCGCGTAGAATTGGGTGTGATTACCGATACCGGCGATGCGGAAGGCTCGGTGATGGAGCAGTACGAGGTTCCTAGTTTAAGCGTCGATGATGTGGAAGCTGTGCTCACTCGCTTTCGCGGTGAGATTGACCAAGTGCCGCCCATGTATTCGGCCTTAAAGCACCAAGGCAAAAAACTTTACGAGCTGGCCCGCGAAGGCAAGCACGTAGAGCGTGCAGCAAGGCGCGTAAGCGTGTATGATGCGCGCCTGCTGTCGTTTGAAGGCACGGCTTTTGAGCTGGAAGTAAGCTGCAGTAAAGGCACTTACATCCGCACGTTAGCCGAAGATATTGGCAAGGCGCTTGGCTGCGGTGCACACATCAGTCAACTAAGAAGGCTCAAAACCGGGCCCTTTTTAGCCGATGCGATGTGGACGCTAGAGGCCTTGGAAGCACTGGCTGACCAAGCGGCACTGGAGGCTGAGCTAATGCCTGTGGATGTGCTGGTGGATCATTTGCCGTTATTGACGGTCGACGACACCGCCCACGCCCGTTTGGCCCATGGTCAGCCTGCCCATCTAGCCACTGGCACGTTAGCGCCGGATGAGCTGGCCAGACTTTACTACGCCGAGACGTTTATTGGCCTTGGCGTAGTGAAAGGCGCCCAGGAAGTAGCGCCTAAGCGGCTGTTAAGCACCGTCGCTATCTCGTAAAACAGCGTTGCAAGGATGCAGCCGTCTGCGAGAAAATAGTCAGTAGAAGATGGCTATCGGAAACTAGCTAGTCGAACATAGCAGCTTGAGACTGCAAATATGCGTGGTCTCACCCATTCATTTTTAGGCATATTGCTTACTGGAGAGACAGATGGCTTTAACCGCTGAGAAGAAGGCCGAGATCGTCACTGAATACGGCCGCGGCGATAACGATACCGGTTCCCCTGAAGTGCAGGTTGCTCTGCTGAGCGCCAACATCAATGGCCTGCAGGACCACTTCAAGACCAACAAACAGGATCACCACTCGCGTCGTGGTCTGATCCGCATGGTTAACCAGCGTCGTAAACTGCTGGACTACCTAAAGCGTAAAGATTTCGAACGCTATCAGTCTTTGATTCAGCGTTTAAGTCTGCGTCGCTAAGCGTTAGCAGTAACGATGTAAAACGGGCAGCCCCAAAGGCTGCCCGTTTTTTTTATGGTACATGTCCGCGGCGAGAGGGAACTGGTAGCCCTATCGCGCTCCAGCGCCTAGAATAGTAACGAGTCAAAAACGACCTAAACGAATAGACAAGTAGATATTGAAAATGCTGAAGGAAGTCGCTGTGAATCCGGTAAAGAAAACATTCCAGTACGGTCGTAGCACCGTCACGCTCGAAACCGGGCGTATTGCTCGTCAGGCCACCGGCGCTGTCATGGTCACAATGGATGACACCGTTGTGCTGTGCACCGTGGTGGCTCGTAAAGAGGCGAACCCGAGCCAACCCTTTTTCCCACTCTCGGTACACTACCAAGAGAAAACCTACGCAGTCGGCAAGATTCCCGGTGGCTTCTTCAAGCGCGAAGGGCGCCCCACTGAGAAAGAAACGCTGACCTCGCGGTTGATTGATCGCCCGATTCGTCCGCTCTTTCCCAAGGGCTTTATGAACGAAGTACAGGTCGTGTGTACCGTTCTTTCGACTGATCGTAACCACGATCCGGATATCGCCGCACTGCTCGGCACCTCCGCGGCGTTAAGCATTTCCGGCGTGCCGTTCAGTGGCCCGATTGGCGCTGCCCGCGTTGGTTTTAACGAAGAGAAGGGTTACTTCCTCAACCCCACCGTGGAAGAGCTCGCCAGCTCTGAGCTGGATATGGTTGTCGCCGGCACCGAAAAAGCCGTGCTGATGGTTGAATCCGAAGCCAAAGAACTGCTCGAAGACGAAATGCTCGGCGCCGTGCTCTTTGCGCACGAAGAGATGCAGGTCGCGATCAGCGCGATTAATGAGCTGGTCGCTGAAGCAGGCAAGCCGCGCTGGGAATGGCAGGCAGCCGAAGAAAACGCCATACTTAAAGCCGCCATGGCCGATGCCTTTGAAGCTAAAGTGGGCGACGCTTACCGTATCACCGATAAGATGCAGCGCCAGGATGCACTGGCCGAGCTGAAAGGCCAGGCGATTGAGCAACTGGCCGCCGCTGAAGGCGAAGAAACCGACGGTAAATTTAGCCGTGACGAAGTGAAAGGTGCCTTTGCCGGTTTGGAAAAGCGCGTTGTGCGTTCGCGGGTGGTAAAAGGCGAGCCGCGCATCGACGGTCGTGATAATCAGACCGTTCGTCCGCTGGACATCGAAGTCGGTGTGCTGCCGAAAGCTCACGGTTCTGCGATCTTTACACGTGGTGAAACCCAAGCGATTGCAATAGCAACGCTGGGCACGCTGCGTGATTCACAGCTCATCGAATCACTGGAAGGTGAGCGTAAAGATCGCTTTATGCTGCACTACAACTTCCCTCCCTATTCAGTCGGTGAAGCCGGCTTTATGGGCGGTCCGAAGCGGCGTGAAATCGGTCATGGTCGCTTGGCACGTCGTGGCGTACAGGCCATGTTGCCAGCTGAAGACGCTTTCCCGTATACCATTCGTGTAGTGTCTGAGATTACCGAATCCAACGGTTCCAGCTCAATGGCTTCTGTATGTGGCTCTTCGTTGGCCTTGATGGATGCGGGTGTGCCACTGAAGGCTCCGGTCGCTGGTATTGCCATGGGTCTAGTGAAAGATGCTGATGGCTTCGCGGTATTGACCGATATCCTGGGTGATGAAGATCACCTCGGCGATATGGACTTTAAAGTCGCCGGTTCTGAAGAGGGCATCACCGCTCTGCAGATGGACATCAAGATCGAAGGCATCAATGAAGAGATTATGGAGCTCGCGCTTCAGCAAGCACTAACGGCGCGGCTGAGTATTCTTGAGCAAATGAATACCGTGATCAGCCAGAGCCGTAGCGATGTCTCCGACAACGCGCCGTCGATGGCGACGATCAAAATCGATTCCGATAAGATCCGTGACGTGATTGGTAAAGGCGGCGCGACAATTCGTAAAATTTGCGAAGATACCGGTGCCTCTATCGATCTTGATGACGACGGCACCGTGCGCATCTACGCGGAAGATAAAGCCGCTGCCAAGCGCGCGATTGATACCGTGTTGGCGATTACTGCTGAAGCGGAAATTGGCAAACTTTACAAAGGCAAGGTCGTGCGGATTGCCGACTTCGGCGCGTTCGTTAACATCATGCCGGGTACCGATGGCCTGGTTCACATCTCGCAGATCGTTGCCGAGCGCGTCAACAACGTGCGCGACTTCTTGAACGAAGGCGATGACGTGATTGTGAAGGTGCTGGATATCGATAACCGCAACCGCGTGAAGCTGTCGATGAAAGAGATTACCGAAGAAGAGAAAGCTGCTTTCGCCGCAGAAGAAGCTGAAACCGAAACAACGATTTAAAGCGTGTGATTTAAGTCGCTCGTTAAGGTTTCTGCCACCGCCCTCGTAGCCCTCGGCTGCGGGGGCGGTGTTGTTTATTAGGTGACGTTTTTTTAGCGGTAAGTTTGTCAGCCAGGGAGCAACAGATGGAGCAGGATCAAGCGCCGCGCTGGTGGGCGGTAGTCGCCGTGATGATCGGCATTTTTTTGTTGGTGACCGCTGAACAACTGCCGATTGGCCTGCTGTCGCAGGTGGCCTCGAGCATGGACGTGACGCCTGGCACGGCAGGCCTTATGGTCACCGTGCCGGGCGTAGTCGCTGCCTTCTCAGCCCCGCTGTTACCGGTTGCCGTGGGGCGCTTGGACAGACGCATTATGCTCACGGTATTGATGGGCGTAATGGTTGCGGGAAGCGTGCTCTCGGCAATGGCCAGCAGCTTTATTCTACTGCTCGCCGCCCGCGTGCTGGTAGGGCTTAGTATTGGTGGATTTTGGGCGGTGGCGGGCAGTATTGCCCCGCGCCTTGTGCCGGAGGCGCAGGTGCCAAAAGCGATGACGATGATTTTTGGTGGCGTCGCGGCGGCCTCGGTACTTGGAGTGCCACTGGGCACACTGCTGGGGGATCTGAGCAACTGGCGAGTCGCCTTTGGGGCGCTGGGTGGTTTAAGCCTGTTAACGGCAGTGGCGCTGTGGTGCTGGCTTCCGCCGCTACCACCGAGGGAGCCTGTTCGCCTGCGGGTACTCGCGCAGCAGTTTAGTAATCGTGGCGTGCGAGTCGCGGTCTTAACCACGGCTTTTGTGGTGGTGGGCCACTTTGCCGCCTACACCTTTATTAGCCCCATCCTGCAAGAGATCAGCGGTATTTCTCAGCGCCATGTGAGCAGCCTGCTGCTGCTTTACGGGGCGGCAGGCATTGTGGGCAATATTGCGGCAGGCATGTTTGCCGGTCGTCACCCTTACCGCGCAGTGCTGGCGATTCCCAGCCTGCTGCTCATCGTCGTCGCCAGCTTCCCGCTGTTAGGTGTTCAGCCTAGCAGCGGTGTCATGTTGCTCATGGCGTGGGGCGCGGTGTTTGGCAGCGTATCGGTCAGCATTCAAACCTGGATTTTACGCACAGCACCCAATACCGAAGCCGCCACGGCGTTAATGGCGTTTACCTTCAATATGTCCATTGGCCTTGGCGCCATGTTGGGTGGCCGTATCGTCGATGGCACTAGTCTGCCCATTGCCATGTGGGCCGCATCGGGATTATTCCTGCTGGGGGCAATGCTGGTATGGCGGACACAGTCGCGCATTGTGGGGGAGAGGCGTCGCTAAGATAAAGGTAAACTATACTTATGCCTTTCTTGTGCCATCGACCACTTAAGGAACTCTGTTATGAGCGCTGATAACAATGCTACTCGCCTGCTGTTTCTTCCCGGCCTGGGTAACTCTGATGCTGACCACTGACAGACGCTATGGCGAAAGCGGCTGCCGGCCAGCAGGTGCTTTGAGCCTAGCTCCTGGGATAGCCCGATGTTGAGTGATTGGCTGAAGGCATTAGACGCCGCCATTGATGAGGCAGGAGAGGCGATGTTGCTCGTTGCTCACAGTTTGTCATGCCTGCTGGTGGCACATTGGGCGCTGGCGACCGAATGTGACGATAAAAAGGCGCGTCGATTGGCAAAAGTCCGCGGTGCGTTTTTGGTCGCTGCGCCAGACCCTGCCTCAGATGCTTTTCCACCTGAGGCGAGCAGCTTCCGATGCGTTCCAGCAGGGCCACTACCGTTTCCAGCATTGGTCGTTGCCAGCAGCGATGACCCCTATGCCACTACTGTCTCCGCTAAAGAAATGGCTCAGGCTTGGCAAGCAGGCTTTATTAACGTCGGTAACTGCGGACATATCAATGCCGCTAGTCAGTTAAGGGAGTGGCCCCATGGCTGGGCGCTGTTGGAGGCGTTCTGCGCCGGACTTGACTAGTTACACCCGAGCTGCAAATTGATAAAAGCGGTAAAAGAGGTAATGGTTATATACGGGCTCAGAGAATATGAAATAAAGCGAGGCTATCTCATGAGTACTGCCATGCTGATGGCTAACCACACCCGTTACCGCTGGATCATTCTGCTGATCGCCATGATGCTATTGGGGCTGATCGTAACCTTAAAACAAGAGAGGTTAATGAAAGCGATCATCTTTGACGTAAGTGCTTAAAAGAGAACTTCATTATCAGCAGGTTAGAGCCCGCAAGCGGGCTTTTGATTAGCTTATGATTTTGAGCCTTTTCCGGGGCTCTTTAAACGTGTCGGTGGAGATTCCGAAACGCTCTGAAAGCTCGCAAATTTGGCGCCAGTTCAGGTGGCGACGGCCATTTAATACTTCAGAAACAACCGATTGGGCGCCAATTTCCGGTAGTGTGCTCTGCGAAATTTGGTGTTCCTGCATTAAGTAGCGAAGAACGTCCGCTGGCGGTACGTCTGGCATTGGCCGGTGCTGCTCATCATAGGCCTCGATGACATCACCCAGGCGCCCCGCAAGGCTTGCGAGAGGGTGGGTTTCGTCATCCCCAATTAGGTCGAGTATTTCATCCAGCGCCTCAACTCGAATATCGTATTCGGCTTCGGTAGTCGGGTCGCTTAGCAGGGGGGAAATAAAGGCCCAGTGTTCTGTAGCTTGTTCAACGAGAGCGTGCATAATCACTCCTTTCTCCACTTACCCTTGTCATATTCTGTGTGATTAAGAATGTGGCGGATATAAACCTTCTTGGCTTGATACTGAACTACAGCAATTAGCCTTAACTTGTTGCCACCTATGTCGAAAACATGGACATTCCCGACCTTATCGGTGGCGGGAAAAATTTTTTTCATGGCAGCGAAGTCCTTTGGATCATTGGACTTCATTAGGCGATACCATGCGTCAAGTGCGGTATCAGTATCTGGATATCTTCCCTTAGCTTCCCATATTCGCTTTTGGGTAATTACGTGCATTTAATGAAACCCTTTAATTCTAATCTCATTTTATAGCAAATTGCTATGAATGGCAATTTGCTATAAAACACCGGTCAGTCGTCACCGCGCCTGTGTATTGGCACATTAGTTTTGCGTGGTGTGAGGTAACCCTGTTATGAGTACTGATAAATTTGCTACTCGTCTACTGCGCGCATCTCCTAAAATGACAAAGCCCTCGTCAATTGACGAGGGCTTTCTGCTAATTTTCTACAAATAGTTAAACAAGCGGTAGGGTTGCTTACGGACGCTCGATCGCTAGCGCCACACCCTGGCCGCCGCCGATACACAGCGTCGCCAGGCCTTTCTTCGAATCGCGGGCGATCATTTCGTGGAGCAGCGTTACGAACACGCGACAGCCAGAGGCGCCAATCGGGTGGCCGAGGGCGATCGCGCCGCCGTTGACATTGACCTTGCTGACATCCCAGCCGAGCTCTTTATTAACCGAAAGCGCTTGAGCTGCGAAGGCTTCGTTGGCCTCTACCAAGTCAAGGTCGTCCAGGCTCCAGCCGGCTTTTTCCAGGCAGCGGCGGGTGGCCGGAGCCGGGCCAATGCCCATAATCGCCGGGTCAACGCCTGCATTAGCGTAGGCGGCAATACGCGCCAACGGCTCAAGGCCGAGTTGCTTGGCCTTTTCTGCCGAGCAGATCATCACCACGGCGGCGCCGTCGTTGAGCCCTGAGGCGTTACCCGCCGTCACAGTGCCATCTTTCTTGAACGCAGCGCGCATACCGCCGAGTTTTTCCGCCGTCACTTCGCGTGGGTTTTCATCGGTGTCGAACACCACTGGGTCGCCTTTACGCTGGGGAACTTCCACCGGCACGATCTGGCTTTTGAATTTACCCTCTTTAATCGCCGCAGCGGCTTTTTGCTGCGACGCGGCGGCAAATTCATCCATTTCTTCGCGGGTGATGCCGTATTTTTCGGCTAAGTTCTCCGCGGTAATACCCATGTGGTAGTTATTGAAGGCATCCCACAGGCCGTCGTGCACCATTGAGTCAATGGCTTTCCAGTCCCCCATGCGTTGACCGGTGCGCGAGTTGGGCAGGACGTGGGGAGAGGCGGACATGTTCTCCTGACCGCCAGCCAGAATAAGCTCGGCATCGCCGCAGCGAATTGCCTGGGTGGCAAGGTGCAGCGCTTTAAGGCCCGAACCGCATACTTTGTTGATGGTCATGGCCGGTACGGCCTCAGGAAGGCCTGCCTTAATGGATGCCTGGCGCGCCGGGTTCTGGCCAGCGCCTGCGGTAAGCACTTGGCCCAGTAGTACTTCGTCCACTTGATCGGGAGAAACGCCGGTGGAGGCGAGAATATCCTTGATCACCAAAGCGCCGAGGTCGCTCGCTGGAATACCTGCCAGTGAACCGCCAAAAGTGCCCACAGCGGTGCGGCGTGCCGCAACAATGACTACTTCTTGCATAAAATGACTCCTGAAGTAATTAACAGACAGTCTGATGCCAGATGCCCGATAGGCGTACTGCAGCTGTACTCTTTTATTCGTGTTCTGTCAGCTGTCCCTTCAGCATAGGGGATGGTAGTGCTTTGCGGCAATAAACCTTTATAGGCAAATAAACACGGGCCACATAATGGCCCGTTAGCAAAAAAAGTGGCAAGACGGTCTCAGCCTAAGCCAGCTGCACCGGGATAATATGGCTGGTATGGCTAACATGGTTGCCTTCCTGGAGATACACCAGCGCGGGCTGGTGGTTGTCCAATTCGGCCTCCGAGTAGTGAGCGTAGCTGCAGATAATGATGCGGTGGCCCGGCGCGGCCAGATGCGCCGCCGCACCGTTGATTGAGATTAACTTGGAGCCTTCCTCGCCGCGAATGGCGTAGGTAGTGAAGCGTTCGCCGTTCTCGACATTATAAATCTGAATTTGCTCATTTTCGCGAATACCCGCCATATCCAGCAGGTCGCCGTCGATGGCGCAGGAGCCTTCATAGTTGAGTACCGCGTGAGTGACGCGAGCCATGTGCAGCTTGGCTTTGAGCATGATGGTATGCATGTGAGTTCCTATTTTTGCCCGTTGTTTGTTTATTCTCTGCCAGTAGTGGCAGCGCTGGCCGGGAGTTGAACAGTGAGGTTGTCGATTAATCGCGCCGGGCCCAGCTTGACGGCGGCGAGCAGTACCGCATGGCGGGTCGCTAGGGTAACGGGGCCTAGCGTCGCATCGCGCAGTTCCAGGTAGTCCAGCGTAAAGCCCGCATCATACAGCGCGGTGTGGCCCTGATGTAGTACCTTTTCGATAGGTTCTCCGCGCTCCAGCGCATCGCGAAGCGTACACAGCGTGCGATAAAGCGCAGGGGCGATTGCACGCTCCTCGCTACTTAAATAGCCGTTGCGTGATGACAGAGCCAGGCCATCTTCAGCGCGCACGATGGGCACGCCGATAATCTCGATGGGCATGTGCAGGTCGCCTACCAACTTACGAATTACCGCCAGCTGCTGGTAATCCTTTTCGCCGAAGCAGGCGACGTCTGGCTGTACCAGATTAAACAGCATGCTGACCACGGTAGAGACGCCATCAAAATGGCCGGGTCGGGAGCCACCACATAAACCTTCACCTACCATGGGCACGTGAACGCGGGTCTGGGCGTCTAAGCCGTTGGGATAAAGCGTGCTTACCGTGGGTGCAAACAGTACATCGCAGCCAGCCTCGACCAGCTGCGTCTGGTCGGCGTTAAATGTTCGTGGGTAGCCGTCTAAGTCTTCACCAGGGCCAAACTGCATAGGATTGACAAAGAGGCTGGCCACCACGATATCGGCGTGCTGGCGGGCGCAGTCGACCAACGCTAAATGCCCTTCATGCAGGTTGCCCATAGTGGGTACCAGGGCAATACGCTGGCCGCGTTGGCGGTAATCTCGCAGCGTGCTGCGAAGCTGATCAATGTCTCGCAAAGTGCGCATAGTCGTTTCGTGTCGATAACAAAAATGGGGTTTAAAAACAGTGCTCTTGAGCCGGGAAGGTACGGGTTTTAACTGCTTCATGGTAGTTCTGGAAAGCGGTTTGAATGCTGTCCGCCTCGACCATAAAGTTTTTGACAAAGCGGGGTGTGCGGCCGTGGGTAATGCCGAGCACATCGTGCATCACCAGTATCTGGCCATCGGTATCCGGCCCAGCGCCAATGCCAATCACCGGCACATCCAGCGCTTCTGTGACCGCTTTGCCCAGGCTGGCAGGGACGCACTCAAGCAGAATCACCGAGGCGCCCGCTTCGACAAGTACTTTTGCGTCATTAATGATGCGTTCCGCTTGAGCGGCGTCGCGCCCTTGAACTTTATAGCCACCTAGCTGATGCACGGTTTGCGGGGTTAAGCCCAAGTGGGCACATACCGGTACGCCGCGGCGGGTGAGTTCACGGATGCCATCGGCCATCCACGCTTCGCCTTCCAGTTTGACCAGCTCCGCGCCCGCGCGCATTACGGCACCGGCATCTTCCAGCAGGCGCTCGGTGGTGGCGTTGCTCATAAACGGCAGATCCACCATCAGCAGGCTATGCCCTTTACCACGCGCCGAGCATCGGGTGTGGTAAACGATATCGTCAATGGTGACGGGTAGGGTGCTGTTATGGCCTTGCAGCACCATGCCTAGCGAATCACCGACCAGCAGGACATCAATGCCTGCTTGGCTTGCCGCATGGGCAAAGGAGGCGTCGTAAGCGGTTAGACAACTGAACGTCTCGCCAGCCTGCTTATAGGCCTGCAGCGTGCTTAGGGTGACGGTTTTCATGGCGTGCTCTCATGTTTTACTTGAGGCCGCTGCGACATAGGCAGCCGACCATTATTAATGCTGCTTCCCTGCAGGCGCGAAGTGGCGTAACCGGCAATTGTTACCTGAATGGGGTGTCGGTGTCGAGATTTGTGTCAAATGGTAGCGTTAGCCGCACACTAGGCGTTAGGTAAGCGTTCCAAGCCTTGGTTTTCAACACGTTCAAGCCAGATGGATAGCGGCTGTTGGAGAAGATCGAGAGAGGGGGCGACCTCTGCGAGGGGGAGCAGTACAAAGGCCCGGGCAGTCATTTGCGGGTGCGGTACGCGTAACCGCGGCGAGTCGATGTGGTCGCTAGCGTAGAGCAGCAGGTCAAGGTCGAGCGTGCGGGGCCCCCAGTGGCGCTGGCGGAGGCGGCGATGCTGCTGCTCTAACGCCTGAAGCTGGTCGAGTAGCGCCAGCGGCGAGAGCCGGGTCTCCAACGTGGCTACCGCGTTGATAAAGTCAGGCTGATCCTGCGGCCCCACCGGACGGCTGGCGTAAAGCGATGACGCTGCCACTAACCGGGTTAGTGGCAGCGTGGCCAGCTCATCAAGAGCCTCGCTAACCTGCTCAATAGGCGACTCAAGATTGCTGCCTAAGCCGATATAGGCGATTTGAATCGGCATTAAAGACTACTCTGAATCTGGGCTGGGTGGTTTACGCCGCCGTTTGCGACGGCGATCGCCCTGGCTGGCGGGGTCGCCGCCGACTTTTTGCAGTAGACGACGCTGTTCGTGCTCATCACCGCGCTGAAACGCGGTCCACCAGTCGCCTAACCCTCGCGGTATTTCGCCCGCCTGTTCACGCAGCAGCAGTAGGTCATAGCCCGCCCGGAAACGCGAATGTTCGCGGGTTTGAAAGGCTTTTTTACCACGCCGCTGGGGCAAGCGCTGCTGTAGCTCCCAAATTTCGCGCATGGGAATACCAAAGCGCTTGGGGATCGAGATGTGCTCTAACTGCCGCGAGACCACCTGCTGCGCGGCTGCTTGCAGGGCGGGAATGGGCGGCATGCCTTCCTGCTCCAGCACTTCCTGGCGCTGTTTGACCGGCGCCCATAGGAAGGCTGCCAGCAAAAAGGCCGGGGTGACCGGGCGCTCTTCGGCGATGCGCTTGTCGGTGTTGGTCAGCGCTTGCTCGATTAGCTCTTCGGCCCAGGCAGCGTCGGCCATGGCTTCTTCGGCTTCGGGGAACAGCATGCCAAACAGGCCGTAGTGGCTGAGCAGCCGGAAGGTGACTAGCCCATAGCCCGACATAAACAGCTTAAGCACCTCGTCGAATAGCCGCGCTGGCGGAATCTGCAACAGCAGCGGGGCTTGGTCGTACATCGGCGCTTCGGTGGCGGGATCTATCGTGAAGTCGAGCTTCGCCGCAAAACGCACCGCCCGCAGCATCCTCACTGGATCTTCGCGATAACGCGTGGCCGGGTCGCCAATCAGTCGCAGCGTACGCGTCTGGATATCGCTGGCGCCATTAGCAAAGTCGGTAATGCTGAAGTCGGCAATATTGTAGTAGAGCGCGTTGATGGTAAAGTCGCGCCGCAGCGCGTCCTCTTCGATATTGCCCCAGACATTATCGCGGAGCAGCAGCCCAGCGTCGGACTGGTGGGCAATATGATCGCCATGCTCGTCCTGGGGCTTGCCACGAAAGGTGGTGACCTCAATGACCTCGCGACCAAAGCGCACGTGTACAATCCGAAAGCGGCGGCCGATCAGGCGCGAATTACGAAATAGGTCTCGCACCTGCTCGGGAGTAGCGTCGGTGGCTACATCGAAGTCTTTGGGCATTTTGCCAAGCAGTGCATCACGGATACAGCCGCCCACCAAATAGGCGTCATAGCCTGCGCCGCTAAGGCGATAAAGCACTTTTAAAGCGGCATCGCTAATATGCTGGCGAGAAACAGGGTGCTCTGACCGAGGGATGTTACGCGGAGAGAGGGCGCGGGTGGTGCTCTCTTGGGGATCGAGCAAGGTTTTCAATTGCTCTCCCGGGCTGTGTAGGAAACGGGTAAATCCTTTAAACATGCGACGATTTCAACTCGCAGGGTACATAAAAAAAGCCTATAAATAGGTAACGTGTCTATGTAAAAGCAGGACAAATGTGTACCTAACATGGACAGTTAATACCTGAGTGTATCCGACACCCTAAGGCTTGCAAAGCATTTGCCGCTGGTTAGCGCGAACTCAAGTGACCAAACACGGAAAGGGGAGGCTAAGAGAGCCTCCCCTATAAAGCAATAAATCAGCGTCCGTGCTGCTATTTTTTCTTCATGATGGCACATCGCCCTGAATACGCACCGCAGTCGGTAGGCGTGAGGATCAAGATAGTTCCGACCGCCTCGTATTCAAAACAATAATCCAACCGCGAACTTTTTCTCCCCCGGGGAATTGTTGTTGGCGCCGGGGTGTACACGCTGACTGCTATTGTTGTTGTTAGGATGCAAAGCTGCTGGCGTACGTCGCGTCCTTTTCGGGCTACTTGCTTGTTTTATTTTTGTTGATTGCGCCTGTACCGCTTGCGCAAGCAAGTCATGAGACTCAAGCCTGTTGTTGTTATTAGTACATTGTCTCTACCTGGCCCCATTGTTTTTGTTGTGGCTCAGGTTGTGGCGAGGTCATGTTGTTTTTGTTGGTGACCTACCGCTATGCCCATTTTGTTTTTCTTACCCAGTAATACTGCAGACGCTGTGCCATCTATTCGATAATTTATAAATTTCAGATGGTTGGCGTTTTTAGTGGCGTTGAGGAATTTGGCATTGCAAGAAGTGTTACCGCTTTTGCGCCCGATTGTGCGCTTGCTTGTGTGGGAAGGTAACAGTGCATGAGTGGCAAAAGGTAGGGATATTTCTTATTTAAATCAGTGTATTAGACAATGGTCGTAGGCGATGCAAGCGATAGGCCTAATGGCCAGGCATGCCCAGACGCTTAACCTGGGCGCCGTGCCGTTTTTTTACGCGGTATGCCTAGACGCTGGCGCCGCTCCCAGAGGTTTTTACGGCTAATGCCGAGTTTTTGTGCCAACTCGGTCTCGCTCATTTGGTCTTGGTGCTCAAGCACAAAGTGCTGAAAGTAATCTTCTAATGAAAGGTCGTCGTCATTCTCTTCAGCGCCTTTATCCAGGCTGGCATTCGCGGTTGGCGTCGTCGCGTTGGGTGCAGCATGGGCACGAGCGGGGGTGGGTGCTAAGCCCAAATCATCCGGGTGGATCAAATGCCCTTCGGCAAGGATGACGCCGCGTTCCAGGGCATTTTCTAGTTCACGCACGTTGCCTGGCCAAGGGTAGTCGCGCAGGTCTTGGCGGGCCGCGCGGGAGAGGCGCAGCCCCGTACGTTCGTGGCGTTTACACGCCTTGTCGAGCAGAATATCGGCGATTTCAAGTACGTCATCTTCACGCTCGCGCAGAGGCGGCAGTTCGATCTGCATCACGTTTAGCCGGTAGTAAAGGTCGAGGCGGAACTCGCCGGTTTTTGACAGTGCAAGCAGGTCACGATGGGTTGCTGCAATCAGGCGAACATTCACGTGACGAGTTTCCACCGAACCAATTTTACGGATTTCGCCCTCTTGAAGAACGCGCAACAGGCGCGCCTGGGCATCCAGTGGCAGTTCGCCAATCTCATCCAAAAATAGCGTGCCGCCATCGGCAGCTTCAACTAAGCCGGTGCGTGCAGCGCTGGCGCCGGTAAAAGCGCCTTTCTCATGGCCAAACAGCTCTGACTCAATCAGTGTTTCAGGAATTGCCGCACAGTTAACGCAAATCAGCGGTGCGTTGGCACGCTTGCTTTGCTGGTGAATCGCGCGCGCCACAAGCTCTTTACCAGTGCCCGACTCACCCAGTACCAGTAAGGTGACATCCGCCGGCGCAGTTTTGCGAATGCGTGTGTAAACCTGCTGCATGGCAGCGCAGTTGCCGATCATGGTTTGTCGGCTGCCTCCGGCATCGGTAATAGCCGGCGGTGGGCTTTGCGGCGTCGTCTGTTTTTGCAGAATGTGTGCAACGGTTTCGAGTAGTTCGGCGTGGTCGAAGGGCTTGGCGACATAGTCCACTGCGCCCTGTTTGAGCGATTCCACTGCGGAGCGCATGCTCGCGTAGCTGGTCATGATCAAGACAGGCACCGGCGCTGCAGCAGCAATCAGGGCTGTGCCAGGTTCGCCCGGCAGGCGCAGGTCGCTAATGATCAGGTCGAACCCTCTGAGCTCAAGCTGGCTGGCTTCCTCCGCGCTGGCGGCTTCGCTAACCGCATAGTCATGGCGTTCCAGTAGGCGCTTTAAGGCGCTGCGAATAATCGTTTCGTCTTCAACAATCAGAATGCTAGGCATAAGGTGGCTGATCATCCTGTTGGTAAAGCGGCAGCCAGAGGGTAATGGCAGTGCCGCGAGGCTGTCCGGGCGGTGGTGAGGCCACGTCTATTTTGCCCTGATGCTCATTGATAATCTGATAGGCCAGCGAAAGGCCTAAACCAGTACCTTCGCCTGCGGGCTTGGTGGTGGTAAAGGGCTCGAACAAGTGGTCGCGCACCCGTGGGTCAATCCCTGGGCCGTTATCGCTTATTCGCCACCAGGCAAGCTCCCCGTGACATCCTGCGCTAATCTGGACTTGCCCGCCTTGGTTGCAGGCGTCGCGGGCATTGCTCAGTAGGTTGACCATCACTTGGGTTAGCCGCTGGGCATCGCCGCGAACGGTCAGGTCGGCGGGCACCGCGTTGGTTAAACTAACATCCTCGCCCGATCGGGCTAGGTGGATCAAGTGCAGCGCGTCTTCGCTAATAGCTGAAAGTGACACGGGAGAGGCCGGCAGCGCTACCGCCTGGCGTCCGCCATGGGCAAAGCCGACCAATGAATTGACGATTTTAGTCACTCGCTGGGTCAACTGTTGAATTTGATCGGCGGTCTCCAACAGCGCTGGATCGTTGGTGTCGTAGCGCAGGTTTTGCGCCAGTGATGAGATGCCGGTCATCGGATTGCCGATTTCGTGGGCGACCCCTGCCGCTAGCTGGCCGATAGAGGCAAGGCGCGCAGCATGCACCAGTTCGTCTTCTAGCCATTTCATTTCGGTGTGGTCTTCAATCAGGATAACGCTGCCGCCCCGGCTGTCATGGCCGCTGAGAATGGCTTTGTGTAGGGTCAGAAAGTAGTCTTTACCGTGCAACGACACCGCTTGCTTGTAGAGCGGGCCAGATGTTGCGTCTAGCACGCTGCCCAATAGGCTTGGCCAGGGAGCGGGAAGGCTATCGCGGCGCGAGCCGATCACGCTGTCACCACTAATACCCGAGAGTTGAGAGAGCGCCTGATTCCACATTAACAACTCATCATCATCGCCCAGAACGCAAAGCCCAACCGGTAAATAAGCCAGGGTCTGGCGGTGATGGCGGCGTAAGCCATCGAGTTCACGGGCCAGCCCCGTTAGCCGCGAGCGGTAGGCTTCCAAGCGGCTCTCAACAAAGTGAATGTCGTCGGTTTCCGGGGCGTCGTCGTGGCGATAGGGCAGGTAGCGATCAACGATGTCCCGCGCCACCGATGGACCCATTAAACCGGAGAGGTTTGCCTGGATTCGGTCGCGCAGCCTGCGTAGCGCGTAGGGGCGACGTTCCTGGGGCGTTAAGTTGAGCGCCTGTAGGGCCCGGTTCACTTCACGGCTTGCCGCCTCATCGCCAAGGGCGTGGGCTAAGTGAGTAGAAAAATCGCTCGCTGTGGCGGCTTCCAGTGGAAAACGTTTGGAGCGAATCACCGCATCGACTGAACAGGCTTCCGCGGCCGTTTTTTCTCCTTCGGAGATACGCGTAAATAGCGATACCACAATCAACAGCAGGATATTGACCGCTAACGACAGCAGCGTGACGTTGTACCACACTGGCGCACCGGTATCGGTTAGCGGTGTAAAAGGCAGCGTCGGTACGGGTAGGGAGAGCATTAGCGGCAGCCATAGCCCCCATAGCCATACGCCGACGCCTGCGCTAAGGCCAATAATCATGCCTTTACGGTTAGCACCCGGCCAGTAGAGCAGCGCTAGCATGCCGGGCAGGCACTGGGCCATGCCGACAAACGCGGCTAACCCCAAGCCGATGAGACCATGGTGGCGCCCTACCCACTGATAAAATACCCAGCCGCCGATAATCACAGCGACCACTAAGCCACGGCGCAGCCAGAGTAGCCAGCCATAAAGGTTGCTGCGTGCCTCGGGGGGCCTGGCAACCAGCACAATATGATTGAGCACCATGCCCGAGAGCGCCAGCGCAATCATAATCATGGTGCCGCTGGCGGCGGCGAGCCCCCCGATAAACGCCAGCGCCCCTACCCACCAGTGTTCGGTCATCAGGTAGGCGGCATAAGCCGTGAGGGGAATATTCGGCGCGGCGGATTGAGCCGCCCACCAAATCAACGGCACAGGCAGCGCCATCAACAGCAGAAACAGCGGAAGCGCCCAACTCGCTTGCAGCAACGTATGCCGCGATAGGCTTTCCGCGAAGCTGATATGAAACAGATGCGGCATCATAAAGGCGGCGGCGAAAAACAGTAGCAGCAGGGTTCGCCACTGGGCTGGGTCCAGCTTTGGGGTCTGTTGCTGGAGGGCCGCGCCGGGCCCTTCCAGCCACTGCTGCAGGTCGCCAGGGCCATCAAACACCATCCACATGGCGACTGCGCCGAGCCCTAGCATGGCCAGTAGCTTGACGATAGATTCAAACGCGATGGCGCTGAGCAGGGTATCGTGACGGCCGTAGGTTTGGCTGTGCCGTGCGCCGAAAATGACCGCAAAGGCGGCAATCACGGCGCAAAAAACCAGCGCAACGCTGGACCCCGCTTGGCTGGCGGTGATGATATTGATGGCTTCGCTCAGGGTTTGGACTTGAATGCCGAGCAGCGGCAGCACCGCCAGCAGGCTAACCAGGGTGACCAGCGTACCCGCCCAACGGGAGCGGAAGCGAAAGGCAAACAGATCCGCCAGCGACGTTAACTGATAGGTGCGGGTAATACGTTGGATGGGCACCAGTAGTACGGGAGCAAGCAAGAAGGCCCCTGCTGCGCCCAGGTAGTAAGCGAGGTAGCCAAACCCTGCGTGGGCAGCCATTTCCACGCTGCCGTAAATTGCCCAGGCGCTGGCGTAAACCCCAAGCGCTAAGGTATAGACAATTGGGTGGCGGGTAATGCGCACCGGCACCCAGCCCCGCTCAACGGCAAAACCGCAGCCAAACAGCAGCGCCAAGTAGCCTAACCCCAGCAACAGTACCCCGATTATCTCAACGCTCATCAAGCTTTCTCTTCTGCTCTAGCCAGAGGGTTAGCGCTATCAAGCCGCCCCAAATCGCAAACGGCCGGTACCAGGCGGCCTCGGGGTCGCTCCAGCCGTTCATCAGCAGCGGAGAGAGCAGGTAGCCGCCAAACACCAAAAACAGCATGATGCGATAGACGTACATATCAGTCTCCTGCTGGAGGTAAAGAGGGGGTTAAACGGTGTGCTGTTGGGCTTAAACGCGCCAACGACCAGTTGGTTACCGCCCAGTGTAGCTGAATCGCTGGGGGCTCTGAGGCAAGTTCTTGAGGCGGTGCTTGATCCAGCGCCGCCAGCGCCTGAAAGAGCTGCTGGCGTACTTCTCGCTCATCTTCCGCCAGGGATGGGGCCAGGTTCTGCTTAGACAACTTCTGGCCTTCGGCGGTGACGATGAGCGGCAAGTGCAGGTAGCGCGGTTGGGGTAGCTGAAGGGCGTTCTGTAGCTGGCGCTGCCAGGGGGTGTTATCGAGCAAATCGAGCCCGCGTACCACATCGGTAATATGCTGCTCGGCGTCGTCAACCACCACCGCTAGTTGATACGCCCACAGGCCATCTTTGCGCTTTAATACCACATCGCCCAGTTCAGCCGGGTCAAATTGCTGCGCGCCAAACAGCCGGTCTTGCCAGCGGATGGGGCGCTCGCCACGGTCGCTGCGCAGCCGCCAAGCCACCGGTTTATGGGGCTCGCAAACACCATCGCGGCACCAGCCGGGATAGATGTCATAGCCTTGCCACTGCTTGCGGGAACAGCTGCAAGGGTAGGCGAGGTCTAGCTGAATAAGCTGGTCTAAAGCGTGTTGGTAAGCCACGCCGCGGGTGTGCTGCCACATGACACTGCCATCCCACTCTAGGCCAAAGGTCTCCAGCTGGCGCAGGATGGTGCTCGCTGTGCCTTCGGGACAGCGGGGTGGGTCGATATCCTCAATGCGTACCAACCACTGCCCACCAGCCGCGCGAGCATCTAAATAACTGCCTAAGGCGGCGACCAAAGAGCCAAAGTGCAGTGGGCCGGAGGGCGTCGGCGCAAAGCGTCCGCGGTAGCCAACAGAGTCGTTCATCGTCGCGTCGTCCTCAGTGGTTCAGGCAAGCGCTGTCAACAAAAACGGGCACCCTAAGGTGCCCGCGTTCAAGTCGAACGTGCTGCGAGTACTCAGCCGCCGAGCTGTTTCTCTTTAAGTTCCGCTAAGGTTTTGCAGTCCACGCAGAGTGTGGCGGTGGGGCGAGCTTCTAAGCGACGAATGCCGATTTCAACGCCGCAGGCTTCGCAGAAACCATAGTCATCATCATCGATTTTATCGATGGTTTCGTTAATTTTCTTGAGCAACTTACGCTCGCGATCACGAGTACGCAGTTCCAGGCTGAAGCCCTCTTCCTGGGTAGCTCGGTCGGCGGGGTCGGCGTAGTTGTTCGCATCTTCTTGCAGGTGGCGTACGGTACGATCCACCTCTTCCATGAGATCCTGTTTCCAATCCAACAGCAGCTGTCGGAAGTGCGCTAGCTGCTGATCGTTCATATACTCTTCACCCGGTGCTGGCTCATAGGGGGTGAAGGACTTGGACGCTTCCGGTTTCTTTTCTGCTACTGGCATGGGACTGCCCCCTTCCATATGTGACTACTGATCGACCATGAGCGATTGTCACGATCTCACGCCAAAGGGATGCTTGTTTAGCTGAAAAATGACTGAGTTGCAAGCATAATGGTGCGCTTTCGACGATTGTTTGGCCTTAAATATGACTAGCGCCATGTTTTAGTTAGTTTTTCAATATTTACCCAGTTTCAAGAATGAATTAGATGAGGGAGCCATTATGGCCTGGAATTCGCGTGTCGATCACGTTGCCCCTTTTCGGGTCATGCATTTGCTGGAGATGGCCCAAGCGCGTGAAGCCGCCGGTCACGATGTGATCCATCTGGAAGTGGGTGAGCCGGACTTTGCTACCCCAGCACCGATTGTCGCTGCCGGGCAGCAGGCGCTGGCCAGTGGCCATACTCGTTATACGCCCGCAGCGGGACTCCCCGCGCTGCGCGAGGCAATCGCCGGGCATTACGCAGAGCATTTTAACGCTACGGTGGACCCAGCGCGCATTTTGGTAACCCCAGGGGCGTCGGGGGCACTGCTGCTGGCCAGCCAACTATTAGTTGAATCCGGCTCGCGGGTGCTGATGGCTGACCCCAACTACCCCTGCAATCGCCACTTTATGGCTCTGGCGGGCGCTGAGATAGATGCGATCTCTGTGGGGCGCGAGAGCGGCTGGCAGTTGGATGCTGCCCTGGTCGCCCGGCATTGGCATGAGGCTTGCGATGTTGGCGTCGCCCTCTAACCCCACCGGGCACACCTTGAGCGCGCAACAGCTCTCTGCCGTGCTGGCAGCGGTCGCTGAGCACGAAGGCGAGGTCATCGTCGATGAGATTTATCAGGGCCTCAATTACGACGATGCGCCGCTGTCGGCGACTTCGCTCTCCGCCAACGCCTTTGTGGTCAACAGCTTCTCAAAATACTTTGGCATGACCGGCTGGCGCTTGGGCTGGCTGGTGGCGCCAGAGCATGCCGTGGAGCCATTAACGCGGCTGGCGCAGAACATGTTTCTGGCCGCGGCGACGCCGTCGCAGCATGCCGCCCTGGCGGCGTTTACACCTGAGTGCCGGGGTATTCTTGAAAAGCGCCGTGAAACCCTGAAAGAGCGCCGCCAGGTGCTGCTTGAGGGCCTTGCAGGCTTGGGGCTGGCGCCGGATCTCCCGCCCCAAGGGGCGTTTTATCTGTGGCTGGATATCTCCCGCTACAGCCGTGATAGCCAGGCCTTCTGCGAACGCTTATTGCAGGAGGAGAACGTGGCGATTACCCCCGGCATTGATTTTGCCGTGCGTGGCGGCGAACACCACGTGCGCATTGCTTTCACCAATGATGTGGCCCGGCTGGAAGAGGCAGTGGCACGGATTACACGCTTTGTGGGCAGGCTGTGATGCTAGTCTATCCGGCGCTGGTGCCGGGCACGCTGATCAAGCGCTACAAGCGCTTTCTCGCCGATGTGCGTTTGGATGATGGCCGCGAAGTCGTCGCCCACTGCCCCAATACCGGTTCAATGAAGGCAGTGAACGTGCCCGGGTGCCGAGTGTGGCTGTCACCTAGCGATAACCCCAAGCGCAAGCTGGCTTGGACGTGGGAGTTTATCGAGCTGCCCCAGGCGGATGGACAGGTGGCGCTCGCCTCGGTGCATACCGGCCGCGCTAACCGCATCGTGGAAGCGGCGCTGGAGGCGGGAGCGTTGGCACCGTTGGCAGGCTACGCCACCCTGCGCCGAGAGGTGAAAGTGGCCGATGCCCGCCTCGATTTTAGGCTCGACGACCCCGAACGGGGGCGGGCGTATATCGAGGTGAAGCAGGTCACCCTCAAAGAGCAGGACGGCCACGGCTACTTCCCGGACTCAGTAAGCGTGCGCGGTACCAAGCACCTGCATTCGCTGCGAGTGCTGGCAGAGCAGGGCGAACGGGCGGTGCTGCTGTTTTGTGTCGCCCACGAAGGCATTGCTGACGTAGCTGCCGCTGCGCATATTGACGCGATTTACGCGGCTGCCCTCGCCGACGCATCGGCTAGCGGGGTGGAAGTGCTGGCCTATGGTATGACAGTAGAGCGAGAGCAGGAACGCCCCATTGGCGTACGGTTAACCCGCAATTTGCCTGTGCGGCACACGAGCTTTATATAAATAGCGCTTAGCGATCAATATAAAAACGCTGAATAAAGCTCACCGGTTCGGGGGCGGCGTTGCGGTCGTAGCGCACCCTTAACTCAAAGCGCATGCTTTCGTCGTCGCGTAGGGTAAAAGGGGCTAGGTGGTAAGTGGCATCGCCGTCATGCACGGTGCGAAAGCTGAGCGACTCCTGGGCGCCCGTCAAGCCGCTAACGTGGCCTTGCACGCTGGCGTTAACTGAACGAGTGCTGCCGTCCTCCTGGCGCTCGCGCACGCTTACATTGATCAGGCCGCGGTTGGCGCTGCGCTGAATGTTGTTGGCTTGGGCCACTTCCGGCGTTAAAAAACTGCTGTTCACCGCACTGTAGTGAATCTCGTAATCGCCAACCCGGTCGAACTGTTCCGCGTTGGTAGCAGCAGAGGCTAAGAGCGTGCCAATAAGGGCGGCGCTGATCATTAATCTGCGTAACATGGCGTGACTCCTTGGGTTACGTTTAAACGCAACGAAAAACTAGCGGCGGCGAACGCGGAAAATGGCAATTTCACCGAATAAGTTGGGCCATAGCCGCGATTTCCAGTGACCTTGATGATCGCCCACACCCACCGCACGATCAACAATGACCAAGCCTTTTTCGCGGCACAGGTGCTCAAAGTCGTTGAACGTGGAGAGGTGGATGTTGGGCGTGTCGTACCAGGCGTGGGGCAGCGACTTGGAGACTGGCATATAGCCGCGCAGACCCAAATGTACGCGATGGCGCCAATAGGCGAAATTGGGGAAAGTAATGATGCCCTCTTCGGCAACACGCAGCATTTCATCGAGCATCTTGTCCGGACGGCGCAGCGCCTGCAGGGCCTGGGTCATGATCACCTGATCGTAGCTGTTGTCGCAAAAGCTGCTTAAGCCGTCATCCAGATTGTGCTCAATAACGCTAACGCCACGTTCCACGCAGGCATTAATGCCGTCATGGTCGATCTCTAAGCCATAACCGGTCACCGCCTTATTGCGCGCCAGCGTCTCAAGCAGTTCGCCGTCGCCGCAGGCAAGGTCGAGCACGTGCGCGCCTTCGGGCACCCAGTCGTAAATTAATTCAAGGTCGGCGCGCATCATGGCGTCTCCTCTATGCCCAATTTAACAAGGCCCGGTTCAACAAGATCAAGCTCGCGGGCAGCGCGATTCATAAAGGCGCTGACGATGGCATCGTAGCGTGGGTTCGAGAGTAGGAAAGCATCGTGCCCATGGGGTGACTCAATGTTGGCATAGCTGACTGCCTTGCCAGCGCGGGTTAGCGCATCGACCAGCTCGCGGGAGCGCGAGGGCGGAAATCGCCAGTCGGTGGTAAAGCTGACAATCAAAAACGGGCACTGAGCTGGCGCCAAGGCTTTGGCAAAATCGCCCCCCTGAGTGGCCGCCGGATCAAAGTAGTCCAGCGCCTTGGTCATCAGCAGGTAGGTGTTGGCATCAAAAGCGGTGGAGAACGTATCGCCCTGGTAGCGCAGGTAGGACTCTACCTGAAACTCAACATCGAAGCCGAAGTTGAGATCATTGCTGCGCAGGTCACGGCCAAACTTGCTGCCCATGGCGTCTTCTGACAGGTAGGTGATATGCCCCACCATGCGCGCGAGCTTAAGCCCCCGCTTGGGCACGGTGTCGTGCTCGGCGTACCAGCCATCAAAGAACTCAGGGTCGGAGCGAATCGCCTGGCGGGCCACTTCGTTAAAGGCGATGTTTTGTGCCGATAGCCGAGGGGTGGCGGCAATGACCACCGCATTAGCCACCCGCTCCGGATAGGTCATTGTCCACTGCATTACCTGCATGCCGCCGAGACTGCCGCCTACTGCCACAGCCCAGCGTTCAATCCCCAGGTGGTCGGCAAGCCGCGCCTGGCTGGCAACCCAATCGCTGACGGTCACCATGGGGAAATCGGGGCCCCACTGGCGGCCGGTGTCAGGGTTGTGGTTAATCGGGCCGGTACTGCCG
The DNA here is from genome assembly GCF_033052795.2 of Halovibrio sp. HP20-59. NCBI lineage: Bacteria > Pseudomonadati > Pseudomonadota > Gammaproteobacteria > Oceanospirillales > Halomonadaceae > Halovibrio > Halovibrio sp. HP20-59. Next base: position 55,879 of record NZ_JAWJUW020000018.1, read on the forward strand.
TGACAGCCGCCCAGATTGTTTAGCGACACCACAAAAAAACGGTTGGTGTCGATCGCTTTGCCGGGACCGATATGGGCATCCCACCAGCCGGGTTTGCGGTCTTCCTCGCTGTGATAGCCAGCGGCATGATGGTGGCCCGAGAGCGCATGGCAAATCAGTACCGCATTGCTGCGCTCAGCGTTTAAAGTACCGTAAGTTTCGTAAATCAATTCGTAGGCAGGCAGCACTTTACCGCAGGCAAGGGAAAGCGGTGTGTCGAAGCGTGCCACGTGCGGCGTCACCAGTCCGACGGAGTCCGTCGGCCGGTCTGCAAACGCAAGCGTATCTGTATCAGGCATTGAAGTTGCTAATCCGGCTGAAAGAGTCCTGCTGAATGAATCTGGCTAAATCGATCCACTGGAACAAGTGATTGGCAATGCGCATTAAAGACCGACCAGCGCGCCGGGCATGCCCGCAGCACGAATCATGGCGCCCACTACCAGGCCGTCAATGATGTTAATAGCAATAAACAGAACGATTGGCGACAGGTCGATCATGCCCAGCGGTGGAATGACTTTTCTAACCGGGGCCATAATCGGCTCTACCAGTTGCATCACCAGTAGCGCGCCCGGGTGGCTGGCATTGGGCGCGACCCAGCTCAAAATGATCATCACAATCAGGGCGAAGAAGTAGATCTTTAAAATCGCATTCGCCAAGGCAGCCACACCTGCGATGAGTAACCCCGGAACGGGCGGCATGCCGTAACCAAAGATCATGAAGATAGCAATAATACTGGCAACTTTGAGTACAAAGCCTGCCGCCAGGGTGGCAAGATCAAAACGGCCGGCAACGGGGCCTAAAAAGCTTTGGAACAGCCCTACCACCGGCTGGGTGATTTTGACCACCGACTGGCTTAACGGGTTGTAGTAATCTGCTCGCGATGCCTGCAGCAAAAAACGCAGCATCAGTAAAAATAGATAAATATTGATCAGCGTATTGATCAGCATTAACCCTGCATTGCCCATTAGTGTGTCTCCTTGATGATCCGTTGCTGGAAGGCTGCGTTAGCCGAACGATGGTGCTAGCCGAATAGCTGTATTAACGGCCGCTCAGTTCCTTGGCCATGGCCTGGGCGCGATCGGCACAGGCCTGCATGGCGTCGGCAATGGTGGTGCGCAATTGTGCCTCTTCCATATGCTGAATGGCACGTTCGGTGGTGCCCCCCGGTGACATGACATTCTGTTTCAGCGTGGCCGGGTCTTTATCGCTCTGCTGTGCCATGGTGGCGGCACCCAGCGCGGTTTGAATAGCCAGACGGCGCGCGGTGGCGGCAGGCAGGCCGAGTTTAACTGCGGCTTCTTCCATGGCTTCGAACATCAGAAAGAAGTAGGCTGGGGCACTGCCCGAAACGGCAGTAACAGCATCTAATAAAGTTTCTTCTTCCACCCACTCGACAATGCCGACCGCTTCCATTAATTGGGTCGCCACGTCGCGCTGAGCGTCGCTGACCTTGGCATTGGCGTAGAGGCCGCTGGCGCCATAACCGACCAGCGAGGGCGTATTGGGCATGCAGCGAACCATGGCGTTTTGGCCGCCTAGCCACTGGTCAATCGTGTCGGCATCCAGGCCAGCGGCAATCGAGATAACCAACGGCTTCTGTCGCTGAACGCTGTCGCGCAACGCTTCGCATACGTTGCGCATGATCTGCGGCTTCACCGCGAGTACCACCACATCGGCCTCAGCCACCGCCGCGTTATTGTCGGTGTCGGTATTGATGCCTAAACGCTGCTTAATCGATGCCAGTTCGCTGTCATTCGGCGCGGTGGCGGTAATAGTCGCCGGTTCGATGCCGCTATCAATTAGGCCGCCGATAATCGCGCTGGCCATGTTGCCGGCCCCAATGAAGGTAATCTGATTCGCCATGGTAGCTGTCCTTTTGTGAAAGTATGCTCAGTGAAAATGTAGGTGGCTGCTATTCACCTAAGCCGACTGGCGGGCGCCAAAAATCGCGGTGCCTAAGCGTACCAGCGTGGCGCCTTCCAGCACGGCGGCTTCTAAATCGTCGCTCATGCCCATCGAAAGCGTATCCAGGGGCGCGTCTGGCAAGCTTTTTTGTAAGGCGATGAAAGCCTCGCGTAGTGCTGCCAATGGCTGGCGCTGAGCGTCGAGACTTTTTGCCGGAGCGGGGATCGCCATTAAGCCGCGCAGGTACAAATTAGGCAACATGGCAACTTCCCGGGCCAACTCTTCCAGCTCCTCGGGCAGCACGCCGGCTTTGCTCTCTTCGCGGCTGATATTAACCTGCAGGCAGATGTTGAGCGGCGCAAGGTGCGTTGGCCGCTGTTCGCTAAGACGCTTGGCAATTTTTAGTCGGTCGACGCTGTGCATCCAGTCAAAGTGCTCGGCCACAGCGCGTGTCTTGTTGGACTGCAGTGGCCCAATGAAATGCCATACAATGTCGTCAAGATCAGCCAGTTCAGCTTGCTTTTCGAGCGCTTCTTGCAAATAGTTTTCACCAAATTGACGCTGACCAAGCTGCCAGGCTTGACGAATCATCGCCGCGGGCTTGGTTTTGCTGACTGCCAGTAACTCGGCCGCGTCCTGAGCGCGCCCCGCGTCTGCTAATGCGTTATGCAGGCGTTCACGCGCCTGAGCGTATGCATAGCCGAGTGACTCGTTAAGTGCGATGTCTGTCATACTCAAGCACCTTACCGCAGCTGGAAAGAGAGATGGATATTACCGAACTGCTAGCATTCTCGGCAAAGCAGAATGCCTCTGACTTGCACCTTTCGGCCGGTTTGCCGCCTATGATACGTGTTGATGGCGACATTCGTCGGCTCAATGTGCCCGCCATCGATAATAACGATGTGCGTAAATTGATCTATGACATCATGAATGATCGCCAGCGGCGCGACTACGAAGAGCATCTGGAAATCGATTTTTCTTTTGAAGTGCCGGGCGTGGCGCGCTTTCGCGTTAATGCCTTTACGCAAGCGCGCGGCGCGGGGGCAGTGTTTCGCACTATTCCCAACCAAGTGCTTTCCATGCAAACCCTGGGGCTGGGAGAGGTATTTGAACGCCTGGCGATGCTACCGCGCGGTTTGGTGTTGGTGACGGGGCCAACCGGGTCGGGTAAAAGCACGACCTTGGCGGCGATGCTGGATTACATCAACGACCATCGTTACGAGCATATTCTTACCATTGAAGATCCCGTTGAGTTTGTCCACGCTAGCAAACGCTGTTTGATTAACCAGCGCGAAGTACACCGCGACACGCATAGCTTCGCCGATGCCTTGCGCAGTGCGCTGCGCGAAGACCCGGATGTCATTTTATTAGGCGAGCTGCGTGACCTGGAAACCATCCGCTTAGCGCTGACCGCAGCAGAGACGGGTCACCTGGTGCTGGGAACGCTGCATACCACCTCTGCCGCCAAGACCATCGACCGGATCATTGATGTCTTTCCCGGCGAAGAGAAAGCCATGGTGCGCTCCATGCTGTCGGAATCGCTCCAGGCAGTGGTGTCACAATCACTGCTTAAACGTCAGGGCGGCGGACGCGTAGCGGCCCATGAAATCCTCATTGCCACTTCTGCAGTGCGCAACTTGATTCGTGAAGACAAAGTGGCGCAGATGTACTCAGCTATTCAAACCGGCGGCAGCCTGGGCATGCAAACCTTGGATGCCACGCTGTCTCGGTTAGTGAAAGACGGTACGGTAAGCTTAGAAGAGGCGCAGCTGAGTGCGAAGGGAACGCTGGCGATAAAAGATGACTAAAGACAGCTCAATTCAAGCGCCATCTGTCGAGCTCTCGCCCACTCAGTGGCTGCATGAGTTGCTCGACATTATGGTCGAGCAGAACGCTTCCGATTTGCTTATCTCAGTAGGCGCACCGCCAAGCCTAAAAATGCCCGATGGGCTGGTGCCACTGGGTCAGCAGCGTTTAACCGCTCATCAGGTCAGCGAACTGGTCACCCACACACTACCGGAAGGCTTGCGCGAGCGGTTTGCCAGCGAGCATGAAGCGAACTTCGCGCTGAGTCGCGAGGGCAAAGGGCGCTTTCGGGTCAGTGCGTTTCAGCAGCGCAATCAAATGGCCATGGTGGTGCGCAGTATCGCGATCGAGATTCCTCGCCTGGAGGCGCTGGGTGTGCCGGAGCAGTTGGCTGAGTTAGCTCAGGCCAAGCGCGGGCTGGTGTTAGTGGTCGGCGGTACGGGAACCGGGAAGTCGACGACCCTGGCGGCGATGATTCAGCAGCGCAACGAAACCGTCGGCGGCCATATCATCAGTATCGAAGACCCTATTGAGTACCTGCACCCCCATAAGCGCGCCATAGTGAATCAGCGCGAAGTGGGGATTGATACCGAGTCGTTTGAGGTGGCGCTTAAAAACACGCTGCGTCAGGCGCCGGATGTCATTCTGATTGGTGAAATCCGCACCCGGGAGACCATGGAGCACGCGCTGACGTTTGCTGAAACCGGCCATCTCTGCCTGGCAACGCTGCATGCCAATAACGCCAACCAGGCGCTGGAGCGCATCATTCATTTCTTTCCCCATGAACGCCATGAGCAGATATGGATGGATCTTTCGTTGAATCTGCGTGCGGTCGTCGCCCAGCAACTGTTGCCCACGCTGGCAGGCGGGCGCCGTGCTGCCATTGAGATCATGCTGCAGTCGCCGCGCATTGCCGGCTTGATCCGTAAAGGGGAGGTCGCCGAGCTTAAAGCAGCGATGGCCAAATCCCGCGATGCCGGGATGCAAACCTTTGATCAGGCGCTGCATGACCTGCATCAGGCGGGGCATATCAGTAGGGAGGTGGCCATGGCCCACGCCGACTCGGCTAACGACCTGCGTATGCTGCTTAATTATAGCGATGCCAAGGGTCGTAACCTGTCGCTAGATGAACAGGTGCCGAGTCATTTAAGTCTGCGCGATGGCGATGATTATTAAGCGTTAGCCCTTTGCTAATATTTAACTACGCAGCATAAATGCCGCCCAGCACGCGCGACCCCTGTGCGCCAGTGACCGAGGGCAAGTTGCCAGGCAGATGATTCAACCGCTGATGAGCCAGCCAGGCAAAGGCGCCCGCTTCAATCCAATCTTCAGGCCAGCCGTACGCCGCTGGTGAAGTGAGCGTGACGCTAGGCAGATGGTAGGCAAGGCGCTGCATTAAATAGCCGTTATGGGCGCCGCCGCCAGCAGTGATCAGCGTCAGCGGGCCATCATTGATCTGCAGTTGTTTAATGCCATTAGCGATACTCACGGCGGTAAGCTCCGCAAGCGTTGCCTGTACATTAACAGCGGCTTCCTGACCGCTAAGATGGTGTTGTAACCAGTCGAGGTGAAATAGCTCACGCCCTGTACTTCTTGGCGGCGGTTGCTGAAAAAACGGTTCTGATAACAATCGAGCTAACAGCGCTTCATCTACCTTTCCGCTCGCGGCCCAATCACCGTCCTGATCAAAGCGGCCGCCCTGGTGCAAGGCAAACCAGCCATCCAATAAGACATTCGCGGGCCCGGTATCAAAACCGATGACTGGATCGGTCGGCTGGCTAGAAAGCCAGGTGAGATTGGCAAAGCCACCTAAATTAAGCACCAGCTGATGCGCGTCTGCTCGACCAAATAGCGCCTGATGAAAGGCCGGTGCCAGCGGTGCAGCCTGTCCGCCAGCGGCTAGGTCGCGGCGACGGAAATCGGCTACTACCGTGCAGCCGGTGAGTTCTGCCAGCAGACTGGGATTATCCATCTGAAGCGTATAAGCCGGGCCGCCGTCGTAGCCTGCAGGAGCGTGCTCGATGGTTTGGCCGTGACTGCCGATAGCACTGATCTGTTCTACGCCCACTGCAAGGGGGGCTAATAGGCGTTGCACGGCTTGTGCCTGACATTGGCAGAACGCGTGCTCCGCTGCTGCGAGCTGCGCAAAACTGACTTGCTCTGCATGACACAGGTTAAACAGTAGGCGATGAAGCTCGTCCGGCATTGGCTCGGCATGGGTTGCCAGCAGGCGCGGCGGCGAATCATTTTCAATGGCGATGAGCGCGGCATCGATACCGTCCAGGCTAGTGCCCGACATCAGGCCAATATAATAAAGCGGCGAAGCGGCAAGTGTTTTCATAAGCTAGCTCGTGCAAAGCGGGGGCTAAGATCAAACCAGGGCTCAACCAAGGCTCAACCAAGTCGAACGGGCATGGTAACATCGTCGGTTATTTATCACCTGAGCGTCCGGCAAGGGCGGTTCTTACATAGTGGAGAGAGGCAATGAGTGAGGTGGATCAGGCTTTAGCGCTGCTGGCGCGGGGTACGCATGAAATCCTGGTTGAGGATGACTTAAAAAAGAAACTAGCCTCCGGCCGCAAACTGCGTATTAAAGCGGGCTTTGATCCCACGGCCCCTGATTTGCACCTCGGGCATAGCGTGTTGCTGACCAAAATGCGCCAGTTTCAGGATTTGGGGCACACGGTCATCTTTCTCATTGGCGACTTTACCGGACGTATCGGTGACCCAACCGGCAAAAACGTGACGCGTAAACCGCTCACCGAAGAGGACGTGAAAGCCAACGCCGAAACCTATAAAGAGCAGGTGTTTAAAATCCTCGACCCTGAAAAGACCGAGGTACGTTTTAACGCGGAATGGTTTGGCGAGCTTTCCGCTGCCAAAATGATTGAGCTGGCAGCCCAGAGTACAGTCGCACGTATGCTGGAACGCGATGACTTTGAAAAGCGTTACAAGGCCAATCAATCAATAGCGATTCACGAATTCCTTTACCCGCTGGTGCAAGGCTACGACTCGGTAGCCCTTGAAGCGGATGTGGAGCTGGGCGGTACTGACCAGAAGTTCAACCTGCTGATGGGCCGCGAGATTCAAAAGCACTTCGGCCAGGAGCCCCAAGTGGTTATCACCATGCCGCTGCTCGAAGGGTTGGACGGCGTGCAGAAGATGTCGAAGTCATTGAATAATTACATTGGTGTCGATGAAGCGCCTGGCTCCATGTTCAATAAACTGGTTTCCATGCCAGACAGCTTAATGTGGCGCTATTTTGAGCTGCTCTCGTTGAAATCTAACGAAGAAATCGCCGCGTTGAAGCAGAGCGTAGAACAGGGAGCGAACCCGCGGGATATAAAGATGGAGCTGGCGCGAGAGCTGATCGCTCGCTACCACGGGGACGAAGCAGCCGCCAATGCGCACAAGTCAGCGGGTAATCAGCTGGCCGATGGCGAACTGCCGGAAGACCTGCCCGAAGTTACGGTCGATTTTGAAGGCAGTGAGCAAGCGCCCATTGCGGCAGTGCTCAATCGAGCGGAGCTTGCAAATAACAGTGCCCAAGCCAAAGACATGCTGGGTAATGGGCGGGTTAAGGTCGACGGCGACATTGTTACCAAAGAGACTATGCTGGCGACAGGTAAGAGCTATGTTATTCAGGCGGGTAAGAAACGTTACGCCCGTGTGACGCTTATTTGAACTTTCCGTATTATTTTTCACAACACCTCTTGCCAACCCGGTAGCGAAACCGTAAAGTACGCATCCGCTGCCGGGGACGCCAAGCGTTACCAGCGGTGAATGAAGTGTAAAAGCTTCGGTTTGTCAACGAGTTAGCGGTTTTGGATGTGGTCAGGTTTACATCGAAAACAACGCCCTTGACAAGCGCCAGGAAATGCGTAGAATACGCCTTCCTCGCTGCGGTAAGCCAGTTCAACGGCTAGCCAGTTAAGCACAGCGAAACCGCTCTTTAACAATTTGATCAGGTAATTCATGTGGGCGCTTGCTGATGTTGGTGACAAATCACCCAATATCAAGGCAA